>JALYIM010000117.1 GCA_030775785.1 Acidobacteriota bacterium
GTTGAACTGCCTTTTCGCCTTTTCCGCCCGTGCTCTTAAGCTCTGCCAGAAAACTAACGGTCGCATCGCAATAGATGCAAGTCGCCTCACGATACTCGGGTCCGGTAGGATCGGCGGGAACGTACAACGAAGTGAAAAAGGTGCATTTTTCAGCGCCGAAAATCACTGCAAAAATAACTGCTAGCCAAAGACCGCCTCCACAATCGAACACGGGCTGCTCGTTCCTATAACTCGGGTTAAACGAAAACCGTTGCGGTCGAGCAATTTTTCGTATTGATCTTTGGTTCTTTCGCGCCCACCCGTCACGACAAGCATGATCACATCGAGTATTTGTGAAAAATGCGCATCGAAACCCTCCGACATGATGGTTTCGATTACCAAAAGTGTTGCGCCCCGTGGTGCTGCGTCTCGCAAGGAAGCTAATATTTGTTGGCACTGCTGATCATTCCAATCGTGAAGGACTTCCATTAGTACGTAGGCCTCACATTTTGGAAGGTGTCCAGCGAAGAAATCACCTGGATGTAATGAAAGACGCTCCGTTGGAACAGCTTCTTCCAGAACATGAGGTTGATCAAAGAGCACTCCAGTCGAAGTCTGTGACTTTGCCAGAATGGCTTTAAGCAGATGACCTCGCCCTCCCCCGATGTCGGCAATTGACCGGAACGCCGAAAAATCGTACACCTCTGTGACAGCCTGAATATCTCGCTGCGCCTTGGCTTCCATGGCAGCATTGAAGATGTACCCTTCATCAGGATGATCTTTAAAATATCCAAATATTCCCCTAGCATCGAGCTTGTTCATTGCGGGCTCGCCTGTTACCACTGCATGCTGGAGTTCGCCAAAACATTGCCAAAACAGTGGCGATCCGACCATTCGTGCGTAGGGACGTAAAGATTGCGGATGATCGCTTCTTAGCTGTCGGGAAAGGTCAGTGTGATCATATCCTCCGGAAACCTGTTTAAAGATTCCGTGAGAAGCTAATAATCGAAGTATCCTGTTGAGTGAATCCACCTGGAGATGTGCAGCCTGAGCGATTGTCTCCACCGACTGCGGAGTGTCGTCAAGTAGATCAGCAATGCCAAGTTCTGCAGCCACGTGGACGCATCGCGGAAGCAGATAGCCCGTGATAACGCCTATAAGCTCTGAAGCGTTGTTTGCGCTCATCGGGCGCTTTTCCGGGCCTGGTTTTTGGAGTACAAAGCAGAGAAGTTGTTCATCGCGTGATTTTCGATCCGCGCAATCTTACTACCCTAGCGTCAAACAGGATAGAAATTTCAGAGAATCTTTATATCCTGTCACGATTCTTAGGAGGGATGCCCGTCATCAGCTTTTCGTAGCGTACAGCTTTGTTTCTGCACGCAGAAATGGACGCAGTCCTTCGATATCATGCCATAGGCTGCGTGAGCTACATTGGGATCAAGCAGCGTTTTTGCTACATTGAGCAAGTTTTGAACGGCAACCTATGAAAGCGATTCCGGTTATCTGCCCGACGGCCCTCGTACTGCTTTTCTCGGGGGTAATTGGTTGTTTTGCCCAAAGTCCCGCGCCGCCGGCGACCCTGGCTGACACCGAACAGCGTACCCTGACGTCCGCCAAGATTGGGCAGCGGTATGACCTCCTCGTTTCATTGCCCAGTGGCTATGCCACATCGGCCCAGTCCTATCCCGTGCTCACATTCTCGATGGCTGGCATTTTCCGCTGATGACCTTTCTCCAGAACAACAACGTCTATTCGAAGCGGATGCCCCCGGTCATTATGGTAAACGTGAGTTATGGTTCGACTCCAGATGTGATGGCGCTGCGAGCGCGCGATTTCACACCGACCAAAACGTCACGCGAGACGACTTCGGGGAGCGCAGCGGCGTTTCTCGATTTTCTGGAACACGAGGTGATCCCTTCGTCGATCGCACCTATCGCACGATTCCGTCGGACCGCGGCCTTTTGGGCCATTCTTACGGCGGCCTGTTTGCGATCTACGCTTTGGAGCAGCGGCCGGCACTTTTTCAACGGATCGTAGCTGCAAGCCCCGCATTGAGCTGGGATAACCGGCTGCTTTTCTCGGCTGCGCGCCAGAAATTACGGAAACTGCCATCACCGGTTCGCTTGGATATTTCCGTCGGCAGCAAAGATGATTTCGGATTTGATCAGGACACCATCGCGTTCGCCAAACTGCTCGACGAGCTGAAACCTGCTGGGCTGGATTATCGCTTCACGCTCTACCCTGGTGAAAACCATGACTCGGTCCGACTGGTTTCTTTCCCGGCGGGACTCTATTGGGTCTATCG
>JALYIM010000118.1 GCA_030775785.1 Acidobacteriota bacterium
GTATAGATTAGTCGGTGGAAGAAGCAAAAGGAAGAACAACTCATTAGCGAGGTTAGTGGCGTCGTAGTCGCGCAACGCCACAGTGGGTAAGTATTCCATGACCCAGACAATTCCCTTCGTCGTGCCATTTGAAGACACCACCGGTTGGCCTCCCGGAAAGCTGAATACGTAGGCGCCCTGCGATGTTGGCGTAGTGGACATCTTCCAGAAACCCGCAGTCCGATTCCTCACGAATTAGCATCCACCTTACGTCATAATTGGGTTTTATGCTTCTGTGAAAACTGCGACAGTTGACTGAAACCCGCAATCCGTGTGCTCTTCGGAGATGGCGTTTTTAAGACGATGGATTCGAGTTGCCCGACTTCTACGACTCAAGCTTTCAAAAAGTCTTTTCCGCACACGACAAGCGTATCCCTTGGCACACTTTCGACGAAAAAACGATCAATTTATTTCGGCGTACCGCCGTCACTTCAAGCTCGCCCAGGACAGAACCGCACGCCAGCGCGGAATATATAGCATTTGGTTTCACTCCGATTCGACTGCCATTTTTCAGAAGCAGGTGTGTGAACATTCCCGTTCCTAAGGCATCTCCGCCACAATTAAGTCCTCTGTTAGAGCAGGATTCAGTTTCAAAAGCTCGCAACCTGCGAGGGATACCCGGGAGTTTGTAGAACGTAATTCTCCACTGGAGAGGAAAGCGCTAGACGGTATCCTTAATAGGCATCGGGCAGTTTCCCGTCGAAGATTGGTTTCCTCGCTAACACCTGGACGAGTCTACATTCCGTTACGGGCCAGGTGTCATTCCTGGCTGAAACCGGTGGAAGAGTTTGAGCTGTGGTGTCCGTCCGGGCGGCAGGCCCTAAAAGCTTGCGTTTTCGCTCCCCAGTCAAACGAACGGAAGCGATCGGTTCGGATCACCTTCGTCCGCACGCCAGCGTACTCAGCGGGAACCGCCGAGATTGCCACACTCTTGTCCACATAGACTACACCGCCGCGCTTGACTGGTCATCATCACTCCGGCAAACTCCCAAGACCAATAATCCCGTTATGGGACATCAGTTGGTTTATGTGTTTTTCTTCGCGGCAGTTGAGCCCGCGATTTCAGAATCGGACAAACTTTTTTTCGACCTGGGTCGCTGTAGTTCGCTTTTGGTCACTGGATATGGTCTTCCCGGTTGAGTGTCACGCCTGCGCATGCTCCTATTCAGTAGCTCCTTACCCTTTCCAAACACTGCCGACCCGCTCTGCCGTTACCTCGGTTACCTTTTGCCCGCCCCGAACTGTGGGTACGCTGACAGGAGGGGACTAACATGCGCTGTATCGGCACTGCATTTCTGGCGCTCTCTCTCGGAATGGTCGTGTTCTCCGCCTCTTTCTGTCCGTCACAACAACCATCAGAAGCCAATCGTAAAATATTAAACAAAGTAACTCCGGCCTATCCCGATCTCGCCCGAAAGATGCAGTTGCGCGGAATCGTCAAAGTGGAGGCTACGGTTACTTCTAATGGCAAGATAAAATCCACGAAAGTTATCGGCGGGAGTCCCGTCTTAGCGCAAGCGGCCGTCGATGCGATAGGAAAGTGGAAGTGGGTTGCGGCCGCGGGGGAAACCACGGAGTTGATTGAACTCCAGTTTCATCCCGAGTAAGCATTCCACGCTTTCACAGGAGAAGGTGCGAGGTCCTTCCAATGAAAACTTCGGCTGAGCGTCCGGCGCGGTCCACGGCGCGTTGTTCATTGGTCATTTGTCTTCGCCGGTTCTGGCTTGCGGCACGTCGACGCTACGCAGCCTAGCCTTTGGACCTCCTCATAATTTCGCCCCGTCGGAAAGAACGCGATCACCATCCAACTTTGGCAAAATCTGAGTGAGGGCGATCCGACCTGTTCTTTGATCACCGATTGAGCGGTGCTGTTGTGAACCTGTGACTGTGAAATATGGCTGCCCCCCGCCGCAACCCATAGAACCGCCACAGCGACGCTGAGCCACCTCCTCGAAGGATTTCATTGTTTTCCCCTTTATTCAAAGCTAACAAGAGTGGAGCAATAATCTATTTCTTGGGGACCGAGTTCTTCTCCTCCTCATTGGAGGCGGGGATACCATCGGGTTCACACATATCGGACCGCCGAGCAGTTGCATTGTGGCCCTGACAGCAAGCGAATCCGTCTAAACGCGTCAATTCCTTCCTCCGAATGTCCTCGAGCAAGCCGCGATCGTAATCCGCCAGCGTTCGCGGTCAACTTCGGTAATTGATTTAAGGCTCGCAATCCACCTCTTATTCGATGTCGATCTGCTCTGTGATTTTCAGTGGGAGCAGCTGGACTTCAAATTCCATAGTTAGTGTGCCGGTTTCTCGCGGTTGAAAGTCAAAGTCATACATCTCCCCGGGTGAAATCACCTGGCGTGCATCCTGTAATGTTGCCTGACTCGAGGGGAGGTCGGCACCGTCCTTGGCAAGAGCAAGCCACTGAACTGAAGTCTCGGGCCCGGAGATGGACAGTGAGCCAATCAATG
>JALYIM010000119.1 GCA_030775785.1 Acidobacteriota bacterium
CCTCCACCGATTCCTTTTGGAGGATTGGGCCCGCCAACTTCAGTGTCGAGCACAACCTCAAGTGCGCTGGAGAGCGAGCGTGAGCTTTTCAGAATTCGGCCCCCGAGCAGAGTGCTCTAGTTCCCTATTGTAAGTAAGCGGAGCAGGTGAGCGAGGGAGCCGCGGTGAATCGGTAAAGTGTACCGATGAAGGAGGCTCTCTTCCCGCGACTTCAGGTGCAGAGGGCCAGATTGTTTTTCAGCTACCCCTGCAGGAACCCCACTACCTCCACCGATTCCTTTTGGAGGATTGGGCCTCGGCCCAGCCAGCCTTAAGCGGGCAAAAAAAATTTCACTGGATCATGGCCGAAACCTCATAAAAGTCGGCCGCAAGTGATAGATAATAAAAGGCGTATTATCTATAAATCGGTCAATATATTATTTAGTAACGAGAGATCTGTAGTATACGTTACGATTAGCGAGATAACTGTTTTTAATCCGAGATTACCCTATATCAACCCTCACCAATTGTGAAAAACTGTTTACCATATAGTAATATTGTTTGTTTTTCATAGTTTTCGCCTTGTCTTCGCCGCAAGGAATCTAAATCGTGAGGGTGATGACAATGAATTATGAGCTCTTGAAGGATCAATTGACCCCCACGGAAATAGCCGAACTCAACGCGGCGGAGGTCCGCTATTGCACTTACTTGCGAAACGTTCGGAGGAGCAAAATTTGGCATTACCCTCCTTATCATGACATCTTCCAGTATTTTGATGCATATCAAAGAGATCGGGCGCAGGAGAAGCTAGACGGTAAGCCGATCAACACTCGGCAACCGGAGTCATTGCGACTTTGGAATAAACATCAACGAATGATAAGCGCCAAAAAAAGGAGAAGGAAGATTGCGCGGGAAGTGAAAAAATGCTTACTTTGTCCGCAGGTCTTGGGAAGATACAAAAAGCAGGACCTCCCAGCTTCACGGTCGGCGGATTTTGAGCGGATGGAATTGAATTACTGCTGAGTGATGGCAATTGCTTCTGAGTGCGTCCAACGCGGCTTCAACAAACTATTGACTACTCGCAATCGCGCTCTACATATCCCGATTGCGCCCGGCTCCGGTCACCCCGGCGTCACCGGCTGCAATAAATGAAAAGCTCTATTTAACGTGGCTTTCGCACGGGTCGTGGCTTGCGCAAGAGGATGAGCCTAATTGATTGCGGCATTATGCGGCCGGTAACTTCCAGATAAATGCGCTCGATGAGAGTTTTACCGCCAGGCTTACGAAGCATACAGCCCTCACAAACAGAACGGGGGAGATAATACGCCGGAGGGTCAATACGCACGAAACGTGACAGAGTTTACCTAAAGAAGTGAAGAGGGGTGTGTGTAATGATTTTCGCTACAGAATGCTCGCACTGCCAAGTACAGCTTTCGCAGGATTGTTGAACTCTCAGGCTATGATTAAAGTTGACTCTGTTGCCCACATAAAGTTCCCATCCTCTCGAGCAGAAGCCTGGTAAAGAAATACAGACTTCTGCTTCTCGCGTTTCAGGAATTGTTGAATTTGCAGCCCAAATAGACTGGGCCCTTGGCCGCTAGAAGCGCTTTCCTTATACTCTGCCAGTTACCGGTGATGGTCCGCCCGATTCTTGTGATCTGGATGGGCGTGTCGCCACCTCCAGTAACGAGCTTGTTCCGTACGGCTATTCCGCTCAAATCCGCGATAAGGTCGGTGGTTTTGAATTAAATATTTACGATACGCACGGTCTTCATCGTCATTCCATGGGTGATAGTCGTGGCGGGAGCGATCGTAAACCCGTCCGTCATCTGGAGTCTTTCGATTGTCCTGAGTTCGCCGCCGATGGCTGTCATCACGGTGGCGTTGTAGATCTTGCCGGGGACGGTCATCTTGCTGGGTGATCGCCAGAAGGGGAAAAGACAGTGTAGTCACTACCAATAACAAACTGAGTCGATAATATTTAATATTCATACGCGTGCCTTATCTAATCAGCAACCGCTAGACTACTTGACTTTCCGGAAAATTCCAGAACTTCGCATCACACTCATCGAACAATTCCAGTCGGTCTTGTTGGTAGACGCCTTGGTTTTACAAAAGTCGCACCGTATCGCGTCGTCCGCTAGCGTCGGACGGACTGTCTCCCTAACTGGGTTGACTGCTAATCTCTTTTTATACGCGTTCCCTTGAGCGTCCCCGCCTACGCACAAGACGCCGAAGCGGCACAGAGATCGACGACGTTACCATGAAGAGAAGGCTAAACGCGAATCTGCAAATAAAGGCGGGTGAAGCTAATACATTGTCCGATTTTAATGGTTTGCGTGGGTGCAGAGGTTCCTCCCACCACAAATTTACACGCTTGAGACATCTTGGTTAAAAAACTAACAAAACTGAAAAACTCAACTCCGTCCTTGCTCCATAGGAGGCGGCGCCCGTGTTTTTTCGTGTGTATAGTATTTAGGGTTTAGGAAACGAGATTCGAACGGTGCGCTTCTTCTTAATCAAATCCACAAAAGTGGTTCGCGCTTCTTAACGAAATACCAAAGGCACTGGTGATTGGACATGTGCGCACAGCGTCTGAGCGAACTTCAAAGGGGACGTCACGATCTGTTGATGCTCGTAGGCGCATCGTTCCTGGTCATCTTCCTCGGCGGCTTTGCCTTTCTACTCGCAGATCACTATCACGTCGATTCCAGATTGATGTTTCTATCGTGGATATCAATTGGATTCCTAGCATCAGTCGGACGCGATTATCGTGCGAGATTCAAGTCCGTATCTTTTATTTTGTTCTTCTTCGCTTGGTTAGTGATAAATGGCCTTGTGTTCGCAGTTGTGATGACACGATTCGGGTGGCTGTATTGAATACTGGCGTACTTCGTGGAATTGTTTTTGTTTTATGCGACCGGTTATTGGCTATTCGGGCTTATTCCTCCATTGCCACCTGCCGACTAGTTAGTGACCAACCGACCTCCAGATTCCGTGATTCTACGTCCCACCAATAGTCTTGGCGATTCTTAGGTTTGCGTCTGATCCGATACAGAGACTTGGATTTTACGGCCACTGGGAACCCCGTAGACGCCACATTTTTGGGTCAATGAGAGATGGGGGGGTATTGCGTTGTAGCCCATTGTCGAAGGAAATCTGGTTACAATCGCGCGAACATCAAAGTTCTCTACAATTTTGGAGTTGAATGTCATCACCGAATCGCCGACAGGAACTCGCCCGCGATCAATCTGATGTCAAACCGGATAACGTGTGGGGTATGTCGTCTGTTGTTTTTCCCTACGGCTTTTGCTGCGATTTTTGTCGGCGAAAAGATTTTTTTTTATTGCATCCTAATCAATGTTCACGGGTCTACTTTGCGGATGAGATAGGGATGGAACAGATTTCGTTTGGTAAGAAGTTGATTGTGGGTGGTCCTGCGACTTACCGAATGTCTTGCACGAAGGTGAGGTTATTAAGCTCTGGAGCCGTGGACAGGCTGTAAAACGTCTCTTGAGACCTTGTCGGGTACTCCAGCGTGACCGACGCATGGGAAACTAATTAGTCGGAACATTATTGCAAAACTACGTTTTAGGTCCGACTCCCTTCGCCCATGCGTCATATTTATCGAACCACTCAGGCTCACCCACATAGGTGCTCACGCTGTTGCAGACGGGACAGGCTATACCAACAGCCGGTAATTCCGGATCCACAGGTGCAGTAACTTCATTAAGAGCTAGTTTTGCGTTACAGGGCTTTCCTTGAATTCTTCCTGAACAGACGACACCATAGAATTTCTTCACCACTATCTCTGCCGCAACTTAATCTTCGCCCACCTTGCCTTCTGGGCTATGGATATTCTTCTCCTGGCAGCAGCACTCAGACGGCTCCCTTTTCTTGAAGAGCGCCCATCCGTACCGGAAACATCAAGTTTGCCGTGTAATTTTCCAAGAACACTGAGCGCAGCGTCCACATGCCTCAGTTGGTTGGTCAACTTTGTATGTTCCGAACGCAGTTCTGTCACGATCTTGTCTAATCCAGTTAAATTTGCCATAGGCGAGAGATTATATCGTCAAATGCCAACTGATACGGGATTCTACGTCGAATTCAGTGCTGGGACTTCGATTGTAAGGGCACTGGGAAGCCCGTAGACATGAAACTTTGGGGCCACTGGGGGTTAGTGCGGGGTATTTTGTTGTAGCCCATTGTGGAAGAAATCTGTGTACTTTCCGAGTCCAATCAAATGGAGTCCGTGTCGTTCTGATCGCAAACGTGGCAATGCGCAGACTACCAACACGATAACTCAATTACAGTCCGTATCTGACCCTATTAAATACTGATACCGTTACGTTATCTCAACCATGTGACCGACACTAGTCGTATAACGCAATCGTTGATGCGCAACTACACTGATGCGAGTGAACCGACACCGTGTCCTGACACCGTGTCCTGACACTTTCAACCTACCCATAACCTGTACGCTCAACCCTGTCACTGTTACCGTAACTTCTGTCCTTGTTTTTTCGTGTGTATAGTATTTAGGGTCTTAGGAAACCTGAATACACATATTTCCATTTCAGGTTCGTACTTTTACCGCATGTTAGGAATTCGGAAGTATATCGGTCTCCCGTCACGACGACATGCCTTTCATTTTCCTGGTAACGCAAAGATTCGTGGTGTTTTTTGAGAGAGCCAATTTGGAAAGATAGCCGCAAAATCCCGGAATACTCGACGGACGTATGATCTAGGATGAAAGTTACGGACATTCTCGCCCAACAGGTCTCGCAAGAAAGACGCGGCGAAGTGCAGTGGCTCCTCGAGCCCCGGAGCTGCGAATTTCGTTCCCCAGACAGTTTTTTAGGGATTTGAGCGAATCTCGCTCATCCATATATTTTCGCTGTGTTTGCTAATGCTGCGTCGAAAGCTTATGCTGCGGTCGTCGCTATCTCACATCTTTCTGCCGCGCTACGAAGCGACGGTCTCTTGTGAATCGGTCTCACAGGAGTCCAAAAGTGGAACAGTCCACCCGGCGTTTGGAAATACTCTCTGAAATCGGCCAATTATCCAGGCAACAGCTTGTAGCCTGGGATGATGCCCATTTTACGGGATGGAGTCCAGAGCAACATGCCACTTTTTTGGAACGAAGCCATCGTATCGACCGCCTGCGCCATCAGCTGGCGGGTCTGGCCGTTGCCTTAGACGAGTCAAAGATGCCTTCAAACATCTTGTAGCGCCTCTGGTTTTGTAGCGCCTTTCGGTCGCGCTAAATGCAACCGCTTTCGGCAATGGTTAATAGTCCTGTCCTTGACAACCACTGATAAAAACGTCCCGTAGCTCCCCGTCACGCCACTACCTTTTGTGTCGCTTCGTTACCCGCTTTTTTCCCGTACCCTCCGTACTGATTAGGGCCAAGAAATCTTTCGCATTAAGGGGATAACGGTGGGTAGATTGTTGCCCAGTGGTGCTCAGGGTAATGTCGAGACGACGATTGTTAGCCAGCACCATCACCGGCAGATTGTTCAGCATTTGTTGCCTGTCTGCTGGAGTCAAGTCTGAATTCTGCGCTATCTGATCCTTTATTTGGTCAGCGGTTAGCTGATCCTCTTGTCCAAACGAGCGTGTATCAATGTGATCCTCAGGCACACCACGTTCGACAAGAAAACTCTTAGTGCGTTGCACACGCCGCTCAGTAAGCGCCTTGTTATATTCCGTCGAGCCGCGGTTGTCCGCATGACCACCTAGGATCAAATGGGCATCGGGTTTGTATTTCAGATAATTGGTGTAGTCCTCGGCCAAGGTTTTTAGGATTTCGGCCTGGCTAGGCAGTAGGCCGCCCTCCGGATTCTCCGCAGTGGGCCGAGCCGTCTGAAAGTAAATGCTATGCAGAGCAAGCTTAGCTTCCAACTGCGCTATCTCCGGTGCAGGAGCAGGAGGAGCTTCCACGTTCACCATGGCGGTGGACGAAGCTGTTAGCGGAGTGTTGCGGTCATCTCTTACATTACAAGTCACCGTGATTGGGCCCGATTGTGCACCCGTAGTGTTCAGCGTGGCAGATGAGTCGCCCCCCGAAATGTTGCCAGCTGTAGTCGTATAGCTGTAAGTGAGCCTGCGCCCGTCGGGGTTGGTTGCCTGGGAGTTGATAGTCGCAGTCCCGCCCATGGGCACGCTAGCCGGATCAGCTGCGCACGAGATCGTCGGCGGACGGGGTTCTTTCACAGTGAAGTGCGCCGTGCAAGATGCCAGGCCCTTGTGGCCATCACTAAGGTTGGCGGTTGCTGCGTAGGTTCCGGGCCGCAATTCGGCTGTATCAATCTGGGCAGAGGCCCCAGAACCTGCAGATTTGATGCCCGATCCACTCCAGTTGTATTGGATCGTACGTTTGGGGTTGAAATTGGATCCACTGGCAGTCGCCGTCACTGGCTCGCCCGCAAACACTTCCGTCGGCTGGGTCAAACATGCTGCGCTGGGCGACACTTCATCCCCGCCGCCGCCAAACATAAAATTGATGCCCGTCTGTAGCCTAGCGCCTCGAATCTGTGTCTCAGGAGTTGTACTCTTGGGACCAAAGCGGTAATTCGAAAACACGTAGTCGGCTCGGATCAACCGCAGTGCAACGTGCCGTGAAAGGTTGATATCTAGTCCGCCTCCCGGCATGAATCCTAATTTGTCCACGTCGTGAAAGGCATCCGGTGTAAGCCGGTGGTCGCCAACCAGAAATTCCAAAAATGGCGCGAAGTGTTTACTCCTAAACGTAACCTTGGGCCCGATTGAGAGATTGTAAAAACCGGTATCGTCAATTCTTTGGAATGTAGTCCGCTCGCCACTTCCCCAGTGCGCGCTGCTGTCGAGAGTTAGCCCAAACCAACGGTTGAAGTCGTAAGTCGCAGCCAGCCCAATGCCGCGCGGGTTCACTTCCAGTCGGCTGCCCAATGGCAACAATGCTCCGGGAAGCTGGCCATGGATATCGGCTCCAGAATGAAAGAAGGAATAGCCGCCGAAGAGCTCCCACTTCGGTGCAGGCTGGTCTTGAGCTGCGCCGAGTGTCATAAACGTGCACAGCATTGCGACCGTCGCCAACAGCGTCGGCAGAACTCGACCTGGATGACTCTTTACTTGAGATGACATGCGAATATTCCTCCGACTTCTATACATGAATTTCGATTGTTCAGCGGACTTGGGGAGACCACCGTTGGGCCAGTCTCCCCGCGTTCGATTTACGGACAGGCAGGCACCACAACGGTATTAGTATCCAGGGTGACTGAGCCCGACCTTGCCAGTGCTCTACCATTCAGGGTAGCGCCGGTCGTCGCAGTGATAGAAGCCTGCGCCATTATTGTTCCAGTGAAGCTCGTGTTAGTCCCGAGGGTCGCGGAGCTCCCGACCTGCCAGAACACATTGTGAGACTGCGCGCTGCCGATGAGGATGACTTGGCTATTACCAGCTGCGGTGGTCAGCGTGGACACGATCTGGAAAATCCAGACCGCGTTTGGATCGCCTTGGCCATCGAGAGTAAGATTTCCCGTTATTCCCAGCGAGGGCTGGGCACTTGTGGTTCTATAAACGCCTGGGGGAAGAGTCTGCCCGCCGATATCGGCAGACAGGACAGCGCCTCCGGCTGCTCCGGCGGCATTGTTATAAGCGGTAGTCAAAGCACCTTGGGCTGCCATGGCCACAGAATCACCTGCGTGGATCGTCCCGGTTATGGAGGCTGGTGGTCCAAACCCCGTGACAGCGCTCCCCGGCCACACTCCGACATCCCCGCTAACAGTCGTCGCGGTACCGGCGACATTAGTAACCGTAGCGCCTGCTAGAATCCCGAAACTACAAGCCGCTCCCAAATTTAAGGGCGCTGGCGGGGGCGGACACGTAGCGGACGTCGTAAATGTCCACACAAAATTGGCCGCTAGTGGATTCCCAAAAGTGTCAGCCGCGCCGGTGGTAATCGTGGCAGTGAATGTAGTGCTGGGAGCCAGCGGCCTCGCCGGCGTAAATGTCGCGATATTGGTCGCTGTCGCGTAGCTAACCTGCCCCGAAACGCTGCCGCCGCTCGAGCTCAAAGTGAAGGTCGCAGTGTTGATCGTACTTGGGTTCATTGCCTTGCTGAAGGTGGCAGTAACAACGGCGGTGTTGGGACATATCAGAGTAGAGGCGTTGATCGGGGTAACCGCCGTTACTGTAGGCGGGGCCAAGGGATTACCTGGTGTCAACGCTTTTGGGTTTTTATCGGGATCACTGCATCCAGTCGCAAGAACTAATAGCAGAAATGCCGAAATCCAAATTTTGCTAACCTTTACTTTTCGCATGTGCTTCTCCTCTTCACCCGCGGTACGCAGTTCAGTGAGATTGCCGCGGCATCGCCCGAAGGCGTGTCGCTCGAATCCATGAATTTTGCTGATATCAGATTCAGAACTGTGAGGGAGGCTTCACAGAAGGACTTTACGCAGAAC
>JALYIM010000120.1 GCA_030775785.1 Acidobacteriota bacterium
CCTTCTTTGGGCGCAAAAAATTGCAGCAGCCGGGCCGCAAGCGGGAGGCGAAACCGGTTTGCGGAACGTAGCTGGTCGAAATCAGCGAAAGTTTCTTCCTTACGGGTATCGAGAGAACGCAGATAAATGCGTTTGCCCTTGAGCGGCGTGACGCGGCAGGTGGTGAGAATGTTCAGCGCAAAATTCAAGGTCAGAGCGCCCGGATGAAATAAGTAGAGCGGCCACAAATCCATGGTCCCGCCTGCGAGATCGGCGCGACAGGGCGCCTGCGCCGTTATCGTTGGTCCATTCAGGGTGTAAGTCATTCTCCGCATCGGCGGTAGTGAGTGTAGCGCAGTGATTATGGACGATGCGGTAAAAAATTACGAGAGATTCAGTGCGCGTCTTATCGTTCCGCGCTCCTTCTGAATCTTGTCCTGTAGCAGGGTAATGGCGTAGATCAATTGCTCAGGACGTGGCGGGCATCCGGGTACGTAGATATCAACGGGGATAACCTGATTGACGCTCTGTACCAGCGCGTAATTGTTGAACACTCCGCCCGAGGTCGCGCACGCGCCCATGGAGATAACCCATTTAGGCTCCGGCATCTGCTCCCAGAGCTGGCGAATTACCGGCGCCATTTTGTTGGAAACCCGCCCGGCAATAATCATGAGGTCGGACTGCCGCGGCGAAGGCCGGAACACTTCTGCTCCGAAGCGAGCGATATCAAACCGCGACGCGCCCATGGACATCATTTCAATTGCACAGCACGCTAACCCGAACGTCATCGGCCAGATGGAATTCTTGCGCATCCAGTTCACCACGTTATCCACGGTAGTAAGGACCAGCCCCTCCGGCGTGGGATTACCGTAGGTCAGGTCTTTGACTGTGCGTTTTCCTTCTTCGAGGGTGACGTAAGGTCCGAAATTCAGGTCACGAGGCATGAGTTCATTTTACGGTTGACTGCTAAGAATCACAACCGAGACAGCTTGAAATTACAAACATTTGCGCCTCACGGACTTAGAATTATTTTCCCAAACATCCGGCTCTCCTCCATGTAGGTGTGAGCTGCTTGCGCGTCTGATAGTGGAAAAGTTCGATCCACCACCGGCTTCAAGCGCCCGGCAAAAACGTGCTTCAGTACCTCGTGGAGCTCACCCATCGTCCCCATGTAGGAGCCAAGAAGAGACAATTGGCGCGCAAACAGGAACTGCAGGTTCACCGCTGCCTCGGCACCAGTGGTAGCTCCGCAGGTCACGATCGTGCCGGAAGGCTTCAGAGATCTCAGGCTTTCATTCCAGGTCGCGGCTCCTACGTGTTCAACTACGATGTCCACGCCTTCCCCGTTGGTGATTTTCTTTACTTCCTGGGAGATTTTTTGGCGGTAGTGATCTATGCCGAAGTCTGCTCCCAGGTTTCGGGACTTTTCCAGTTTCTCTTCGCTTCCAGCGCTTGCGATAACTCGAGCATGGAAAAGCTTAGCAATTTGTATGGCCGCGATGCCGACGCCGGAGCCCCCTCCCAAAACGAGCACGGTCTGCCCCGTCCGAATTCCGGCGCGTCCAACCAACATGTGCCAAGCAGTGAGAAAGACCAGAGGCACGCTTGCGGCCTCGTCGAAACTTAAGCTTGAAGGAATCGGGATGACATTCACGGCGGGAATCTCAATCAATTCGCAATTGCCTCCATCCACCAGATTGCCCAACGCGGTGAACTCGCGGCAAAGATTTTGCTTGCCCGCAGTACAGTAAATGCAGCGATTGCAGAAATGCATCGGTGCCAGCACGACGCGGTGTCCGACGGTCAGGCCCGTTACGTATTCTCCAAGCTCGACGATCTCGCCAGCGATATCGCTCCCAAGAATGTGCGGGAGCTTTATGCCGGGAAGTCCCTTGCGCACCCAGAGATCGAGATGATTCAAGGCACAGGAGCGAACTCTGATCAGGACGTGATCTTTGCGAAGCTTCGGATCAGGCACGTCTTCGTAGCGAAGAACTTCGGGGCCTCCGAACTCGTGGATGCGAACGGCTTTCATCTTTTGCTTATCTCCCTTTTGAGCAGAAACAAACTAGCACACAGGTCAGGGCGCGACTTTAGCCGCACCGGAAAGAATCGCATCCTTGTCTATCGGCACGCCACCAGTTTGACTTGCCTTCTGCAAACTCCAATAATCAACTTTGATGGATATCTACGAAGAAATCGTAAAGCTTCGCCAGTCCGGACGCCGCGGCGCAGTGGCAACGATCGTAAATGTCCGCGGATCCATTCCATCATTTGAAACCGCAAAAATGCTGGTACGCGATGACGGATCCATCAGCGGAACCATCGGTGGAGGCTGTGTTGAGGCCGAAGTCTGGCAGGCGGCTCGCGAGGTGATGGAGTCAGAAAAACCTCGCAGCCTGAGTTTCAACCTCAACCAGAATCCTAAATACGATAGCGGATTAGTTTGTGGAGGCACAGTCGAGATTTTTGTCGAACCCATCCTGCCTCAAGCAGTTCTTTACATCTTCGGGGCGGGACATGTCTCCGTTAATCTTTACCGCGCAGCCAGGAATGCGGGATTCGAGGTGTCAGTCATTGACGACCGCGAGACGTACGCCAATCGCGAGCGCTTCCCCGACGCCAAAGAACTTATCGCCGGGGACTTCGAGAAAGCATTCATCCAGATCGTTCCGAACGAATCTTCTTATATCGTGATCGTCACTCGCGGACATCGCGACGACATGCGGGTCTTGGCGTGGGCCGTGAAAACGCAGGCGCGATATATCGGGATGATCGGATCAAAACGTAAGACGATCACAATTTTCCGCGAGCTTATCAGACAGGGGATGGCGGCAAATCTGTTTGAAAAAGTACACGCCCCAGTCGGCCTCGATATTGGGGCAATCACTCCGGAAGAGATAGCGGTGGCAATAACCGCGGAGCTAATTGCTGTTCGGCGGAATGTAGAGCGTCCGCTGCCGCATATGAGCTGGTTTCTGTCTCGTCACTTGAAAAATGATAACTCTCACGAGGAAACCGAGACTGGGCTCGATACTAATCAAGACTCAACGGAAAAATTTACTGCCGGGTAGGTCACAGTTTCTGCGATCAGCGACGCTTCCCTGTTTTTGGTTCAGGTTTTGGCACGACCGATTTTTGCACACGTACGAACTTGAATTCGTGCTGTGCCATATCCACGCGCCGTCCGCGAAAACGTACGCCTTCAAATTGAAGCTGCAGCCGCTGCTCTGCAGCCCACTCACCGGGGACGCGAATATGTCCGCCAGCCCCGAGTACCCGGTGCCATGGAAGTCCTCTCGATCCGCTCAATACTCGGGCAACCTGTCGTGACAAGTTCGGAGAGCCGACCGCGCGCGCGATGGCGCCATAGGTTGAGACCTTGCCGCGTGGAATCTGGCGGATGGCGGCTATGACGCGGCTTTCCCAGTCCATAAACGTTTAAGGTTGCGAGTCGTTGCAAATCTAGGCTGCGGCGCTGTGCTCGAAAGATTGCACGGCTTTTTCCTCGCTGTCATACACCTCGAACACCGTTGCCAGCTTGGTGATTTGCAGCAGATCGCCCACGCGCCGGGTGAGGTTGGCAAGTTTAATCGTGCCTCCCGCATTGCGGGCGGTGGTGTAGATTGCGACCAGCGTGCCCAGTCCGCCGCTATCAATGTAGGTGACGCCGCCGAGGTCAAGAATGATGCGGCTGTCGGACTTGGTCAATGCTTTTAACGTATCTCGTATGCTCGCGGACTCTTCGCCAAAAACCAGGCGGCCGAAGCAATCCACCACGATGATTCCATCTTTCAATGTTCGGGTATCGAGTTTCAGTTGCATCGGAATTCTCCTTACTGCTGGTGACTGATTACAACTAATGCACGGAAGCTTATCGGGTGAAGCTATCTTGTGCAAGCATTTCGGTCAGCGCATCCTGAGAGCCGGATTTCCTCAGCCTGAGCCCACGATTGGGCCTTACTTCATCACGTATAATCGAGGTAACTTCTCACCATGAGCTACCAGGTTCTTGCCCGCAAATATCGTCCGCAGAGGTTCTCCGAGGTCATCGGGCAGGAGCACGTAACACGCACCCTTAAAAATGCAATTGATCTGGGCAGAATTGCCCATGGATACATTTTTAGCGGTCATCGTGGCATCGGCAAAACCACCGTAGCCCGCATCCTGGCCATGGCTTTGAATTGTCGCTCGGCAGAACATCCCGTCACGGAACCGTGCGGGGTTTGCGACTCTTGCATCGAGATTCGTGCCGGCAACGCCGTGGATGTCATTGAAATTGATGCCGCCACCAATCGCGGAATTGATGAGATTCGTGAGCTGCGAGACGCTGCCCGCTATCGTCCGGCACGCGATCGTTACAAGATCTACATTCTTGACGAAGCGCACCAGATTACCGACGCAGCTTTCAATGCGTTGCTGAAAACTTTGGAAGAGCCTCCGCCGCACATCATTTTCATGATGGCGACTACGCAGCCCGAGGACATTCCGCAGACCATCCGCTCCCGCTGCCAGCATTTCAGTTTTCGCGCAGTGCGTTTCGAGGAAATCCTGGCTCAGCTCAAAGACCTTCTTGGACGCGAGAATATTGCCGCCGATGAGGATGCGTTGGCTTTGCTCGCCGAGGCTGGCGATGGCTCGATGCGCGACGCACTCTCCATTCTCGATCAGGCAATTGCATCCTGCGACGGACGTCTGACCATTGATGCTGTCCGCCAGCTTATTGGCGCCGCCCCGTCGGGCGTTCTGGAAGAGGTCATGAAGGCGGTGGCTGAGGGATCCAGCGAAAACGTGCTCAGGCACGTAGACCATCTGATCACTGAGGGTCACAACCCCACGCACTTCGCTCGCCAGATGGTGCGTTTTTTGCGAAACGCTACTGTCGCAAAAGTCGCCGGCAGCGACTCTTCCCTGCTACAAATTTCTGGAGACGAGCGAACACGCGTGACCCGGGTCGCAGAATTATTTAGCGAAGAAGACCTGACTCGCCATTTGCAGATCATTCTGCGTACTCACGGCGAACTCGGGTACCGGCAGGAACAGCGCTTCCATCTCGAACTTGGATTGTTGAAGATGACGCATGCGCAGCGGTTGCTACCCATTGAGCAATTGCTCAGTTCTGTGGGTGTACCCGGCGCCAGTGGTGCGCGGCCGGTCCCGAAGCCTTCTGTCGTTTCCGAGATTCGCCGGCCGGAGGTAAACACAGCGTCGCGTCCAAATCAAGTCTCGCCGTTTGACGCGGATTCAGCGCGTAAGGGCGGATCAAAGCCTCAGCTTTCCACGGAGAGTATTTCTTCCCCTACCTCGCGTTCGTTCTCGACCGGGACGGAAAGAATTCAGGTAGTGATGGGTTCCACTGCAACGTCGGTCATGGAAGCGCCGCCGGAGGTCACAGAGGAAATAAAGGAGATTCCATCGGCAATCCACGAGGTTCCAGACAAGCATCCCCTTTCGCAGCCGAGCACTGTTCTGAAGCCCGAACAATCTCCCGACACGGGCTCCTCCATTAATTCGTTGCGAGAGGCGGTGCTGTCCGCGCTCGCCAGCAATGGACATCGCATGGTCGTCTCGATGATGGAATCTGGCGAATGGAAGATCGAAGGAACCGAACTAGTCGTGAAAGTACCTTCCTCCACCACTGTCATTGATATGTCGCTCGGAGCAGACGCGAAAAAGCTGTTGATCGCAACCGCCAGCGGAGTGATGGGACGTCCCGCAAGGTTGAGGGTTGTGCCTGGAGCCGTTACCGCTGGTGCGACATCATCGCCGCGAATACCACCCTCGCCCGGCAGCGGACGCAGCCGCGCAGAACAAGATCCGGTTGTCAGAAGAATGAAAGAGAAGTTCGGAGCAGAAATCAGAACCATCATTGACTACCGCGACAAGCGTTAGAAAGGCCAAAAACGATGGGCGGATTCAACCTGCAGGAACTGATGTCGCAGGCAAAAAAGCAGTACGAAGTCATGCAGAAGAAGATGGAAGAGACTGTGGTTGAAGGCTCGTCCGGCGGTGGCAGTGTGACCGTCAGCATGGACGGCCGCAAACAGGTTTTGACAATTAAAATTGATCCGGATGTGGTCAAGGGCAACGATCTCGAAATGTTGCAGGACCTGATCACGGCCGCAGTCAATGGTGCTGGCAGAAAAGTGGATGACGCGATGAAATCCACCATGGGCGGGATGTTGGGTGGAATGGGGATTCCCGGACTTTGATTTCTTTCCAGCGGTCGGAGCCTTTCGGTGGGCTTGCCGCACACTCTTTCCCAAATTATTTTTAACCTCAATAAGGAATAACAGGCCTACATGTCTCGTTTCGCGGAACCGATGGCACGTCTCATTGAAGAATTGAAAAAACTGCCGGGCATTGGCAGCAAGACCGCCCAGCGCCTCGCATTTCACATTCTTCGTTCCGACGATGAGGATGCCGAAGCGCTCGCTATTGCGGTTCGCGAAGTGAAGGCGAAGTTACGGCTATGTTCGAGCTGCAACAACATAACGGATATTGACCCCTGCGTTTACTGCAGCAGCGCAACCCGCAATCAGCGCCTGGTGTGCGTGGTTGAAGAACCGACAAATATTGCGTCTATCGAAAAGACGAAACATTTTAACGGCGTCTATCATGTGCTTCATGGGTCCATTTCTCCACTACATGGAATTGGTCCTGACCAATTGCGAATTTCGAATTTGATGAGACGCGTGGACGACGATCAGGTGGATGAAGTGATCATTGCTACCAATCCAACCGTCGAAGGAGAAGCCACCGCGACCTATCTTTCAGGCCAGCTTCGCCGCGCGGGGCTTAAAGTGACTCGCATCGCCATGGGGATTCCTGTGGGTAGCGACATCGAATACACCGACGAGATCACAATGATGAAGGCCATGGAAGGGCGAAGGGAGCTTTAGGCTTTGGCTTTGGCTTTGGCTTTGGCTTTGGCTTTGGCTTTAGGCTTTGGCTTTAGGCTTTGGCTTTAGGCCTTGGCTTTAGGCTCTTGGCTTTAACCTCTTCTTTTCGAAGGGCCGTTTTGCTTACAAAATGCCTAGTGTGAATTGATTTACCCTCGACATCCAGTCAAGGCACTTCGAAGATGTGAACTAGCGCACCAATAGCAGGGTGACTAACTAGCTCCTTTTCAATTACTTACTTAAACTCCACAAAGTGCCTGTTTAACCTCACGGTTTGGCTGCCCGATTGCTCCTTAGCAGGCATGTTTCACCTCTCTTCTCTCGATGCTTCAGACGTTTCGATCTTGGCTGACCTGCAAGATGTGTCCGGCGACTCCGGATGCGCCTGGCTGCCGGCCCGCGCCGCGCTGCTGATGTAACCGCATCTCAACTCGACGCTGTGAAGGACCGGGCCAACCAGCCCGGTTTTTTATTGTGCAGGATTGCATTCCCTCTCTCTTAAATTTATCAGTCGCCGCCAACGACACTCTCGGGCTCCAGAAAAGGATTCACCTCTTCTTCTTGCGGAACGACACCTGAAGGAAGACCTCCGCCGTTGTAGACGGCCATTCGGTTCTTCCATTTCAGAAAGTCGGTAATGGATCGCGGCTCGATGCGCACCTCGACCCGCCGAAGGCTTGCGAGCAGAAGGTTCATCTCGTAACTGAATCCAACTGGGCCGCGAAGATTTTTCTTTGAGGCACGCGTCATCTCGATTTTGCCAACGCGCGTTTCCAGCAATCCCCAGCCTTCAGGCAATTCTGCTTCGCGAATCATGCCAGCTGGGGAAAGATAGAAGCGCTCGCATCCCACGCCGTTTTCTGACTTCTTGCGAAACGTTTTGCTGCGGTCGGCCAGGAAATCCGCACGCGAGACTTTGCATTCCACCAGAACAGAATGGCAGGCGCGCTTCCAGCCGATTGCGTCCGGCATCTCGCCACTGAGGCACGCCTGTTCGGAGAGCACGACTCCGCAGCGGTATTTGCGCAGCCATTCCACTGCCTTCAGAACAAGAGCAGGATGTGTCATCTACATGCAGACTAATGGGGAAAGATTGAGGGTGGGAGTGACAGACAAGTTTCACGCGATAGCAACTGTCAGACTTTAGCTATCAGCTTTCTGAAAAAAGCCATTCGGTAAAAGCGGATTTCAAGTGCTTATCCGATTCCTAATGAAGTCTTTCGACTTTCTGGCGTCGGAGCGGAACCTTGAGGCCGCTGGTGCTTTTATTATGATCGGGCGTCCCGAGACAGCTTCGAGCAAATGCCGGGCAGCTGCGACATTCTCGGCCCCCTTGCTAAACGGGGAATAGCCTGTCACAGAGATCACGATCGAGGAGGCGTGCTCCTCAATTCCGAGAGTCGGAGTTTGGCCGTCGTGCGCAGCATCCAAGGCAGAAGCGAGACGGAGAATTCCGGCGAGTCTAGCCACTTGCTGCTTCTCCATCATAGAAAATTCTCGCAGCCCGGAATGCCCGAAGCGAGGAAGCGCTCCACGATGATATCGGGCCACAGCAGCGGACATCCGCAGAAACGCCGAATCATATCCTGGGTAGGATTTTATGCGGAGTATCAGCCGGCAGGAGGTCTTGTGATGCTTATTTTCGGTTTTCGAGCGCCCGATATTATGGAGCAGCGATGCCGCCCGCAAAATCGTCCGCAAACGCGGGCGATCAGGTGCCCGCAGCTTCGCAGGCAAACGGTCGTAAAGCATCAATGCAATCCGGGATACACGTAACGAACGCGCGAATTCAGGATCAAGCGCGGACGCCCACATTTTGAGCCGGACGTACGCGGAGTCCTCAATCTGATTTCCCTGTGGAAGCGCGGACCTCCACACCTGCCACAGCGCGGCGGGGCCAAGCATCTTCTCTCGATAGCGGTTGATTCGGTCAACTCGCTCCTCCATAATGCGCGCCCTCCAGCGAGATCGAGCTTGGGGGTCAGCAAAAACTTTAGCCTGCAGCATGCTTGCCCATAGAACGTCCAAATCATGAACTTCGCCGAGCAGGTCCTGTATTTCTTTCAGGTCGTCTTTCCACGCCTCGTACTGTTCAGGAAGGCAATTCTCAGTGGTGTAGCGGAAGCGTTTCAGCCCGATCCGCAGACTATGAAATGCAACTTTGGAACGATTACGAAAGGCCATCTGGTGCAATTGATAGGCGTCTTTATAACGCTCGAGAGCCAGGTTCTTAAATACGATGCTGCCTTTTCTAATTTTGGCGGCAAGCCGCGGAAGAGTTATGCTCCACTTTTCCCATTGTTTGCGATCGAATTCGAGCAACGATTTAGCCGCTTCCAATTTGAAGCGAGATTCCCGCTCGGAAAGAATTTGCACCAGCGAAATAGCGACATCATCGTTGCCATCAGAAATCTGCAACACCCAGTCTTTCATCACCTGAACGTCGCGCAGCTCCCCCAGGCTTCTAAAGATTTTTCGTCCTGCTTTTTTCATTTGCTTCCATGCTGGGTTGGGATCGAGAAGCATGAAAGAATCCGCGACTGAGCGGCAGCGCCGCAAGGCGACCCGCAGATCGTGCACAGGGCCGGGAGCGAAATCCACGCCGGCGCGATCGCATTCCCGTAGCACGGTTTCCATCCAAAGGCCAAGTCCGGCTCGCTTTTTGACTGGATGGATCTCGACCGGCACGGAAGTGAGATTGGGAATGCTCTTGACGACGGACATGGAGGGCGCGACGGCTGAGTGTAACAAAGTAAATTCCGGAATAAGGACGTTGGCCTCATTTTCGCCCGAAGTTTGTATAAATGCCAGCGTCGCAGACAAGATTTCGTCGCTGCCCTTTATTCCCGCTCCAGCGCGTTACACTGGGTCGCGTACAATTAAAGAGTTCAGTGTCTTCAGACCGCATTCTTACAAACTGAATCCAAATCAATTCGGAGATCAATCATCATGAATTCCCGTTCGCAGAAATTGACGCTTGGCTTCGCCATCCTGGTCTTTAGCGGCTTCATGACGTTTTCCGCTCTGGGCGCAGACAGCAAGCCGCAAACTTTCACCGGCGAGGTCAGCGACTCCATGTGCGGAGCCAGTCACATGATGGAGGGCAGCAAAGCTCAATGTACTCACGCCTGTATTTCCAAAGGATCCAAGTACGCTCTGGTAGTAGGAGACAAGGTTTATACCTTGGAAAGTGGCGACAAGGATTCTCTCGATCAACTTAGCAAGCTGGCCGGAGAGCAGGCCAAGGTTTCGGGAGTCGCGGACGGCGACAGCATTCAAGTCAGGTCCCTTTCTTCTGCAAAATAAACTTCAACTTTCACGACGGGAACTCGCCGCTGAGTTCCCGCTTTATTTGTTTGCTGCATCCACTTTTTAACATTCTCTTCACGATTGACTATGTTAGATTGAACCCTCGTTACCCCATTTCAGGAGGAACAAGAATTGGGCAAGGACATGGTCCCCAAGCGGATATTTTTCACCAAGGGGGTCGGTAAACATCGTGAACGGCTCACATCTTTCGAGCTGGCGTTGCGAGACGCTGGCATTGCCGCGCAAAATCTGGTGCGCGTATCTTCAATTTTCCCTCCACAGTGCAAGCTTATCCCAAGGTCTCAGGGACTGAAGTATTTGAGCCCTGGGGAAGTCGTGTTTTCCGTGGTCGCTGAAAATTCCACTCGTGAACCACATCGGCTGCTTGCCTCAAGTATCGGAGTCGCGATTCCCGCCGATCGGAACACTTACGGCTATTTGAGCGAGCATCATTCTTTCGGTGAGCCCGAAGACGCCGCGGGCGATTACGCCGAAGAACTCGCGGCAGAAATGCTGGCCACAACTCTCAATGTAGAGTTTGATCCCGATCGCTCATGGGACGAGAAGAAAGAGATTTACCGGATCTCAAATAAGATTGTGCGCACTGCCAATGTTACTCAATCCGCCGTCGGTTCCAAGCGCGGATTGTGGACAACGGTTATAGCAGCGGCCGTGCTGATATTCGACTAGAAACTCAACCGTTTAGAGGCAATAAAAAACTCTTTAGAGCAGTGTGCAAAGCACTGCGCCCTTAAGACCGTTCTTAACATTCTCTGAACTCTTTTCCGTCCTCCGAGCGTCGAGCTTCCGCCGGAAGAACCTGGGATCCAGAGAACCTTTTACTCCCAATCCAGTAAAACTTACACCTCTAATCCGTTGGCGCTCTGGCAGCGCAGGATTGTTCATGGAATGTGACAGCAAAAAACAACTCCTCCGACACGCAATCGCATCTACTTCGACTTACGATACGATGACCAGGATCTCCTCCAACGCGGTATGTGGCATTCTTTTGGCGCTGATATCAGTGTCAATCGCATGCGGAGGCGGTTCTTCGGCCGGGGTGACAGCTACTACCCCGACACCTGCCGCAAGTAGTTCCATCCCACAGTTTGCACATGTGTTCTTGATCGTGGAGGAAAATCACAGCTATTCCGACGTCGTGGGCAATCCCGGCATGCCGTACTTCAACAGTCTGATAGCGAAATATGGCTTAGCGACCCAGTATTTTGCAAACACGCATCCTTCCCTGCCGAACTATTTCATGTTGACCACAGGAGCCACTATCGCGCAGGATGACACGTTCTCCGCGACTGTTTCGCAAGACAACGTTATCCGTGCGCTGATCGGTGGAGGCAAAACTTGGAAGTGTTACGCTGAAAGCCTTCCGTCAGCCGGTTACCTCGGACCCAATGTCGCGCCCTATATACGTGATCACAATCCTTGCACTTACTTTTCGGACGTCATCAATAGCAGTACGCAAGCCAGAAGTATCGTCCCTTTCACGCACTTTGCAGCCGACACCGCGAACGCTACTCTCCCCGATTATGGATTGATTATTCCCAATCTACAGAATGATGCACACGACTGCCCTCCGGGGGTGTCCTCGTGCAATGACAGCCAGAAACTGGCGAACACTGATCTTTGGCTGAAAAACAACCTTCAGCCGTTTCTGAGCAGCTCAGCGTTTGCAAATAGTCTGGTAATTTTGACGTTCGATGAAGGGCAGCCTACCGATCTCGCCCACGGAGGCGGTCAAGTTTCGACCATTATCATCAGCCCCAAGTCGAAAGTTGGATACAAGTCCACTACTTTCTTTCAGCATGAAAGCACACTGCGCTTGATGATGAAGGTTTTGGGGGTGACTGACCTTCCAGGGGCATCAGCTGCGGCGCCCGACATGGGCGAGTTTTTTCAATAGCAGCGATAGAACCTAAACCGCTACGGTAACCAAAGTTTCAGTACGAGTGACTGGGCGATAGAGAGTGTCTCTTTCGAGAGGTTCGCGTCCGGCTTCGCGGATGAGGCGTATCAAATCCTGGCGGCGCATTCCCTGCGGCGTAGTAGCGCCAGCGTCATGATAGATTTTTTCTTCCACTACTGTCCCGTCAATATCGTCTGCTCCAAATCGCAAAGCGATCTGAGCGATTTTTGCAGTCATCATCTGCCAGTAGGCTTTAATGTGTGGGAAATTGTCGAGAATCAAGCGGCTGACTGCGATCTGCTTGATGTCGAGCATCCCCGTAGTTTTTGGTAAATGCTGTAACGCAGTGTTGTCAGGATGGAAAGCCAGCGGAATAAAAGTCTGGAATCCTTTGGTGTCATCCTGGACGGCCCGAAGCTTTAACAGGTGGTCGGCGCGGTCCTCGTCATTTTCTACGTGCCCGTAAAGCATGGTTGCATTCGATTTGAGGCCGATCTGATGCGCCAAGCGCGCGGTTTCAAGCCATTCCTGGCCGTCAATTTTGTGATCGCAAATAAGATGACGCACCCGATCCGCGAATATTTCCGCCCCACCACCGGGCAGCGAATCCACACCCGCGGATTTCAGTTGCTGCAAGGTTTCCAGAATCGAAAGCTTGGCGCGCTTCGCTAAATAAGCAACTTCCACCATGGTAAAAGCCTTCAGGTGGACTTGAGGGAAGCGCTGTTTCAATCCTGAAATCAGATCTAGAAAGTATTGAAATGGAAGATCAGGATGCAGGCCTCCCACAATATGAAATTCCGTGACGGCCTCGGTGTATCCAGAGGCGGCTGTTTCGAAGACCTCTTCCAGCGCCATGGTGTAAGAACCAGCCGTTCCTTTTTTTCTTCCAAACGCACACAGCCGGCATGCCGCGACACATACATTGGTGGGATTGATGTGCCGATTGACGTTGAAGTAAGTCTTGTCCCCATGCAGGCGCTCGCGCACTGCGTTTGCCAGCCAACCGACAGCGAGAATGTCGCTGGAACGGTAGAGAGTAACGGCATCCTCGAAGCTCAACCGCTCGTTCGCAACAACCTTTTCATGGATCGCACGCAATAAGTGATCGTCGGTTTGGAATGAATGGGCCATCCTTATAATCATATCGCAAGCAAGAACTCAGAGGGAGTGCTGTTACTTGTGCAACAGCAAATCGGCGGCGACGAATAGAAAAAAGACAACAGATATCACACCATTGAGTGTGAAGAACGCCGCGTTCAATTTACTAAGATCATCAGCCGCGAGCAACGAATGTTCGTATGCAAGAAGCAGCGCCACGACAACAATTCCCGCGAGTGTTAATTTCCCCAATCCAAACACCTGCAGCAGAATAATCAGGTCGAGCAGCATTAGCAGGTGGAAGCTACGCGCAATCCCCAGGGAATGCCTGATTCCAAAATATTGTGGAATCGAGTGCAATCCTGACTGCTGATCGTGTTGGAAATCTTGGCAAGCGTAGAGGATGTCGAAACCAGCAACCCAAAATGTAACGGCAGCGGTGAGCAATAAAATTCGCACATCGAGCGTTCCACGGACAGCAATCCAAGCGGCAGCGGGAGCCATACCCAAAGCAAATCCAAGTACCAAATGAGACCAGCGCGTGAAACGCTTAGTGTAGGAGTAAAGCAGAAGAACAGCCAACGCGACCGGAGCCAGCAGGAAGGCGATCCGATTGAGCCGCCATGCAGCAAATAAAAAGATCACAGAGGAAATAAGGACGAAGGCTGAAACAAACGACGGCGACAGTGTACCCGCTGGCAGAGCGCGCGTGCGGGTGCGCGGATTGGCGGCGTCAATGGACGCGTCCGCAAGCCGGTTAAAAGCCATGGCAGCTGAGCGCGCAGCCACCATCGCGACAACGATCCATGCAAGTTGGTTCAAGGTGGGGAGCCCGCGGGCGGCAAGCATAGCGCCGCAAAGGGCAAACGGGAGCGCGAATATGGAATGCTCCCACTTAATCATCTCCAGCGTGACGCGTAGGTTGTTGATGAGGGCCACAGGAAATTGTAAAGCAGTTTGGGAAGCTGGACGGCCAGACCTTACTTGCAACGTGAATTAGGGGGCGACTGAATAGCCGTGGATACCAATCAACGGGACAAAACGGCAAGCTTCCATTTGTGTGACTTTGGCTTCGCCGGCTATTTTGACAATGAGTTGAAGGTCTTGGGACCGCTCTGGTCCTATTGGGGCGATCATGCGGCCACCCTCGACCAATTGATCGAACAAGGGTCTAGGGACATCTGGGGCGGCGGCTGACACGATGATGGAATCAAAGGGCGCGAACTCGGGAAGGCCTTCAGTTCCATCCCCCAAAACTACAGTGACATTGGGATATCCAAGAGATCGCAAGATGCTCTCTGTCTGCTGCGCTAGGGAGGCGTGACGCTCGACGGAATAAACTTCGGAAGCCAATTCTGCGAGTAGAGCAGTCTGGTATCCAGTTCCCGTGCCGATTTCAAGCACTCTGTCCTGAGTCCTGACTTGCAAGGCCTCCAGCATTACCGCAACTATGTAAGGCTGCGAGGTTGTTTGACCTTCCCCAATGGGAATTGGATGATCTTCATAAGCCTGCTCCCGATACTGCTCAGCGATGAATGCTTCACGAGGGACGCGAGCCATAGCATCTAGCACGCTTTGGTCCCGAATCCCTCGGGCACTCAGTTGCGACTCAACCATCCGTCGGCGTCGAGTCGCAAACACGTCCGGGTGAGGATTCCCCTTATCGTCCAAGCCTTTTGTCTCCGCCAACTTTTATTTTTTTCTCTGCCGCACTCGCACCGATAAGCTTACGACCCCGTTCTGATCTCGAATTCCAACAATTGAGACGTTTCGGGTCACGTTGTACTCCGCCTGAATAATCTGTTGCGAGGTCTGCGCCACGTTGGTGCTGTAGGTAATCGTCAAATTATCTTTCACCTGCTGCTCGATAGTGACAGCTGGTCCGGTATGGATCGGGGTTGTTTCGGTAGCTAGACCCTGCGGATCGATTTTGATACGGCTGACGCCAAACAATCGCTGCACGCGATTGTTGATGGTCGCGTTGAGCGCCTCTGTAAGAATTGCGCTCGACGCTTGCTGGGTGAAAGCGGACTGCCCTGATTGTTGCAGCTGCGCGGACTCCACAGTCGTCTGCCCAAAAGCCAACAACGCAATAATGTCCGCGGTCGGCAAAGGGGGCTCGGAACGGTAGGTCACGCTGGGTTTATCTACTTCTCCATTCAGATTGAGAGTGATGTCGTAGTCTCGGACGTGAGTGAAAGCTTGCAGATCGAGGACTGGCGTCGTGCTCACCGGGCTGGTAAACGTAACGTCGCCGCGTTCCAGACGGTATTTCGTTCCATTGAAATAAGCTTCTCCTTCGATCACATCGGCGCGCCCCAGCAGGACCGGTTTTCCAGCAGTGCCGCGGAGATGTAAATCTGCGTCTCCAGAAAGACGCAACGCCGCAGTCTGCATCTGCAGCTCTGGCACGGTGGTGATGTGCAGATCAAGGCGTATGCGATTCAAAGTCGGATTAGTTTGCGGAAGGCTCGACGCCTGCGCGCTGCGCGCGAGATACGCCCCAAAATCGAAGCCGGGAGTGACTCCGAGCTTGGTAATGGTTATGTCGCCCGAAAGAGTAGACGCAGAAGAGCTGCCGGCAAAATGCAGATCGGCATCGGCCGTCGAGCTAACGCCGGGCGGATAACGCACCCTCACTCCCTGTCCCTTGGCAGAGACATCAAAGTTTAGCTGCCGGTTGTAAGTGGTGGCCTGTCCGGTGACGGTAACCGTACCTCCTCCAGTGTGCGCAGTGAGCGCTTCGATTTGCAATCTGTTTTGGTTGAATGAGAGCGAGCCATTGATATCGCTGAATGCGCTTGGCAAATTAATGTATGCGATGGCCCCATTGATGACCTGCACTTTCCCTTGAACTGCTGGATTCGATGCCGTTCCCAAGGCAACCACATCCACTGCGACCACGCCGGAAGAAGTGAAATCAGGATTGAAGCTCTCAATCAACTGAAGATTGATTTTGCCTTGCGCGCGAAAATCTAGTGCTCTCTGGCCCGTCAACTGCACGCTGCCTGCTCCGGAGATGTCAGTGCCTTCTCCGACGAAATGAAACTGCTTGACCTTTAACTCTTCGCTTGAAATCGCAAACTTCAGCGGACCATGGTTGCGAAGTTTAATGTTCTCGACGTTCGCGTTGACATCGGTTAGGTTCCCGGTGGCGGTGAGCTCTCGCGGTCGCAGGAACGGACCTTCCATCTCCAGGTCACCCTCAACTGTCGAGTGCCCAGTGATTCCGCCATGGACGTAAAGTCTTAATAACGAGTCGAAGTCCAAATGACTGAAGTGAGCGTTTACTTTGCCGGGCCAATTGTCACGAAGAGTAATGTCGCCGTCGAGCGAGAGTTCCGCGGTGGTA
The DNA here is from genome assembly GCA_030775785.1 of Acidobacteriota bacterium. GTDB lineage: Bacteria > Acidobacteriota > Terriglobia > Terriglobales > Acidobacteriaceae > JALYIM01. Next base: position 16,565 of record JALYIM010000120.1, read on the forward strand.
AATTGTGAGCGACCGGCGAGATGCAGTACCGAGCCCTGGGTCGTCGTAGTAAACAGAAAATCGCCGGCCCTTTCATGATCTAAAAGAAGATTAGTAATTTTTAAATTTCCGTTGATTGCGGGCTGCTGCAACGTGCCTGAGAGATGAACGGCAAAGTCCACGCGACCCTCGATTTGCATGCGGCTTTGTTGCGCAGCAATGCGACTCAGGTCAAAATTCGATCCCGTAAGATTGAAACGGAATTCGTGAGAGTCGAATTTGTAACTTCCTTCTCCACTCACGCTGGCCTCCCGTTGCTTGAGAACGAGATTGCGGAGAAATAATTGTCCCGCGTCGAAACTAAATTCGGAATCGAAACTCTCGACCTTTTCTCCCCGGATGATCGCATTCGCTAAATGGACACGCCCATTCCCCGCCGGTGCTAGCCAGGTTCCAGAGGCCTGCAACGAAATGTCGCCCATGCCGGTGAGCGGATACTCGTATCCCGCCAGTTGCAACACTTCCGCAACGTCAGCGCGACGGAGACCAAGCTTGGCTGTAAACGGCAAGCTGCCCGCAAAGGAGCCCTTGCGCAAATCAGTGTCGAGCTCGAAGCCAATGGCCATTGCACCCTGCCGCAGAATTCCATTGTGCGCGGCGAAACGATGCTCTGAGAACTGAAGGTCAAGGGCGAGATAGTCCCAGTGGATCCTCTGTTCATTAGGAATCGCGGTACTTGCAATTCTTCTCGGCAGAAACGGAGAATTAAAGTCCTGCGCCGCGAGCTTCCCAGCCAACAACAGATCGGAGACCTTCCCAGTTGCTTTACCACTAAACGATGCATGACCATGCAGGACTACGGGGATTCTTTCTCGGTTGCCAAAGGCCTGCACCAGGGGCTGCCATTCGTCCAAGTCCGAAGTATTCGCCATGAGCGTGAGCGAAGTTTTGTTTGACACCGCCCCTGCGGCCCGCACTTGACTGGCACGCGTATTCGCGACCAGATTAAATATTTGCCATTGCTGACTGCTTGCCTGGTAGCCCGCGTTCAGATGTCCGGCGACTGGGAGTTGGCCTCGCTGAATCTCTGCTGAAGGAGTGACGTCAAGTGCGGTATCCAACTCAAGTTTGTCAGGAGATCCCGTCCATCTTCCGCCAAAGGTTCCGCTAACCGCTCCCGCCAGATGGAAGGAACCAAGATATCTTTGACGCGGGAAAATTGCGGCCAGCGCTTCGGCCACTGAAAGCTCCTTCACATTCAGGCGTAGGTTCGCAATCTGCTCGTCCGCCTTCGATGAGCGCCGAACTTTTTGTACCAAGGCTGGACTTAACCAATTAGTAATCTCGGCGTCTCCCACCACCGAGCCACTTAAAGCGCGTCCAGAAATTCCTGATATCGAGATCCGCTTGGGAGTGACCAAAAAATCCGCTGTCGCCGTCGCCTGATGAATAATAATCGGATCTCTGTTCCAGTCCAGACTTTTGACCTGCAGCTTGCCAGAGGAAGAAAAACTTTGGGTAGACCACACACCTCGGCCTTTCGCTTCGAGAGTGCCCGCAGCAGCCTGAAAATTGCGGCTGATGACACTGGCTTCGGCTAAGTCGAGCGCCACGTCGTAATTTGCGATGACCGTCGGACTACCAAAATTCAGGAGTCTCCCGCTGGCTTCAATCTTCGATCGCCCCGAGGTCGCCTTGAACGTTCTGACTTCAATGCCGTTTTGCGACAAAGCAAAATGAGTTTCGGCCGTCCATGCGATGGGACGATAATCCTTGAAGCGAGTGCTAACTTTCCCCAACAACAAGTTGCCCTCATAGCTTCCGTGCAGCAACGAGTAAGACATATCCGCCGAAACGTCGTGAGCCACAAAGTCAAATGGAAGTTTCTGCTCGTACAAGAGCACTTCACCGTGGCGAACGTCGAATCTATTTATGGATAACGAGAACAGTGCTTCTACCGAACTTTTCCCGCTAGCCGGAAGATGATCTCGTCGAGGTTGGTTGCTGCTTCCATCGGGATAAAAAATTAGGTGTACAACCGGATGCTCAAGCACCACCGACCGAAATCCAAGTTCCGCGCCCAGTATTGAGACTAGCTTGATGTGAGCGACAAGGTGGTCCACGTGCGCGAACGGAATTTCGCCCTTGGCTTCGCGTCCGTGCACGGTAAGATCGCGAATTTCAACTTCAAACTGCAATGGCTGGGTGTGGAAACCCCCGACCTCCGCATGCCCGCCGGTGATACGGTCAATCTCGCCAATCAGACGATGTCGGACCATTTCCTGAAAGGAATCCGTGGTCGTGTACCAGAGGAGGCCGCATAGCGAGAGAAGGACTACGCTCACAATGACTAGGAGATATTTCCAAAAATATCTTCGTCTCGGCGCGCCGCCGGATTGGCTCATTGCACCTGGCGTCCAGAAGCCGCTGCGGGAGGATCTATATAAATTTCACTGGCGGCATGAAGATTTTGCAGCCATGCCACCAGCAATTGGTCCATTTTCTTTTGCGTTAAGAGTTCCTTTATGGTGGGCATGACGTCCGCCAAAGGAACCGGCCTCTTCCCCGATTGCAAAAGCTGGGGCAACAATTGCTGGGTGTAATAACTCTCGATGCTTTGCGAATCTATATTGACCGCGGGACGAAGGTGAGCATCAATCAGCCGCATGGTATCGAGTTGAGCCGCCAGCCTGGAATTGAGTTCGCCGTCCGTCAGCCCGAAGCGAGAAAGCAGGTTAAGCCAACCTGATTCGCTACTCGCCTCTGGATATCGCTTACGAATCTCCTCAACTCGGGCGGCGACCTCCGCTTTCGTAGCGATTTGAAATTCAGAGGAGCGCATTTGCTCGCGCAACAACTCCTGATCAATCAGGCGATTGAGCGCCGCTTTGGCTTCTGCGGCGCCCAACTGGCCCGGAAGCCGCCCGTCCACGAACGCCTCGAACCGGATGGCATCCTCCCAGTCGCTTTGCAGGATTGCATGACCGTTAACCTTGGCTACGATTCTGTCGAGCAGCTCGCCTGCAGCGGACGGCAACGCGCTGACAAGCAGAGAGATTATGCCGACGATGATGGACGAGTGCTTCATCAGAAAGTCTGCCCAATACTAAAGTACACGTTGAGCCTATGCGTGTGCTGGGGATCGAACACCGTAACCAAAGGAGTACTCGAAATCGTCTTCTGGCTGGGGAATGCTGGGGGATTCAGGTTGTAGCCAAAATCAAATCTTACCGGACCGATCGGCGTGCGATATCGTACTCCCACTCCAATGGCATGCGACAAATAATTGTAGTTACACTGCGCTGCTGTGCTCTGCTGTAAGCATAATTGGGAATTCTTCTGGTGCCAGCGCAGCAGGCTGGGAAGCATGTCGCTTCCTTTCGAAAAAACGTTGCCCACATCATGAAAGATGGCGAAGCTCAAGTTATCCTGAAAGAACGGCAGCGTCGCCGCCGGAAAGCGCAGTTCCAGATTGTTGACAAACAATGCGCTCCCCCCCAAGGGAAATCCAGTCACCGGATCTCGCGGTCCCGCCTGATTTAACCCGAATCCGCGATGAGAGTTGCCACCGCCTGAAAAGAAACGTTCCGGCAGTGGAATAAGTGAACGCTCCGCAGGAAGCGCCTCTCCGGGCGCAACATTCACGGTGTTGCTGAAGGGATTTTCCAGCCCAATGCGAGTGGACCGCGCTAGAATCAGCCGCTTGCCATTAGGACGCTTTTTTCCAATCGTGTGATAAGTCGAATTTTGCACGAGAACACGGCTGAAGTCGGCTTCAGATCCGAAATAGCTGGAGGCGACTCCGCCGTCAAACGTAGTGTAAGTCCCTTTCGTGCTTTCCAGATCGCTGTCGCGCGTATTGCGGATGTAGCTGAAGCCAGGCTCACCGACTCTCACCGGCAGCGATAAAAGCGGAATTTCTCCCGGGCTGATGGCGACATTGCTTGCCTTGACTCGCCGGTAATTGAAGCGGTAATCCATGGTTTCGATTTTGCTGACAATCTGCTCCGCCTGAATGGAAGTTTCCAGGCGCTGCGAGGTAAACGTGCTGACGTCGAGCGTGTTGTCGTAAAAGCTTGTGATGGAGAGCTTCCAGTTAGGGCTGTTGAACCAGCGCGGCGCCTCATATCCGACCAGGCCTCGCTGTTGCAATTGCCCAAGGTGGGTGCTGAAAGTCACGGTATGATTTCTTCCCCGGAAATTAAGGCGGGTAATCGCCAGCGAAACCAGAGGACTGACACCAGCTTTCCCTTGTGGAACGTGGCCATTCACTCCAGGCTGACCGGTTTGAAATTCAAAACCTAATCCGTAATTGAAGGTGTAGCGCTTGGCCTCTTGCACCTGCACGAGGACTTTTTTCTCGCGCTCGATTCCCGCCGGATTCTGGATTGCCGTATCTACCTGGCTGAAGATTCCCAGATCGTAGAGCCGCTGCTGGGTCTTCAACATGTCAATCTGACTAACTGGATCGCCAGAGCTCATCTGCAACTCGCGCTGGATCACGAAAGGATGGGTGACGTTCATGCCTGAAACCAACACTTGGTCAATGAACACCTGCTCGCCTTCATGGATAGTGAAGACCACATCCATGCGATTGGGCTGACCAGGCGTTGGCTTGGCGGAAGCGTCAAAAGTTGCATTGGGAAATCCGCGATTGAAGTAGTAGTTGAGTATCGTCTCGCGATCCTGCGCGATGTTGAATTCAGAAAAAAGCTGGCCTTCGGCGGTATTGATATTGGAGCGCAACTGCGTTTCAGGAACGACAGAATTTCCCGCGATCGTGAGCGCACTCACTAGTGTCTGCGGTCCTTCATTCACGTGGAGAGTGACTGCAAACTGATTCTCCTGACCTCGATAATCGTCTTCCACATTGCTGGTGATCTTTACGCTTTGGAATCCATTAGCGCGGTAGAGTCCTTCGAGTCCACTAATGTCATCGTTGAGAATCGCCTGGTTAAATCGTCCCTGCGCAAAAAGACGACTCGACGTCTGTACCTGCATGCGGGAGCGCAGCAAGTCTTCCCTGAAATATTTATTGCCCGTGATCTCGACTTTGACAACTTTGTGCCGCGAACCGGGATTAATGCCGTAGATCACGCGTAGACCATTGGACGCGGAATTCGATTCCCGCCGCATCGAGACTTTGGCGTCGAAATGGCCACGGCTCTGCATATAATTCAGAAGATTGCGGCGTCCTTCGTTTAGCAAGTCGTCGTCGAGAGCGTTTTCCTGATACACAGGTACTTCTCTTTTTAAAATCTTCTTAGGGATTCTGTAGCCTTCCGCAACAATTTCGACCCTCGGCCCCGGATCAATCTGAAAGGTATAGTCCACGACGTTCGCCGCCGGCCGGTAGGTATGCTGGGCTAGCGTGACTTGCGCAAGCCAGCGTTGTTGTCGTTGATATTGTTTGCGCAAGCGATCGAGCGCCGTGCTGGTGCGCTGGACCGACACTAGATCCCCGGGATGCATCTTTGCAATGTCGAGAAAACGTTGCTGCGAATAGTTCTGGTTCCCGATGATGTTTACTTGGCCCACATGGGCTTGCGCGCCAAGCGAGATGTGAAAAGCAATTCCCACTTGTTGCGTATCTGGATGTTCGCGCGTCTCTTTCGTGACGGTGACGCGATAATAACCATTGGTCGCCATCAATTGCTCAATGTTGATCACCGCCTGCTCAACCTTTTCGGGAGAAAATAAATCTCCCAAACGCAGCTTTGCGGCATTCACAATCTGGCTGGCGCTTGGACGGCTTGGATTTCCGTCTACGGTGATCTCGCCGATGAAATAGTTGGGGACGCTAACAAATGAAATGACGATTCCGCCGTCGGCGGTTTGCTCTGCTTCGGCTCGAATGTCGGCGAAGCGTCCGGTAGCGTCCAGGATTTTTATGCTGCGGCGCAGCGCGTCGCGATCAAAAGGTTTTCCCGCCTGGAGGGGAAGGACAGCCAGCAACTGTTTCTGTTCCCTTTCGGATTGCAAACTCGGAAAGCGTATCGCCCGAACTGTAACTCCCTGATAAGAGCTATTTACGCCGTTGTTCGGTGGAGAAGCCGTCTCGCCACTGTTTTGATTTTGCCCACTTGCGGGATTTTGTCCGGTGTAAGCAGAAGATTGAATACTGAGGGCAAACGACACAACCATTAACATAATAACAGCGGGATACACCCTTTTTAAAACCCCAAGAGACACCCAAGTGTTGCGATGAAGGTTGAAGAACGCAATGTTATTTCTCATTAAAAAGCGTTTGCTAGTGTCCGGTTTGATCGTCGGTGCCTTGTCCGCACCTATAATAATGGTTTGTGCCTTCATTATTGGTGACCTCTTTGGAACTGGGCGAGCGCTATTCAAGACAAATGTTGTTTGCGGGGATCGGCGATGAGGGCCAGCGCAGGCTGGGTGGATCGCGCATCGTCGTTGTTGGCTGCGGGGCTACCGGTTCGGCAATCGCTTCGCTGCTAGCACGGGCTGGCGTTGGCAGTATACGAATCATTGATCGCGACTATGTGGAAGCCGGCAACCTGCAGCGCCAATCGCTGTTTGACGAGACTGACGCCTCGGAATCCTTACCGAAAGCAATTGCGGCGGCCAGAAAACTGTCATCATTTAATTCGCAGATCACGATTACTCCCGAAGTAGCTGACGTTACGCCTTCCAATATTGCTTCCCTTTTACAGGATGCGCAGCTCATCCTGGACGGCACCGACAACTTCGAGACCCGATACCTCATTAACGATTTCTCCGTGAGGAATTCGGTTCCATGGATCTACGCGGGAGCGGTGGGCAGCTATGGCGTCACGTTAAACATTCTGCCGGGAACCACGGCTTGCTTAAATTGCATCTTCCCTGCGCCTCCCAAGGGGGAGGTCCCGACCTGCGAAACCGCGGGCATTCTGAATTCGGTGGTGAACGCAGCCGCCTCGCATGCGGCGACCGAGGCCATCAAAATTCTGGTGGGTGTCCAAGAGCGCGTGCGGCGAACGCTGCTTTCGTTTGATCTTTGGGAAAACCAGTGGGCGGAGGTTTCTGCCGCGAAGCCGCTGCCGGGCTGCCGCACGTGTGGCCTTCGCGATTTCGTACATCTCGCGGGCGAGGGACGCCCTCACGTGACTCTCTGTGGACGCAACTCAGTTCAAATCCATGAGCGACTCCGTCCCCTCGATCTCGCGGAGATGAGCCGACTACTGAAGCCGCACGGAGAGGTGCGCCACACAGCTTTCATTCTGAAATTCTGGCCTGCTCCTTACGAGATGACTCTCTTTCCGGATGGGCGAGCGATCATCAAAGGAACAACTGACACGGGAGTGGCACGAAGCCTCTATGCTAGGTATGTAGGTAGTTGAAAGTTTTAGTACGGTCCGATGATTCCCGCAATTTGCCGCGTCTTCGGCCTCTGGTTTTTCTCACTCACGCGTTCGATCACATCGAGGTATTTCAATCCCGAACCGGTGTTGAACAACACAACCTCTTCGCTCTCAGTGAAAAATCCGCCGCTTCGAAGTTTGTGATAAGCCGCCAGCGAGGCTGCCCCTTCCGGAGCTGCAAAAATTCCCTCCACTCGAGCCCAGTGCCTAAAGGCGTCCATGATTTCTTCGTCGGTAACGGACAAGGCTGTGCCATGACTTGCCTTCAATATTTTGAGTATTAGATAGTCACCGTAAGGTTTTGGCACGCGTAATCCAGACGCCAATGTCTCCGCATTCGGCCAGAATTCAACTGTCTGTCTTCCTTCATTCCATGCTTTAACAATAGGTGCGCATCCACCTGCCTGCACAGCGACCATCTTGGGGCGTTCCGCACCGATCCATCCCAGATTTTCCATCTCTTCGAAAGCTTTCCACATGCCGATGAGTCCAACGCCTCCGCCTGCGGGATAGATGATGCCGTCCGGCAAGCGCCATCCCAATTGCTCAACGGTTTCGTATCCCATCGTCTTCTTGCCTTCCATCCGAAACGGCTCTTTCAAAGTGGAAACGTCAAACCAGCCTTCACCTTCTTTTTTTTCAGCAACCATCCGCGCGCAATCGCTGATAAGACCGTCCACTAGCGTGACGTGGGCGCCATAACTTTCACACTCCACGCGATTCGCAAGCGGGACATCCTTTGGCATAAAGATGTGAGCCTCGAGCCCCGCCGCAGCGCAGTATGCTGCCAACGCGCTGCCTGCATTTCCGGCCGAAGGTGTCGCCAGTTTCGTGAGTCCATATGCCTTCGCCATTGTCACTGCGGCGGACATGCCTCGCGCCTTGAATGAGCCAGTGGGATTCAGTCCCTCGTCTTTGATGTATACATTCGCGAATTCACGGCTTGGTAACAGCGGTGTAAATCCTTCTCCGAGCGACACCGGATCGGCATCAGGAAGCACCTCAGCGTATCTCCACATGCTCGCCGTTCGTCCCAGCAACGAAGCTGGCCTGAAGTTGATTAGCTTCTTCAAGTCATAGCGGACGAACAGAATTCCACCGTCCTTAGGACAAACCGTCGCGGGGCGCTCAGCGTTCAGCAATGCCCCGCAGCGTGTGCATTCGAGATGAGAAATCGGCGCCATGGAAATCAGCTTGGAATACGACTCAGCATTGCGTTGGCTTTGCGAAACCAAGGCCTCTCACGACGGCGCAAATATACGGGCATGGATCGCTTCTTCGCTAGAATCTGCTGTGCCCAAAAGCGGGCTTCAGCATTTCTTCCCTGGCCGACTAAAAACGAAGCGTAGTTGTAATAGGTTTCGGAGCTCGTTGAAATTTTTGTGACTTCTTTGAATAAATTGTCGGCTTTTTCCGGCGCGCCGGAGTTTGCATAGGCATGGGCAAGCAAGCCCGCGGCGCGGTGGAAGTCGTATGTAGCATCTAGCGAGACCGCGCGCTCCAGATCGGGTAATGCGGCAGCAAAGTCTTCCAGATAGATCTCGGTGATCCCGCGGCGGTAAAAAGGATCAATCGAGTCGGTTCGTGACGAGATCGCTTTGTCATAGCACTGGCGCGCCCGCTCAAACTTGCCTTCCTCGAGGTAAAGGTCTGCCAGTTCTTCGTAGTTTCCGGCGGAAGGGTTGTCAACGACGGCAGCTTCCAATTCACGGATCCGCTTACGCCTCGGAAACATTTTGAAAGACTGGCGCGCCAGTCCGGCATCCGGGATAACTTCGACTGCGATATAGACCAGCGCCCCGAGCCATCCGCCGATTAGGATGACCCAGAGCCAAAAAGTGTCCGGGCGGCGTCGGATGAAATGGACGATGGCGAAGGCCTGTAGCAGAATGCCCCACCACGAAAAAGCGAATGCCAGCAAGTATGCCATGCGTCGAAAGCGCACTATAACACGCAGCTAAAATGTTAAGCTTTAGGTAGTGAGCCATCGCCTACGACTTCTGGCCATTGATATTGATGGCACCCTGCTGAACCCTGATTTTCAGATTTCCGCGCCTGACCTGAGAGCGATACGCCGCGCTCACGCGGAAGGGGTCGAGACCATCCTGGCTACCGGACGCCGCCATACGTTCGCGCTTCCGATTGCCGAACAATTGGGATTCGATCTATCGCTCATCAGTTCCAACGGAGCGATCACGCGTTCACTGTCCGGCGAAACTTTTCATCGCGACCTGCTGCCTTTGGAGACATGCCGTAAGGTTTGCGCCACCATGCGCGAGTTTCGCGGCAACACGGTTCTGACTTTTGATATCGAACAGAAAGGCGCGATCGTTCTCGAGCGCATGGAAGAGTTGACCGTCAGCATCCGCCGCTGGCTGGAGAAGAACATCGCTTACATCAACTTTGTTATTCCGATCGAAGATGCCCTGACGGGGGACGATCCAGTGCAAGCCATGTTCTGCGGCTCCATGGAGCGCATGTGCCAGGCACTAGAAGTTTTGGAGGCCGCTGAAGTTCACGAAGAGATCACCATTTTGCGAACCGAATATCCGCATCGCAATCTTTCCATGCTTGATGTGATCAATCAGGGATGCTCGAAAGGACACGCGCTTGCGCGCTGGGCAAAACACCGCAACATTTTGCCATCTGAAATCATGGCCATTGGCGATAACTATAACGATGTGGAAATGCTGGCTTTCGCCGGCATGCCATTTATCATGGGAAACGCCTGCGAAGAACTACGCGGAAAGGGCTGGCCCGTAACGTCTGCGAACGACCAAAATGGAGTCGCCGCCGCAATTGAGAGCGTATTGGGTGTGCGCGAACCAGAGTTAGATGAAACCAACGAAGCGGTGCAGGCTGACGCCATTTGAGAAGTGACTTTTAAGCTATGTGGGACTTCAGCAAAATCTCTTTGAAGACCAGAGAGGCGCGGTTTCTTTTGGGGGTCGTTCTGCTTGCAATCCTCCTTCTAGGAACGGCACAGATGACGAAGGCCTCTGATTTGGCAATTTTGCACAATGGATTCTCCATCCGGCACGAACGCCACGAGGTAATTGGGGCCGTCACTCGTCTTTATCTTAGCCATGAAGACAGTAGTTACGTAGACATCGCCAGCAGTCAGATAGCAACCATCGAGAAAGATTTGACACCGGTAGTCGTCCTCCCAGCTCCAGCGCCGCCGGCGAATCCGCTATTCGCGACCTCTCCAAAGCCGCAGACTTTGAATGATGTCATCAACTCCGCAGGCGAGCGCAATCACGTTGATCTCGATCTGCTGAATAGCGTGATCCACGCCGAGAGCGGATTCAACGTGCATGCGGTTTCTACCAAAGGCGCGCGCGGATTGATGCAGCTGATGCCGCAGACGGCAACGCATCTCGGTGTGACAAATGCATTCGATCCCAAGGCGAATGTTGAGGGTGGGGCGCGCTATCTTCGCGAACTATTGGAGAAATATAACTTCGATATCGTCAAGACACTCGCTGCATACAACGCCGGACCACACCGGGTACAGCAATATCACGGAGTTCCTCCGTACTATGAGACACAATCCTACGTCGCAAAAATTGTCCGCGAATATAACCGCAAGAAACTAGCGCAGCGAAAGCTCGCGGCAGCCGCCAAAGCGGCATCTCGCGACAACGTAAAACAGGCCGCTGTTCCCGGCATTCAGGAGCAGTCGCTCTCTCAACGGGCCGCGCCTTGACCCAAGAGCAACAACCACGCCCAACAGACCGAAAACGCTACCTGATCTACGGAGTGGTTTTCGCCATTCTCGCGTTTCTGGTGTATCTGCAATTCCGTACATGGAAAAACTTTGACTGGGCCACCTTCTGGAACCAGACCGGACAGGTCCGTGAACACAAACTTTATGTGTTAGGTTCAGTCGCGCTCATTTACATGGCCTACTTTTTGCGCGCTGTGAGATGGAAGCTTTTTCTTCTGCCGATGAAGAAGACATCGGTAAAAAGCCTTCTGGTGCCGACCATCGTGGGATTCACCGGGCTCGCGCTTCTCGGCCGCGCGGGAGAGATGATTCGTCCCTATCTGATCGCCCGCAAAGCAGACCTGGCTTTTTCGTCCCAGCTTGCGGTCTGGGCGGTGGAGCGAATCTTTGATATCGGATCGTTCGCCGCAATTCTGATTTCCGCGATTTTTTTGGCTGAAGCGCCCCGCCAGCTCGCTTATTACGGACGCTTTCGACAAGCTGGTCTCGCCATTGTTGCGTTGGTTCTAATCCTGTCGCTGGGCGCAGCCATTATTTATTGGAAAGGCGAGGCCGTGGCTAGTTGGATTGAGAAACGCCTCGCACATCTGGCGTCCGGCATCGGAAACAAACTTGCACTCCGCATCCGGGAATTTCGCGGCGGGTTGAACACCATTCACAGTATGTCCGCTTTGCTGCAACTCATCGCCGTGTCTCTCGTGATGTGGGGAATTATTGCGCTGGCCTACTGGGGAGTCATGCACTCTTACGGAGAGGCTGCACTCGATCGCCCTCTGTCGCAGGTGCCGCTGTTGATGGCGTCGAGCATGGTGGGATCCATGATCCAACTGCCGGGAGTCGGCGGAGGATCGCAGCTTGCAACCATCAGTACCCTCGAACACGTCTTCGGAGCGTCTCATGAACTGGCCGCCAGTTGCGGTATCCTGCTATGGCTGGTTACGTTCGTTTCGGTGGTCCCCCTGGGGTTGATGCTGGCTCACCGCGACCGGCTTTCGTTGCGAGGAATTTCGGCGGCCAGCCAGCAGCAGGAGATAGACACCGGCCTTCCCTCGTCTACCGCTCTGTGAATGCTCCGTTCAATCGCTTGTCATTTTCGCCCCTGTATAATTCAGACGAGTTTCGATTTTCTCGGCCCTTATGAAGTGTCCCTTCTGCGGTTTTGAGAATGACAAGGTGGTAGATTCGCGCGAGAGCAAAGAGGCGGATTCCATTCGCCGACGGCGCGAGTGCCTGAAGTGTGAAAAGCGCTTTACCACCTATGAGCGGATTGATGAAATTCCCTACATGGTGGTTAAAAAAGACGGACGCCGCGAAAAATTCGACCGTCAAAAAGTTCTGAACGGCTTGCTTCGCGCATGCGAAAAGCGTCCCGTTCCCATTGGAAAGCTCGAACAGATCGTGGATGAAGCAGAATCGTTCGTCATTGAATCGGCGGAGCGGGAGCGCAAAACCACCGAAGTCGGAGAACTGATCATGAACCGACTGCGCCGCTATGACAAAGTCGCCTATGTGCGCTTTGCGTCCGTTTATCTGGATTTCAAAGACGTCCAGGAATTCATGACAGAATTGAAAGACCTGCTGAAGAGCAAAGAAGCTCCAGACACGCGCGCGAAGGCACCCACAAAGGCTTAAGCTTCTCAACTTGAATATCTAAAATACAGCAAGGAAAATCTGGCATGGCTCACAAAGTCACACTCATTCCGGGCGATGGAATCGGCCCTGAAGTAGCGCAGGCAGCGGTCCGAGTACTGGAAGCGACCGGAGTAAAGTTCGAGTGGGAAAGTTTCGCCGCGGGCGCCGAGGCTTTTGAAAAATACAAGGAATACATTCCCAAAGAGCTGACCGCATCCATCGAACGGACCCGCGTGGGACTCAAGGGACCGATCAGCACTCCGATCGGAGGCGGCTTTGCGAGCATCAATGTTGCGTTGCGAAAACAATTCGAACTCTATGCCAATTTTCGGCCCATTCGAAACCTTCCGCATATTCCCACTCGCTACCCTAATGTTGATCTCATCATCGTCCGCGAAAACACTGAGGGCCTCTATTCAGGACTCGAACACGAGGTTGTCCCGGGAGTAGTCGAAAGCCTGAAGATCATCACCGAAAAAGCTTCCACGCGTATCGCCCGCTTTGCATTCGAATACGCGCGGAAATATAAACGAAAGAAAATGCATGCTATCCACAAGGCCAACATTATGAAGCTTTCGGATGGCCTGTTCCTGCGCTGCTCTCGCACCGTGGCGAAGGAATATCCGGAGATCACCTACGGGGAGCACATTGTTGACAATACCTGCATGCAGTTGGTGATGAATCCGTATCAGTACGACATGCTGGTCATGGAAAACCTCTACGGCGACATTATTTCCGATCTCTGCGCCGCCTTTGTCGGCGGATTGGGTCTCGTCCCCAGCGCTAATCTCGGAGAGGATTGCGCAATCTTTGAAGCAGTACATGGATCAGCTCCAGACATCGCCGGGAAAAATCTAGCGAATCCCACCGCTGTGCTTCGGTCTTCTCTCCTGATGCTCGATCATCTCGGAGAACACGAAGCGGCCACAAAATTAACTCATGCGTTGGAGTACGTTTATCGCAGTCGGGAAAAACTGACGCGCGATGTGGGTGGACAAGCGGGCACTTCAGAGTTCGCCGACTCCATTATCGAGGCAATGCAATCCGATGCCTACCTGGAGCCGCACGCAGTGCAGTCAGGCGCCTGAAGATGATTTGATAAACTGTTGCGTTCGCTGAAACGACGAGTTCCGAGGATGTTACAGACTCAAAATCAAAGCTCTCAGTATCAAAGGTCAGCTCGCGCCCTGCGTACTTCTTCCACGCCTTACAATAGGGCGCATCACCTTTTCGCGGTGTTCGTAGCCTGCGCCACGTTCCCTCTCATCGTGGCAGGCGCGCTCGTGACCAGCAATGACGCCGGATTGTCTGTCCCTGACTGGCCGACGTCCTACGGATCGTTTTACAAGCTCCCCCCTTGGACAGGTGGCATTCGTTATGAACACTCTCATCGTATGATCGCGGAGTTCATAGGTCTGCTGACGATTTCCATCGCGATCTGGACCTGGCGCACAGACCACCGCCGCTGGATGAAGACCATGGGAATCGCCGCGCTCGGCACCGTAATTGCGCAAGGAATTCTTGGTGGGTTGACTGTAATTTTCTTTCTACCTCCCGCGGTTTCTTCCGCGCATGCAGCGGTTGGTCAAACTTTTTTCTGCATCGCATGCGCCATCGCTCTTTTCACCGGCCGTCAGTGGGTGGAAGACGCGCCGCCGATCTCGCCGGATAATCACCGTCCGCAACTTCTTTCTCTCGGATTGCTCTCCATTTTTGTGTTGTACGGGCAGTTGCTGTTGGGAGCCATGTTCCGGCATCACGGATTGAGTTGGTGGCCCCACGTGGTCAACGCGCCGGTTGTGGCGGCGGTGTTGACGTGGACAGTGGTGCGAACGTTGTCAGAATATTCGAGAATCGAAGCAATTCGGCGTCCTGCTATCGCAATCCTGTCATTGCTAATTGCCCAGCTGTGCCTAGGGTTTGTGGCTTTCACCACGCGCGTCGCTTGGGGTAAAGATGCGGCGCAACCCGAACTATCCATGGTGATCTCAACCGTAGCCCACGTTGCGGTCGGAGCACTGCTGCTCGCAAGCACCGTGATCTTCACGCTACAGGTCTGGCGCCACCTGTCATTCCCTGCTCAAGGCCGACGCCCCGAGAAATCTCGAGAAACCGTAACAGTGTAGTTTTCTAGAAACGTTACTCTCCTCGGTCTTCCAGGCTTTTCTCGTCGTAGAATAGATTGTGGCCCTACGAACCCCCGCTTTGCCGATTACCGACGATTCTCATCTGGAAACCACTGCTTCGTCCTCCATTATTTCGGTGCAGAATCTTGTGCACCGCTACGACAGTCGGATCGCGCTGAATGGGGTATCCTTCGAAGTTCGTCGGGCCGAGTTGTTTGGATTACTGGGGCCAAACGGCAGTGGAAAGACAACCATGTTCCGCATCCTCTCCACATTGATGGTTGCGACTGCAGGACGGGCCGTGATCGCGGGATTCGACGTCGCGAAAGAACCCAGCCAGCTCCGGCGCCAGATCGGCGTCGTTTTCCAGTCGCAGAGTATTGACGTGAAGCTCACCGCCTACGAAAACCTCATGCATCAAGGCCACCTTTACGGACTGCGTGGAAAGGCTTTGAAATCTCGCATTCATGAAATGCTGTCCCACGTCGGACTGGCTGATCGCGCTAAGGAGAAGGCCGAGACTTTCTCTGGCGGAATGCAGCGCAGATTGGAGTTGGCAAAAGGACTTCTGCATCACCCCTCAGTCTTGTTGCTGGACGAACCGACCACGGGCCTCGATCCCGGCGCCCGCATTGATCTCTGGCGCTATCTGCAAATTCTGCGCGATGAGGAACAGGTCACGGTCATCGTGACGACTCACCTGATGGATGAGGCCAACAAATGCGACCGCCTGGCATTTCTAAACGAAGGCAAGCTGGTCGCTCTCGGAACTCCCACCGACTTGAAAGAGGAAATCGGTGGAGACGTGATTGTCCTCGAAGCGAAAGATGCCGAAACACTAGCGGAAAAGTTGAGCATGCGTTTCAACATCGCGACTCAGGTGCTGCAAGGGCAGGTACGAATCGAGCGTGAGCATGGACATCGCTTTATCACCGAAGTGGTCGAGGCATTCCCAGGGGACATTGATTCAGTGTCGGTAAGCAAGCCTTCACTAGAGGACGTTTTCATCCGCCGCACCGGACATCGTTTCTGGACTGACTCAGCCCGGCCACAGACCGAATTGAAGAAAAATTAATGTCAACCCAGACTACAACTTTCTCCAGAGCGGACGTGACTCCCGGCAACGATGTTTGGCTGCCGGCTTTCACTTTATGGTGGAGAGAGATTGTTCGCTTCTACCGCCAGCGCTCTCGCGTGATCGGAGTGATCGCCTCACCCTTGCTGTTCTGGATTGTTATTGGTTCTGGTTTTGGTACGTCTTTTCGTTCGGGGCCCAGCGGCACGAGCGGACAACACTATCTCGATTATTTTTATCCCGGCGCACTGATTATGATCGTGTTGTTCACCTCCATCTTTACCATGATGTCGGTCATCGAAGACCGCAAAGAAGGCTTTTTACTCTCGGTGCTGGTGGCGCCCGTGTCGCGCAGCGCAATCGTGCTGGGGAAAGTCATGGGCGGGACGACGCTCGCTACTATTCAAGGGCTGATATTTCTCGCCTTTGCGCCTTTCGTTGGAGTACACATCGGCATCGGCGCGCTACTGTTGGTGGCGCTTACAGTCTTCTTGGTGTCGTTTGCCCTCACCGCGCTCGGCTTCGCCATCGCCTGGCCAATGGATTCCTCTCAAGCTTTTCATGCCATCATTAATTTGTTTCTGATTCCGCTGTGGCTGCTTTCCGGCGCATTGTTCCCGCTCTCCGGGGCATCGGGCTGGCTTCGCTTTCTGATGCGGATTAATCCCCTCACTTACGGGGTCGAAGCCTTGCGCGATCTCTTGTACCCCCAAAACCAGGGCACCGTTTCGATGTCTGAATCGCTGGCAACGCTGGTGCTGTTCTCGCTGTTTATGTTCGGATTGGCGTTCATCATGGTGAATCGCCGGAGCACTCGGCCCGCCGCATGATTCCTGTTACTCTGCAGGTCCCGCCGCAATACGCCATCTTCCCAAAAATTAACGCCACTCTGAATGGCGCGAGCACAATCCTGTTGTTGATTGGTTACGGCTTCATTAGGCGCGGACGAGTCGCCGCGCACCGGGCGGTGATGATTACGGCGCTGATTTCATCCACTTTGTTCTTGAGTTCGTATGTCTATTATCACGCGCACGTGGGATCGGTACGCTTTCAAGGGCAGGGGTGGTCGCGTCCGGTTTACTTCGCAATTCTGATTTCGCACGTCACTCTGGCTATCGCAATTGTTCCGCTGGTGATCATCACCTTGAGCCGCGCCTTGCGTGAGCGCTTCGATCGTCACAAGGCAATAGCCCGCTGGACGTATCCTCTGTGGCTCTATGTATCGGTAACCGGAGTGATTGTGTACTTCATGCTCTATCACCTGTTCGCGGCCTGAGGCTCTGGCATGGGGTGTTTTTGGGATCGGTGGTTTTGGGTGGCGCAGCGCTGAAGGCCGAGCCACCTAGTTTTTATTCAACCAACCGACAGTGGTTACGTCCTAAAAAGGTATGTCTTCGTCGCTAATCGGCGAAGCGCCTGCCGGCTCAGGTTCCGGAGTTCGCCGATCGAAATTGTTACCCGATCCTGCGCGCGATCCACCTGCGAAATCTCCTCCGCCCCCGCCCTCGCCGCGTCCTCCTAAAAGGACCAAATCGCCGGCGACAACTTCCGTCATATATTTCTTCTGATTTGTCTGCTTGTCATCCCAGGAGCGCGTTTGCAGGCGGCCTTCGATGTAAACCTTGCTTCCCTTTTTCAGATACTCACCTGCAATCTCAGCAAGGCGCTGCCACGCCACCACGTTGTGCCATTCGGTCCGGTCCTGCCATTCACCAGCTTTGTCTTTAAAGCGCTCGTTAGTGGCCAAAGTAAGTTTCGCGACCGGAGTGCCGCTGGGTGTGTACTTGACCTCGGGATCTTTGCCAAGATTTCCGATGAGAATAACTTTATTAACGCTCTTTGCCATGAGTACCGCTCCTTCTCTCCTGCTCTTCTGTTCCTAATTTTCTCGAATATGACGGTAAATATATCAGCCTTTCGAATGTGCCGAGCCGCCGCAAGTTCGCTTTTGGCCTTATTTGGAACCTGCGTTCCTTTGGCGAGATCGCTCTTAGTGTCCCGCGCTGACTCCCCGCTTCCCAATCGCTTTCCTCAGCATAAAAACTATCGGGATGCATCCAAAGCAAACCAGCGCCATGTAGCGAAAGTCATCAATGTAAGACCACAGTCGCGCCTGGCCGCCTAGTGAGGCGTTTAGAAGGGCATAAGCGCGGCTAGCCGCCAGTGACGGAGAAGCACCCTGCATCGCCAGATAGTGTTGAAGCGCGTGCATTTGGCCTTGGAGATTGGCATTGCCGGCACTCAGTGAATGGGACATTTCATTTCTGTGCACCTGAGCGTGGCGAACAACAATCGTGTTCACGACTGAAATTCCGACGCTGCCGCCAATATTTCGCAGCAGGTTGTAGAGTCCGCTGGCGTTGCCGATCTCCTCGTTCGGAATTCCTGCCATGGCGGTTGTGGATAGCGGGACAAAGATACATCCCGAGCCAAAGCCGCTGATGATGATGGCGTAAAGAAACGTCCACTGACCGATGGACAGATTCACGTGTCCGAACCACAAGCTGGACACTCCGAAGAGAGTGAACCCGAAAGCAATCAGCCAACGGTTGTCGAGCTTCGCCGTCAGCAGACCAATCACGGGCATAGCTAAGATGGCGCCGATTCCTCGCGGACTCACTGCCCACCCCGCAGCCAGTGCGGTGTATCCCATCAACTCCTGGTAGAAAAGAGGCAAGAGAGTTACCAGCCCATAAATCGCGGCGCCGAAAATGCCGATCAACAAACATCCCAGGGTAAAATTTCGATGGCGGAAAACGCGCAGGTCCACCAGCGGCTTTCGATGGTTCCATTCGCGAATAATAAATGCCACAAAACAAATAATCAGAATGGCAGTCGCCCAGCGTATCCAGGTCGCCCCAAACCAATCGTCTTCCTGCCCCTTGTCGAGGATAATCTGCAGGCATCCCAGCCAGATCGCGAGCAATCCCAATCCGATGCCATCAATTTTGCCGGGCTTGGCGTTCTTGATGTAGGGAGGATCTTCGACATAACGCAAGATCATGAAGATGGCGAAAATTCCAATCGGAATATTGATGTAGAACGCCCAGCGCCAGGAATAGCTATCCGTCAGCCAGCCACCCAGGGTAGGACCTAAAACCGGCGCAACTACCACTCCGAGTGCAAACACTGCCATAGCCAGGCCGCGCTTCTCGGGGGCAAAACTTTCCAGCAGGATAGATTGCGAAAGAGGCTGCAGCGCGCCTCCGCCCGCCCCTTGCACAGCGCGAGCAATCAGGATAATTGCCAGGCTGGTGGCCGCTCCGCACAGAAAAGAAGAAATCGTGAAAATAACGATGCAGGTAACGAGGAAGCGCTTGCGTCCAAATTTGAGCGAAAACCATCCGCTTGCCGGCAGCACGATCGCATTCGCAACCAGATAGCTGGTAAGCACCCAGGTGGCTTGATTATTGGTGGCGGAGAGACTACCCGCAATGTACGGCAGCGCCACGGCGGCGATGGAAGTGTCGAGCACTTCCATGAAAGTTGCGAGCATAACCGAGATGGCGATGAGCCATGAATTGGATATCTTTGGAGTCGATCCTTCTGGTCTCGGTCGTTCGTCAGCCATTCCATCCTCAGAAATCTTTGTGGTTCTCAAACTATGAGAATTACCGTCGCTAGAACGAGCGATAATAAAGCACTACAGATGCGCGTGCGCGAACGGCAGGCTTGTTTAAATTAGCATTGCGCTATCAGTCGGAAATTCTGATTAGCAGGAGACTTTGATGGCCGCAAGTAAACAAGAAAGTTTGTCCCAGTCAAAACCTGAGTCTTCTACCGACTTGGCCGCCAAAACCTGCGTGCCGTGTCGTGGTGGCGTGCCTCCGCTGAAAGGACCGGAACTATCCGAGATGCACAGGCTACTTCCGCAGTGGGCGCATTGGAAAGTGGTGAACGACCACCACCTAACCCGTACCTACACCTTTCCGGATTTCAAACAGGCGCTCGATTTCGTAAATAGAGTCGGATCCCTCGCGGAGGAACAGGGCCATCACCCCGACATTCTATTGGCTTGGGGTAAGGCGGAAATCACCCTGTGGACCCACAAAGTGGATGGGCTAACCGAAGGTGATTTCATCATGGCGGCGAAAATTGACCGCCTGAATTCCTCGAGCTAGCCGCCTTGGCCACTGAGTCTAACGTCCGCGACTATCCGAAAGAGTTATGAATAAATGGTCGAAAATATGAAAAATATTTCATACAGGTAGCTGGACTAGAGGACTATATCCACAGGACGTTGCAAGTCCCATAACAACATAATCTTACAGGGAACCCGGACCGAGCCCGCGTTCGCGACATGGCCCCAAACATGCTCTTCGAATAGCCCCGGAGGCTAGCTCCATGGTGCCGCGCACAGTAGAAGTTGCCGCTTCCCTGCTGTTCCTTACTTTTGTCTCCCTGGCGATGGTCACGCGCCATGTCATTTCTGAGCGCGCAGTTCTGACTCTTCTTGGAACTGGATTAATCCTGGTTGCGGTAATCATTCGACGGCATTTGACACAGACGCGCAAAGACGTCCAGCGACTGATCTGATGGACGTGGAGTTGGCTCTGCCCTCGGAATGTCCTCACCCTGCATGTCTATACTGAGATGGATGATCTCTGAACTGGATTTTCGCAATCACGCCGAAACTGCTCTCGACTCCCTCAAGAAGTCTCTAATCACCGCTGAAGAAACCGCCGACATCGAGGTAGAGGACCAGGCCGGTGCACTTCACATTTCATTCGCGGACGAAAGCAAGTTCGTGATTTCGCCGAACTCAGCTGCTCGCCAGATTTGGATCTCTGCCCTGGCGACTAGTTTTAAACTTGACTGGTCGGACGAGAAAAGGACTTTTTTGCTTCCAAAAACTCAAGAAAACTTGAGCACCCTGGTAGCGAGATTATTGAACCAACAACTAGGAGAAGAAGTCGTCACTCTCGCGTAATTATTCTCTCGCGGCAGTTCCGCCAGAACCCAGCTTCATTTTCAGGTGTGCCGCAATCTGCTGACCATGAAAGCGGCCATTTTCAATAAAAATCTCGTTGGTCCGCGAACCTGCAACGATTACTCCAGCGACATAAATTCCGCTAACATTGCTCTCGAGCGTTACGGGGTCCGAGACCGGACGGGACTGGTCGGTGGAGAGTTCAATTCCCATTGCGCGCAGAAAATCGTAGTCAGGATGGTATCCGGTAAGCGCAAATACGAAGTCGTTCTTCAGTTCAACCTCGCCTTTTGACGTCTGAAGAAGCACATGGTCGGGAGCAATCTCCATCACGCTGGTGTTGAAGTACGCCGCTATATTGCCGTTCTTAATCCGGTTTTCAATGTCGGGCAAGATCCAATACTTCACATGATGATGCAGTTTGGGGCCGCGATGTACGAGCGTGACGCGCGCACCGTGCCGCCAAAGATCAAGCGCCGAGATTGCGGCGGAATTTTTTCCTCCGATAACCAGTACGTCGTGATCGAAAAATGGATGCGGCTCGCGATAGTAATGAAACACCTTGCTTAAATCTTCGCCGGGAATTCCGAGGTAGTTAGGCAGATCGTAATACCCCGTCGCCACAATCAACTTGCGCGGATGATAGTCGTAAATTCTTCCCAGCCGGTCGCTGGTGGTGACACTGAAATCTCCGTCGCTTCCAGTCACTGTCTCCACTTTTTGATATTGGTGGATGTCGAGGCGATAATGCTCGGCAACCTTGCGGTAGTACTCAAGCGCCTCCTGCCTTGTCGGCTTCTGGTGAACGCTGCTGAAAGGGATATCTCCAATCTCCAACAACTCGGGCGTAGTGAAAAACGTCATATTGGCCGGATAGTTGTAGATGGAATTCACCACGCAGCCCTTATCAATAATTACCGACTTGAAACCCGCTTTCTGTGCTTCAATTCCGCACGCGAGGCCGGTAGGGCCGGCCCCTATAACCATCACATCAATTCTAGATTCCGGGGAAGCATCTATCTGCGCACGCGGCAACACATCGGGAATTTGCTTGCTCGCCGAGGATAGAGTTTTGACTGGCACTGAAGGTGGCAGAAAGATGACGATTTTAGCATGTGTTGTCGCGACCGAGACTTAGCGATCTCGCACCTTGTTATAATTTTTGGTTAACTCACGTGAGATTTTCCGACCAGTAATCGGACGATTGCCCATTCGATACGGCTACAGGAGATTGATGGCCACATCTAAAAGTTCGACCCGCACAGAGAAAGATTCGATCGGCACCCGAGAGATTCCTGCTGACCTTTACTACGGCATTCAGACTCTGCGCGCGGTCGAGAATTACCCGATCTCCGGTATGGTCGCCCACCCCACTTTGATTCGGGCGATTGGAATGGTCAAGCAAGCTGCGGCCGAAGCCAACAAAGAGCTTGGCCTGTTGGACTCTAAAGTGGCGGACGCCATCGTGCAGGCGGCAAAAGAAGTTGAGCAAGGTAAATGGGATGAGCAATTCGTAGTGGATGTCTTTCAAGCGGGCGCCGGTGTCAGCTTCCACATGAACAGCAACGAGGTGATCGCGAATCGTGCTGTCGAAATTCTGGGCGGGAAGCTGGGAGATTATTCGGTTGTCCATCCCAACGATCACGTCAACTACGGACAATCCACTAACGACGTCTTCCCTACCGCGATGCGGCTGGCGGCGTTGCTCGAATTGGAAAAACTTTATCCCGTTACCAAGTCGTTGACCGAAGCGCTGGAGGCGAAGGGGAAGGAATTTAGCGAGATTTTAAAGTCCGGACGCACCCACATGCAGGATGCCGTGCCCATGCGCCTTGGGCAGGAGTTCACTGCCTATGCGGGGGTGATACGTCGCGCCAGTGACGTAATCCGCACAGCTTCTGATTCCCTGCGAGAACTGGGATTAGGTGGTTCAGCGGTTGGCACGGGAATCAATACACATCCCGAATATCGCAGCATAGCAGTCAGGGATTTAGCTCGAATCTCAGGTCAAAAACTCGCGCCTGTAGATGACATGCGGTATGCCATGCAATCCAATTTCCCGATGGCCAACGTTTCTGCATCATTGCGCAACCTGGCGCTCGAAGTGGTACGCATTTCGAACGACCTGCGGCTGCTTGCTTCCGGTCCAAATACGGGATTCGCAGAAATCAATTTGCCTGCGCTGCAACCTGGCTCTTCCATCATGCCCGGCAAGATAAATCCCGTGATTCCGGAACTTGCCGCCATGGTGGCGTTTCAAGTCGTTGGCAACGATTCAGCGGTTGCTCTGGCGGTGCAGGCAGGACAACTTGAACTGAATGTCATGATGCCGACCATGGCCTACAACGTAATGCAGTCCATCACAATTCTTACGAATATGCTGCGTCAGCTGGACGAGAAGTGTATCCGCGGCATTACCGCCAACCAGAACCGCTGCAACTTCTACGTGCAGGCAACAGTGTCGCTCGCGACTGCGCTCAATCCTTATATCGGATACGCCAAGGCGGCCGAAATTGCCAAAGAAGCGGTCGCTTCAGGACGATCCATCATCGAGATCGCACGCGAGAAGAAGTTGCTGAGTGAAAAAGAAATCAACGAAATTCTGGATCCCGTACGGATGACCGAGCCCACCAAGCCCCTCGACGCGGCCAGCAAACGCGAAGAACGCAAAGCAAAGTAAGCACGAACTGCTTACTCGTAACGCAACGCTTCGATCGGATTCAGTCTGGCGGCCTTAATCGCCGGCAACATTCCGCTCACTACTCCCACAACGCTGAGGATCCCGGTTGACAACAGCAGGTTTGTCGTGTCAATAAAGAGGTGGATGTCCCCTTCGCTGGCATCGTCCTGAAACGCGCTCCAAAGAGTGAGTGATCCCACCGCCCACGAAACCAGGTAGGCCAGTGCCACGCCCAGCAGTCCTCCGATAGCTGTAATGACCAACGCTTCGGCCAGAAATTGAAAGAGGATGTGCCAGCGATGAGCTCCCAGCGCTTTCTCCACTCCAATTTCGCGGGTGCGCTGAGTTACTGAAACCAGCATGATGTTCATTAGGCCAACGCCGCCGATGCCAAGAGTGAGCAAGCCAATAAATCCCAGCAAAATTTTGATACCGGTGGTGATCACGTTGAGGTCCGCCAAATCCGCAAAGACATCAAAGACAAACACCGCACGCTTATCTTTAGGATCGAAGTTGTGATGAAAGGCCATCGAGTCGCGCAACGCCTTAGCAACTTTCTCGTGGTCGCCTTCATATTCCATGACAATGGCGTTGAGATAGTGTGTGTTTTTTAGGTCGCTCATGGCACTGAAAGGCACGTAAACATGTCCGTTCAGGTTGTCGTCGCCGTTCTGGACCACGTGCTTGAGCACGCCCACTATCTGGTACGAAATTCCATCCACGCGAATGCTTTCGCCTAAGGCGTTCTCTCCTGAGAACAGTTTCTTCTTAACGTCGGACCCAATCACCGCGACGCGTGTGTGGGTGAAGTCATCGGCCTCTCCAAACGTACTGCCCTCGGCCACTTCCATTCGTCGCATCGTGGCATAGTTTGCGTAGACTCCGCTTACTTGGTAACTAGCGCTTCGAATTCCATATGCGACCGTGCATTGCTTCATGGACTCGGGAGAGACCCGCTTGAGCAGCGGCACTTCGGAACGGACGTGGTCCAGATCGTCAATGGTGATGCGGATTTCGGTGCCGGCCTTATTTCCGCCAGCTTGCAAAGAAGTTCGGCCGGGAAATACAAAAACAAGGTTGGTTCCAAATGATCGAAACGCCGACCAAATACCGCGCTCGAATCCGGCGCCGTAAGAGAGCAGCAGAACGACCGTGGCGATTCCCCACGCCATCCCCAACATGGTGAGCAAACTTCGGCTCTTGTTGTGGCGGAGTGCGTTGTAGGCTTGAATGCCGAGGTCTCGGACCATAGTGAATTCTGTTCCTTAAGACTATCTAGCTACTCTTGCCTCAATGCTTCTACTGGAGGTAGCAACGCGGCTTTGCGCGCTGGATACAGTCCTGCCGTAATGCCAGCGACGGCGAGCGAAACAATTGCAGCAACCGCAGAAGCTGGAACGATTCGCGGAGTATCAAAACCCTCGGGCGCGGGAAGTTGAGCCAACAATGTCACGAAACCGCTTGCCAGTGTTAATCCGATAAGACCGCTAAGAAACGTTAGGAACATTCCTTCCACGAAGAACTGCGTCAGAATATTGCGATGCGTCGCTCCCAGAGCTTTGCGCAAACCAATTTCCCTGGTGCGCTCAGAAACTGACACCAGCATGATGTTGATGATGCCGATTGCGCCCAGACCTAACGTCACCAGTCCTACCACGCCCAGAAAATAGTCCATCGCATCGAATATTTTCGCCACTTTCTGGGAATTCTCAATTGTGTCCCAGTCCTCGAATGAGTCTTCATTCTTCGGATCAAAGCGATGGCGGCGGGCGATGATATCGTGAACCTCTTCCTTGGCGGCCTGGTGTTCAGCTTTGACCAGGGGACGATAGTTAATAAATGAAATCGCGTCTTTCGATCCTTCCGTCTTAAGGCGAAAAAGATCGCGCATGGTTTCAATGGGGATGAATATCCTCGCATTGGTCCCGTTGTTGCCGTCCTGCCCAACTTTTGAAAGCACTCCAATAATGTCGAAACGGATGCCGTTCAACAGCATGGTGGCACCCACGGCGGGTCGCCCAGGAAAAACGTTCTTCAGAAGCTCCCATCCCACAATGGCAACGCGCCTTCGCTGGCTGTTGTCTTCATCATTGAACCACCGCCCCGGACCCACCGGCACATTGCGGATATTGTTGTAGGTAGTGGCGACTCCGAACACTTGTCCGTTGGTGGATCCATATTCGCTCACCGCGCGAATGTCTTCGCGATTGAGCACGGGAGAGATCGCGCCGACCGTGCGAGCCTCGCTTCGGATGGCTAGGTAATCTTCATAAGTGAAGTGGTAAGTCTGACCGGATTGCAAACTGCCAGCCACGGCGGGAATTCTGCCAGGAAAGGTAAACATGATGTCCTGCCCAAGCGTTGCCAACTGCCTCTGTTGGCCGCTGCGAAAGCCTTCGCCCAATCCCACCAGCAAGAGAAGCGATCCCACCCCCCACGCGATGCCGAACATCGTCAGAAACGAACGCAGCTTATGAGCCCACAGCGTGGCCAGCGACTGCCGGACGATCTCGATAAGCATCCGCATAATTCAGGTGACCATTAAAGAGTGATACGCAAATTCAGGCCCCTGGGTTCCCACAGAAATGGATGAAATACGAAGTCGTTTCTTTAGACTTCTAAAAGCGAAAAAGGAAAGCCCCAAACGGCCAGGGCTTCCTTGGCGCTAGTTGGACGATGACTGCTTGGCAGCAGTGGCTTCCTGGGGATATTCATATACCCCGCGCCCAGATTTTCGACCCAAGCGCCCAGCCTTTACATACTGCACCAAAAGTGGTGCAGGACGATATTTCTCACCAAGCGTTTTTTGCAGATATTCGAGAATGTGCAGACGGGTATCAAGTCCCACTAGATCAACTAGTTCAAACGGGCCCATAGGATGGTTCAAGCCTAGCTTTAAGGCTTTGTCAATGTCGGATGCGGAGGCAATTCCCTCTTGCAGCATGTAAAAAGCCTCATTCCCAATCATGGCGTTCACGCGACTGGTAATGAATCCAGGAGACTCTTTAATCACTACCACTTCCTTGCCCATGCGTTTGCCGATCTCGACCGCAGCGGCGACCGTCTCGTCGTCGGTTTCAAGGGCGCGCACAATCTCCAGCAACTTCATTTTGTGTACCGGATTGAAGAAATGCATGCCGATGCACTTGCGCGCTCGATAAGTAACGCTGGCAATCTCGGTCACACTCAGCGACGAAGTGTTGGAAGCGAAAATTGTGTTGGGGCGACAGATTTTGTCGAGCAGAGTGAAGATCTCGATCTTCGATTCCATCTCCTCGGGAACGGCTTCGATCACGACATCCGCATCGCGAACGGCCTCTTCGACCGATCCCGCAAACTGCAGACGACCCAAGGCATTTTTCGCATCCTCGGCAGTGACTTTTTTTAATTCGACGGATTTCTCAAGATTGGAACGAATTTCGGTCTCTGCTCTGCGCAATGCATTGGGAAGAAGATCTTCGAGCACCGTCCGATAGCCGCCGAGGGCAGCCACGTGCGCAATGCCCCGCCCCATGGTGCCAGCGCCAATGACGGCAATGCACCCGACCTCTGCCACTAGAGAGACCCCTTCTCCAAATGATTGAGCACGCCGTTAAGGTTAGAACCGGCGGCGCGAAGGCTGTCTCCCAGTCGGGTGCGCTCCTCGACATCCATCCCCGCAATGGAGGCGCTGATGCGCCGCAGAGTTGTGTTGATGTCGTCCACGTAATTGATCAGGCGAATCAGTTCACCGGTGGCTGCCATATTTAGTGTTACTCCTGTACCCGCTTGGGTGATAACTAAACAGTTAAGGTTACGTAACAGAAATTGAAATTCGCCGCGCAATGGTGCGAAGCGAGTCTCCATTCTCAATGGTGCAAAGGATTTAGTAAAGGCGCGTAGCGCAAGACGTACTTGCGTTGCAACCCGCACAGGCGCAGCTTGAAGACGAATGCTGTCATTCGCAAATCTATCAACGCAGCCTTCCTGAAAAGGGATTTGATGCGCGCCGTCTCGTAAGT
>JALYIM010000121.1 GCA_030775785.1 Acidobacteriota bacterium
CTTATATTCTGGAAGAAGTGCAATCAATAACCGCGGTACTTCCGGAGCCGGCCGCGACCGCTTTCGCAATAGCAACGTTCATGGGACTAAGGATTGGTGAAATTGAGGCGCTCCAATGGGAGGATTATCGCGATGGGGAGATGCACATCTGTCGCTCGATCTGGAACGGCCACGTCGGAAGACCTAAGACGCGAACATCTGCAGCGCCAGTCCCGGTGATCCGGCATCTCGCCGAACGTCTCGAATTGCATCGGTTGCGATCTCACAATCCTGAGAGCGGGCCAATCTTCGCCAACGGCTTGTGCAAGCCGATGAGCATGAATAACCTCCTCGGGCGCGTCATCCGACCGGCGCTCTATCGTTGCGGGCTGTGTGGAAAGTCTAAAGGTAGATCCCATTTGAAAGCTGATCACGAGTATCAGCGTGACACGAGCCTCCCGCAGTGGCACGGTTGGCACGCAGCGCGTCGCGGGCTCGGCAGCAACCTATATCGTCTGGGTGTCCCGCCAATGGTAATTCAACGAATCTTGCGTCACTCCAATGTTAGTACGACGGCTAACTACTACATCAAGACGGCGGCCGATGACGTTCGGAGCGCAATGGCAAAACTGGAAAAGACAGTGACCGAAACTCCGCATGTGGAACTTCGGGACACCTTCGGGACACCAGAGTTGGTTCCCGGTATCGTTACGGGAGCGATAAACTGAATAAAAAATTGGGATTAGGTTGGAGCCGACGAGCGGAGTTGAACCGCTGACCTGCCGATTACGAATCGGCTGCTCTACCAACTGAGCTACGTCGGCTTATTTAAGTAAAGCGTCTGCATCATTTTACCCGAAACTCCAGCCTCCCTTTATGCCGACCAGTGCCGCCCGATTCGGAACATCTCTTGTAGCTTGGACATCCTCGTTGTTTCGGCTTCCGGTTCGTTTTCTTGCATCTAGCGACGACACGGCGCATCATAATCTGCATGCCGATTGCCTTCGCTGCTTACCGTCTTGTCGCCGTTCTCTGTGTGCTTGCCTCATCGTTGGTGTTCTTCCCGAACGGAGCAGCGGCTCAGAATTCTGCATTGCCGGAGGAGCCTCAGCGGCAGAGTCAACCGTCACGGGCTGGTCAACAGGACTCAAAAAAATCCGATTCGCAGAAGAACGGTCAAGAGGGCAAGGCGAGCAAAAATCATATTTTTTGGATCGTTCCTAACCATCGCGCGGACGAGAGTGGAGCGGAGATCAAGCCGCTGACCTCCAAAGCGAAGCTTAAGCTTGCAGTGGACGATGCCTTTGATCCTTCCACATTTCTGATCGCTGGCATTTTTGCAGGAAGTGCGATGGCGCGCCGGCAGTATCCCGCATTTGGCAACGGTGCCGGAGGCTTTGCAAAATATTACGGAGCGGCGGCGGCAGACCAGGTCATCTCCGACCTCCTGACTGAAGGATTGTTCCCCGTCGCGCTCCACCAGGACCCACGTTATTTCGTGAAGGGAAACGGGGGGTTCTGGAAGCGCACGAAGTACGCCGTCGGTCGCGAATTTCTTACTCGCAACGACGATGGTCGGAGGCAATTCAACATATCGGAACTCGGCGGCGTTGCCGTAGCTGCCGGTATTTCCGCCGCTTATTATCCAGCAGCGCAGCGCACTTTCGGTGACGTCGCCGGCCGATGGAGCCAGCAGATCGGACTGGATGCTTTCCTGAATGTGACGAAGGAATTCTGGCCCGACATCCGCAACAAATTCTTCGGTAAATAGGCGACCATCCCGCGAAACTCGACTCCCAGCTGGGGCTGCGCGCAAGTGCTAGTCGCCTTGTGTTAACAAAGAAGGTTCCTTCCGGACGAGTTTTCCACTTGTATTCACCAACTCAGTTTCCGCATAATAAGCTGAAGTAGTCTCCTAACCGTGTACCGATACAGTAGAGCAGAGCTTCTGCGGATTCTTCGCCTCACGGCGCGGCAGCTGGCAGCTTGGGAAAAAGCTGCGCTGGTGACGGTCGCTGAGGATTATTCGT
This sequence comes from Acidobacteriota bacterium, assembly GCA_030775785.1. Classification (GTDB taxonomy): domain Bacteria; phylum Acidobacteriota; class Terriglobia; order Terriglobales; family Acidobacteriaceae; genus JALYIM01. The sequence goes on from JALYIM010000121.1 coordinate 2,010, forward strand.
TCTTCGATCTGCTGCAAATCAAAAAAGTCCGCGATCTCTGCGCTCACAAAGTTCGGCCCGCCGTGATTCGTCAGTCCTTGCAAGCCATGCAAAAGCAGGTCGCGGGCATGCAGAATCCGCTGATCGAAGCCAGCGCCTTTACTACCGGACATCGCGTCGGCTTCCGCCATGAAGGACGGCTGGTGGAACCGATCGCCGGACAATTCATGTTTGATTTCTCTTCCCGGGAAAAATCTAACACCAGCACTCCCATAGCAAAAAATCGTACGCAGCGTGTGTCCCACGATGTCGGCGAGCTCTTCGCGCGCGGCATCGCACTTGAGGAAGATCCTGCCACGCAACCGCAAGCCATCGCCACTTATCGGCAGGTCTTAGAGTTGGATCCTGAACACGCCGCCGCCCACATCAACCTGGGCACGCTTTACTACAACAAACAGGATTATCGTCTGGCGGAAGCGCACTATTTCAAAGCGATAGAGATTGATCCGCGCTATGCGCTCGCGCATTTCGACTTGGGCAATGTGCTGGACGAAACGGGGCGCGTCGCGGAGGCCATCCATTCTTACATGACTGCCCTGCAACTCGCGCCAACATACGCCGATGCGCACTACAACCTAGCCCTGGCCTTCGAAAAAATAAAGGAGCCGCGCAAAGCCTTGCGTCACTGGAAAGCTTACGTGAAGCTCGATACCACTGGCCCATGGTCCCTGCACGCGCGCCACCAGATCAAGCGCATCCTGCAAGCGGATGGACTTAAGCTAGTTCCCAGCAAGCGCGATTAAGCATATCGTAAAGCGCCTCGCGCTTAGCTTCCTCCTCAGTGCTAGAATTCCTAGTTCGACCCTGCTTCTTTAAGGTGTACACATGCCCGAGATGACGCTGAACCTGCCTTCGCCCACTCCTCTCACCAGCCTCACGGAAGATGAGATTCTTTTCCGCGACAACATCCGGCAATTTGCAGAGGAAAAGATTCGTCCGCTGACCAGAGAGATGGACGAAAAGGCGGTTTTCGACAAGGGCCTGCTACAGGAATTCTTCCAGCTCGGACTCATGGGGATCGAGGTGCCCGAGCAGTTCGGCGGCGGCGGCGGCAAATTCTTCGAAGCCATACTCGCGGTGGAGGAATTCTCGCGGGTGGACGCCTCCGCCGGCGTCGTCGTGGACGTGCAGAACACGCTGGTCAATAACGCCCTGATTCGCTGGGGCAACGATGATCAGAAGAAAAGGTATCTTCCGAAGATGGCGGCTGACACGGTGGGCGCCTATGCCTTGAGCGAAGCCGCCTCCGGTTCCGATGCTTTCGGACTGCAGACAAAAGCTGAGCTGAAAGGCAGCGACTATGTTCTCAATGGGCGCAAGCTCTGGATCACCAATGCGAAAGAGGCCGGGCTGTTTGTGCTGTTCGCAAACCTCGATCCACAGTCGGGATATAAGGGCATCACTTCTTTCATCATCGAAAAAGATTTCCCCGGGTTCACCGTCGGCAAAAAAGAAGACAAGCTCGGAATTCGCGCTTCGTCCACCTGCGAGTTGATTCTGGAAGATTGTCGCGTGCCGAAGTCAAATGTTCTGGGCGAAGCGGGCAAAGGGTACAAGATCGCCATTGAGACTCTGAACGAAGGCCGCATTGGCATTGGAGCGCAGATGGTGGGGGTGGCGCGCGGAGCGTGGGAGTATGCCACGAAATACGCGCAGGAGCGAAAGCAGTTTGGGAAAACCATTGCCGACTTTCAGGGCGTCCAATTCCAGATCGCGCAAATGGCGACCGAAATTGAGGCAGCACGCCTAATGGTTTATAACGCCGCCCGCATGAAAGACGCCGGCGTGCCCTTCGTTAAAGAGGCCGCCATGGCCAAGTTATTTTCGTCCCAGGTGGCGGAGCGCGTGACCTCGCTCGCCATTGAAATTTACGGAGGGTATGGCTTCAGCAAGGACTATCCGGTGGAGAAGTATTACCGGGATGCGAAGATCGGGAAAATTTATGAAGGCACTTCCAACATGCAACTGCAAACCATTGCCAAGCTTTTGTTGGGAAGCAAATGAACGAACGGATTCAAGTCACGCCCGTAACCCGTCGCAGTTACCCTATTGTGCAGGAAGTTGCATTCTCGGACACCGCGGAATTTCAGTATGCAGAATCTAACCGTCGCATTTGCAACAACTTGAGAACGAATCGCTTATTGGTGCGCTAGCTGCATTTAGCAATGTGCCCGCTATCCAGGCCCGAGGTGCTGCAGTGGTCAATGTAACAATCGCGAGGTCCGCCCCAAATCCCAAGTCTCAGCATTCCATGCTTCCCATCCTTCTCGCTCTATTTGTAATTTCGTATGTATTGTTGACAACGTTGGTAGTGGAACAGGGACGGACAATAGACAATCAGCGTTTTTTGATCCGCCAGCTTTTTAGCGACAGCACCACGCTGAGCACGATTAAAGTCCAAGAACTCCGGAAGAATCAAGCAGCGGCAACCGCAGACGATAGCGGGACAAAAAACCAACCAACCGCGGATGCGCAGGTACAAACCCCGTCTTCCCAGGCGGCTCCCAGTGTTCAACCCAAGAACCATCAGAAACTCGGCAAGCAGTCCCTGCAAAAGCCTCCCAAAAGCGTTGACTCGGGAGACGTACGCAGGACCGCGCTCACGATTTAAGACGGTTGTCAGTCATTGCCGTGACGGTTAAAGACCCTGTTAGTGAAATAAGTTGATTAATTCGGTAGGTGGCAAATGATGAATACCCTGGTAGGCGCGCTCCTTCTGTTTTCTCTTCCCGGAATCCACTTCGCTTCGCAACCAAAAGCCCCTGCGGATCGCCCCGTCGCGCGGCAAGCCCACAAGGGCGGCACTTGGTACTTCGCGCAAAACGGCCATGCCGTTTATTGCTACGGACCAGTGATGTTGATAAACGCTCCACCCGGCAGATTTCAAAAGGTCGCGACATTCTGCAAAGGCGACATGGCGATGGTGCCCTTGAAGGATTAAGTAAACAGCTTAGTTACAGGCTTACAATCCTTGGTAGGCGCGGCAGGAATCGAACCTGCAACCGCCGGATTAGAAATCCGATGCTCTATCCGATTGAGCTACGCGCCCTCATGAAGCAAATCTAGCACAGTATAAAGGACTTACTGGACAAACACCTTTGCGTCATGAAAAGCGTTCTACAAATCTGGAGATAGCTAGATAGTTAACAAGGTTTTGCCAGCAACTGGTAGCGTTTTGCCTCGGAACCATCGCCGAAGCTCCGGGAAACGCATTCTCGACAACGTACCTGATTGGCAGTCTACGTCGCGCGAGCAACGCGACCTCAATCACGACAATAGAGAGCTACATGAGGGGAGTTGTATGGCGCCACTCTCGCGTGGCGCCATACAGCGGGCTTAGGGAATCACAAACTGCGTACCGCCTCGAGTGATGTCCCGTTTGCCAGTACTGCTGGCCGTGAATGTGCTTCCCCGGAGACCGGCCAGCACTGATTTATGTCCGATAGCTGGACCATGAGTGACCTTCGCATTTAATTGCGAAACAGGGACTGAAACTTTGATCGTATTAGTCACCGTGTCAAAGCTTCCCTGGGCGGGGCCCTGATCAGTATATGTAATGGTGCCGTCCGAATTTCTGACAGCTGTTCCCCACACGAAGGTTCGCGCTCCGGTGGGATCGGTTGAGGCTTTCAAATAAAACCGATCGCCCCGATCGGATAGCGCAAAACTGTATTCATTGTAAGGATTGCCCGGAATACCGCTCTGGCTACCGGTTTTGCTGACTCCCGCAAATGGAGCGTTGGCGGTGAAGTGCAAACGCCAGACGGAATCCGGCGGCACCACTGAAAGATTCGAGACCTGCATGGTGCCCTGAAGGATCACGTCAATGGGATTCAACGGATTCGGTTCTGAGTGATACGTGACCGAAAGGATGTCGAGCGGATCGCTCGTAGGCGTTACTACTAACAATCCATTCGCGACATCATGCGGGAAGTCGAGCACCTGCGCGCCATTTGCCGGCAGCTTCGGTGCAGCCGGAACTCCGGCGCCTTGCACCGCGCCGCCAGTACTTGAGCCCGCGATCCCCGGTCCATTCAACTGGTGAGTGACGTAGGTATGCCCGTCAAAATCATTGTGATCGTCTGTATAACCGATCACAGCGGCCCCGCGAGGATCGAACGATACCTGAAAGTAGTCAATCAGATTTCGATTCGCGGTTCCAGTCAAACCACCTTCCGAAACGTTGCCAGCATGAATGTAGTGGTCACTCGCGGTAACCTGCCGGAAGGTCGGCACGGAACTGAGGGCGTTCAACGTTAAAGCATAGAAGACTTTCCAGTTCGCATTATCATCATTGGTAGCGTCAGTTGTTCCGTACCAGACGATGCCTACAGTGCCGGGATTCGCTCCTACCTCCAGGTGTGGGAACACACTCGTACGAGTCTGCGCGCCATCGCTAACGCGAATAGGACGGCTCCAAGTCTTGGCTTTGTCCGTGGAATGGACCAGGAAAATATCGTGGTCATTCGAATATGCCACGTAGACTGTCCCATCGCCTCCCACTTTTACTGGGAAGAAGATGTGCGCCACTCCGTTGGGATCGCTGGCAGCCACGGTACAGGAATAGCTTGCAGGCGGCACGGCGGGAGAGAGCGGGACACCCACGCATACTTGTCCGGTAGAGCCGCTCACATAAACAGTTCCGTCTTTCTGATCTACCGCGATGCCTCCGGTTTGCCCGATAAGTCCTGCGGTAACCGCCGGACCATAGGTTAACCCGCCGTCGTCTGAACGCTGGATCTGAGTCACGGCCGGTGCCAATGTTCGATAGAGCAGGTAGACCGACTTTGGTCCGTAGAACTCCATCCACTGGCGGTCATCGGCAGCCGCTCCTCCGGGAACATTGCCCAGCGGATTAAGCGTAAAGGTCACGCCGCGATTAAGCGAATTTCCTACCGACAAGTTGGCCGCGACCAAGCTCGAGAACGCCAGAATCGCCGGATTGTTATTAGCGCCCGTGCTGGTCGGGCGTCCGACTGCGAGATCAATATCCCCTCCGCCATCTCCGCCTGTTTGAAACGAACACTCGGGAGGAACTTGTCCAGTGAGCGAATCCGGCTGGCAACGATACTGCGGATTTCTCATGTAAGGATCGAAATTTCTGCTGCCGGGTTGCAAATCGTTGTACCAAAGATCAACGCCTCCTGGAACACCGCGAATCGCGCCGACATAAAAGTTGCCATAATTATCGGTGCGGCTGCTCGGCTCCCCATCTCTGGGGGCGACCGGAGCTTTGTCCGCAACATTGGGAGAGAACTGAATTCCGCCCTTGATATAGATTCCCGTTCCGGGCGCTGGCTTGTTTATGACCGTCACGGTTGCGTTGTATTGATCGGCACCCGGAGTGGTGGCGAAGTATGTCGCATTAATCGCGTATGCTCCTACGCCCGTCGCACTCGGATCTATGACCGCCTCTTCTGAGTTTTCCGGCGCGCCTCCAGTCGAACTCGCGACCACGGGGCCTGCCACCGTGCCTTGGTGAATAAACAGATCGTAGTCATTGGCGGATACGCTCCAGCTAATCTTGACATCAATTAACCTTCCAGCCCATTGGGCTTGGGTTCCAGTTACTGTCAGGGCGTAAGAATCGCAGTTTATATCTTCCTGACAAGCCGCCTCAGTGGCTGCTCCCGTGCCTGTCGCATCGCCGGTAAAAGTCACTTTCGCTCCCAACGTGGGCGCGATGCTTCCAGAATCTATATCTGTTTGTGTAAAGGCAAAGGACGCGAACAGCAAAATGGCGAGAAGCAATATTGGATTGAGTAATGTTCTGGAAATCGGCGGGAAAGTGCGCATGGTGTCTGCTCCGTAAAACTGCATAATGACTCCTCCGATAAATTGGTAGAGAAAAGCGTTTATCAGAGAGATTTCCGTGCGCTAAAAGGTTGTCTGAATGTCTCCTTAATTTTTCTTGCAGGATGCGAGACCTGCGGGGCGCGACCTTGGAAGGATCGGCCGTCCCGACCGCAGTAATGACCTCCGAAAGCAACCCCTACCTCAAAGAGAAAGGGCGTGCTTCTCCTTCGGCACTCGAGGCAGGTTCGAAGCGTCTATATCCGACGTGTAAAATGCTCCGGCACTTCAAATTCAACATTGGGAAAATGGTGGTCTACTTATGCGGAGAAGATTGTGTCGTCCACGACAACAAATGTTTCAGCTTTTGTTTGCGTTGCTGTTTTCACAAGCCTTTTTACCGCTGCCTACGTTCGCCCAAGACCGTCGCCCCATCACCCTCGACGACATGGGCTCCATCCGCGAAGTGGACGAGCCGCAGATTTCTCCTGCTGGGGATTGGGTGGCTTACACCGTGGGCACGATTGACTGGGACGAGGATGAGGAGATCACGCATTTGTGGATGTCGAGTTGGGACGGCAAGCGCAGCACTCCGCTTACTTTTGGTAAGCATAGCGAGAGTCATCCGCGCTGGAGTCCGGATGGGAAGTGGTTGGCGTTTCTCTCCAGCCGCGAGGAAGATGATGACATTGATCAAATCTGGATGCTGAACCGTGATGGCGGCGAAGCCCAGCGTCTGACGGATTTCAAAGGCTCGATCACGGAATTTGAGTGGTCTCCGGATGGCAAACGGCTCGCGATTATTGCCCGCGATGAGGACTTGGGGAAAACTAATAATAAGGACAAGAGTAAGGAGAAAGACAAGCCCAAGAATCCGAAACCGCGAGTCATTGACCGCTATTACTTCAAAGAAGACAAGAGCGGATACCTTGGCGAATTGCGCTCGCATCTCTATCTGTTCGATGTCGCCGGACGTTCGGCAGAAATGCTTACCGCAAAGGGTTTCGGTGAAACGCAGCCGCAGTGGTCTCCCGATGGCACCCGGATTTCTTTTGTAAGCAAGCAGGGCACGGATGGCGATCGCAATCGCAACTACGACTTGTTCGTTATTGACGCCAAGCCCGGCACGACGGCGAGGCGCGTGAGTCCGGAGCAGGGCGTCGCCAGCGAACCTGAGTCTCAAGGTCCGCCACGCTGGAGTCCAGATGGAAAATACCTTGCCTACGTGCAGGCTACCGATCCGAAACTGCTCGACTACGGAGCCCATCACCTGGCTGTGATTTCTTCTGACGGAGGAGAAGTCAGAGTTCTGGCGGGCGCGCTGGATCGCAACATGAATAAGCCGGTGTGGTCTCCGGATGGCAACGCGATCTATGGATTGCTTGAAGACGATCGCACCGATTCTATTCAGCGCATTGTGCTAAATGGCACTAACGGGGATGGCAAGACACGAAAGGATACTTCGCTCGAGCCGGTCACGACTGGGCGGCGCGAGGTCAGTGCATTCGAGATCAGTAAAGATGGTCGCATCATCGCTCTGGTCAGCACTCCGGATGCTCCGGCTGAAGTGTTTGCGGTGGAGAAACAAAATCTGCGTCCGCTTAGCACTCAAAATCAGGAATTGTTGTCCAAACTGAAACTAGCAAGCACTCGTGAAATTTCGTTTCCCAGCAAAGACGGCACCACCGTCAACGGCTTCATGGTTCTGCCTCCCGGCTATCATGCGGGCACAAAATATCCGACGCTGCTGCGCATTCATGGAGGCCCGGTCTCTCAGTTCAATAATGAGTTTGATTTCGAGTGGCAATACTTCGCGGCGCAGGGATATGTCGTGGTTGCGGCGAATCCTCGAGGAAGTTCGGGCCGAGGAACTGCTTACTCCAGGGCCATCTTCGCCGACTGGGGCAATGTGGACGTGCAGGACGTGCTAGGCGCTGTGGACTATGCGGTTGCGGAAGGCATCGCCGATCCGCAACGCCTGGGAGTCGGTGGATGGAGTTATGGAGGTATGCTTACGAATTACACCATCGCCAGCGACACTCGCTTTAAAGCAGCGACCAGCGGAGCGGGCATTTCGGACATACTTGCGGGCTACGGGACCGACCAATATGTTCGAGATTATGAATTAGAGCTTGGCTATCCCTGGCAGAATAGTGAAGGATGGATGAAGGTATCCTATCCATTTTTTCACGCCGATCGCATTGTAACGCCGACGTTGTTCGTGTGTGGAGACAAGGATTTCAATGTGCCGTTGCAGAACTCCGAACAGCTTTACCAGGCGCTGCGCTCACTTGGCCGGGACACAAAGCTGATTATTTATCCGGGCCAATTTCACCAGTTCACTGTTCCGTCTTACCAGCAGGACCGTTTGCTCAGATACATCGAGTGGTACGGAAAATATCTCATGCCGAAGCAAGCGAATTAGCCCACATCCGGAGCGGGGGCCAAGTCCTAAGCCCCCCGCCGACGGTTTCCTTTAACCTGCTCGGCCGATATCCAGCGATGAATTATTTTTTGGCCCTTCTCCGCGCTGGCGCCTTTTTATGCTCACCCGAGGTACTGATCAGCGCCAGATAATCTTTGGCGTTGAACGGGTAGCGGTGCGTGGACTGTTGTCCAGTTGTACTCAGGCTAACGTCCACACGACGGTTATTTGCCAGTACCATTACCGGTAAATTGCCAAGCATCTGTTGCCGCTCGGCTTGCGTGACTTCAGGATTCTGCGCGATCTGCTCCTTGACCTGCTCGCTGGTGAGCTGTTGCTCATCGCCCAATGACCGGATCTCGATGTTTTCCTCGCGGATTCCTTCTCCGATCAGGAAGCTTTTGGTGCGTTCGACGCGGCGCCCGGTGAGTTGCTTGTTATATTCCGCCGAGCCGCGACTGTCAGCGTGTCCGCTGAGAATGAGATGGGCCTCCGGTTTGTAGTTCAGATAGTTCTTGTAGTCCGACGCGAGCGCTCTGAGGATGGCTGCCTGGCTGTCCACCAAACCGCGTTCTGGATGTTCAGCAGTCGGGCGGGCAGTTTGAAAATAAATGCTGTGCAGCGCGAGCTTAGCTTCCAACACGGCAATCTCGGGCGCAGGCGGCGGGGGCGCTTCCACGTTCACGATCGTGGTGGATGATGCCGTCAGCGGCGCATTGCGGTCGTCGCTCACATTGCAGGTCACCGTGATCGGACCGGGCTCCGCGCCTGTCGTATTCAATCGAGCGGAAGAGTCGGTTCCAGCAATGGCGCCTCCAGTCGTGCTGTAGGTATATGCCAACCTGCGTCCATCGGGACTGCCTCCATTCGCGGTGATGTTTGAACTTTCCCCCATTCGCACGCTGGCAGGGTCTGCGGCGCAGGCAACCGTGGGAGGCTGCGGGCTCTTGACGGCAAATCTTGCGGTACAGGATGCGGCAGCATGTTCGCCATCACTAATGTTGGCGGTAGCTTCATACGGCCCCGGCTGCAAGCCGGTCGTATCAATTTGCGTGGAGGCTTCCGATCCCATCGGCTTCATGCCGACGCCGTTCCAGTGATATGTCAGCGTATGGTTGGGGTTGAAATTCGATCCGCTCGCGGTCGCAGTCACTCGCTCGCCTGCGAACACTTCGCCCGGCTGCGCCGCGCAGGCTGCGCTTGGAGAGGGTCGCACTTTGTCGTCCCCTCCGAACATGAAATCGATTCCTGCCTGCAGTCTCGCACCCCGAATTTCAGTACGCGGAGTTGAAGACGCAAAGCCATAACGATAGTTGGAATACACATAGTCCGCTCTGATAAGTCGCAGAGCGAAATGCCGCGAGAGATTCCAGTCAAGACCTCCTCCGGCCATGACGCCCAACTTGTCCACGTCGTGGAAGGCATCGGGCATCAGGCGGTGATCCCCGACTAGAGCCTCCAGAAAAGGAGCGAAGTGACGGCGTCGGAAAGTGAACTTTGGTCCGAAGGAAAGATTCGAAAATGCGGTGTCGTCAATTCTGCTAAATGTAGTTCTCTCGCCACTCCCCCAATGGGTGCTGGTATCGAGAGTCAATCCAAACCAGCGGTTGAAATTGTAAGTTGCCGCCAATCCAATCCCGCGAGGATTGACTTCCAGTCTGCTGCTCAATGGAAACAATGCTCCCGGAAGCTGGCCATGAATATCGGCGCCCGCATGGAAGAAAGAGTATCCGCCGTAGAGCTCCCATTTCGGAGCTGGACGGTCGTTGTCTTCATCCTGGGCCGCCGCCGGTAACACGGCGGCAATAATGCATAAGAGAGCGATCGCTACCGGCAAAAGCGCCATCACCCGACGGCCTGTAAGTTGAGATGACATTCGATATTCCTCCAAACTGCGTTTCCTTGTATCGTTCTCGCCCAATTCTGCGGTGCTAAAGACCGCTGTACGCTCCCATGATTCCTATGGGCAGGGAGGCACAACTACGGTGTTGGTATCCATCGTGACAGCACCGTTCCGGGCTAGAGCTCTCCCGTTCAAAGTCGCGCCTGTAGTCAGCGTGATGGATTGCAGGGCCATGATGGTTCCGGTAAACATGGTGTTTGTGCCTAACGTGGCTGAACTGCCGACCTGCCAGAACACGTTGTGAGATTGCGCGCTTCCGATCAAAATGACCTGGCTGTTTCCCGCCGCCGTAGTCAGAGTGGAAACAATCTGGAATATCCAGACGGAGTTGGGATTGCCTTGCCCGTCGAGGGTCAGGTTCCCAGTTATTCCCAGTGAAGGTTGCGCGCTGGTAGTCCGGTAAACGCCTGGAGGAAGAGTGAGGCCGCCAATATCAGGCGCCAGCACCGCGCCGCCCGCAGCGCCTGCGGCATTGTTATAGGCGGTGGTCAGTGAGCCCTGGGCCGCCTGCGCAGTTGCATCGCCGGCGTGTTGGGCGCCGGTAATGGAGGCTGGTGGTCCGAAGCCCGTGATCGCGCTTCCCGGCCACACGCCCACATCGCCGCTCACGGTGGTGGCAGTGCCCGCGACATTGGTTACCGTCGAGCCGCCTAAACTTCCGAAGCTACACGCCGCTCCTAAATTGAAGGCGGCTGGTGGCGGTGCACACGTAGTCGAGGTTGTGAACGTCCACACAAAATTGGCCGCGAGTTTATTTCCGAATGTGTCCGCGGCCCCCGTGGTAATGGTGGCGGTAAAAGTAGTGCTGGGCGCAAGCGCCGTGGTGGGCGTGAAGGTGGCAACATTGGTGGCAGCAACGTAACTAACAGTGCCAGGAACACTCGCGCCGCCGGCGGTGACAGTGAACGTGGTGGTATTTATGGTCGCGGGATTCATTGCCTTGCTGAAAGACGCGCTCACGATCGCGGTGTTAGGACAAATCAAAGTGGAAGCGTCGGGCGGGGTAACCGAGGTCACGGTAGGCGGCACCAGTGGGTTGCCGGGTTTAGCCAGGTTAGGATTTTTGTCGGGATCGCTGCATCCCGTGGCTATCAACGCCAGCACGAACACCGAAATCCAAATTTTGCTCGCTTGCAATTTGCGCATTTAACTTCTCCTCTTTACCCGGTGACTCTTTATTCCAGTGGCAGAGCGTTTCCCGAACTTTGGCCGGCGGAGGCCCCAGAGAGCCCTTCGCGGTAATCTGTTTCGAATACTTCCGTTTTTCACGAGGTCGAGACTACGAGGCGATTGCTTAGGTGAAAGCTTGTGCGGAATCTCTCAAACCGCTCGGACTACAAATCCTCTCTCCCTAACGACAATGCTGGTTACTGTTTTTTAAAACTGAGCACTATTGCTCAGGTGCTCATACGTACAACACGCGAAAGTCGCGCGACTTTCGCGTATTCGCCCTCAGAGTTCCAAGTCTCAACCCACCCAACTCTGCGGCCCCAACGTATGATTCTTGGGTCTAAAAGGCTGTGATAACTATCACAGGGCGGGCATTACAGACCCATTGCCGGAAGAAAGTCAGTGATTACTCAATCAAAACCAAAACTACGAAGCGAATGCCTCACGAAAGTCAGCTTAACTCTGGTGACCTCGGCTGAAGCACTTTCCGCTTGGTTGTTCGTGTTGGGCTGTTCTGCTTTGGAACGAGGGGCAAAACGGGAAGACTGCTGGGTAGATCGGAAGTCAAGCTGTTGGCGGAGAGTGTGGGATTCTTGGCGTTGCGGCCCGTGGATCGTTCAATCCAATCTAGCCAAGTTTGCTGTCGAACGTACGGCACAGTCCTGAGCTCGGACGGGGAAAACGAGGAATAGGGTAAGTGTCATTCGGACGTGCCGGTGAGGTGCTTCTCTTAGTACTTCGCCATCTTCGGATCCACACGATCGGCCCAAGCAAGAATTCCGCCAGCCAGGTTGTGCACTTTGCGGAATCCGGACTGTTGCAGGAACTGCACCGCCTTGGCGCTCCGCACGCCCGAGCGGCAGTGTGCGACGATCTCGCGGCTGGAGTCGAGTTCGCTCACGCGATTCGGAAGATCTCCTAACGGAATCAGGTGTCCGCCGATGTTGCAGATCTGATATTCGTGCGGCTCACGAACGTCGAGTACATAGAGATCGTCGCCCGCGTCTATGCGGCGTTTAAGTTCTTCCACCTGAATTTCGGGGACACCTGCTTCCACGGGCTTCTCCTCACCACGAATTCCACAAAACTGGTCGTAGTCTATAAGCTTGGTAATCGTGCGATGGGTACCACACGCCGGGCAATCGGAATTCTTGCGTAGCTTGAGTTCGCGGAACTTCATCGCGAGCGCATCAATCAACAGCAGGCGTCCGATGAGCGGATCGCCTTTGCCTAATATCAGCTTGATCGCCTCGGTGGCTTGAATCACTCCGACTAAGCCAGGAAGAATGCCCAGCACGCCACCTTCAGCGCAGGAGGGCACAAGCCCAGGCGGCGGTGGTTCGGGATAGAGGCAGCGATAGCACGGTCCGGCTTCGGTGGCGAATACACTGGCCTGACCTTCAAAACGAAAAATTGATCCGTAAACGTTGGGCTTGCCGGTCAGCACGCAAGCGTCGTTCACGAGATAGCGGGTCTGAAAATTGTCGGTGCCGTCGGCGATGATGTCGAAATCTTTGAAGATTTCCAGGGCGTTGTCGCTGCTCAGCCGGGTATCGAATTTCTTTATGTTGAGAAATGGATTGATTGCCTTGAGCTTGTCGGCAGCGGAATCGAGTTTCTTGCGTCCCACATCGGCGGTCGAGTGAATGATCTGCCGCTGCAAATTTGTATAGTCAACGACGTCGAAGTCCACGATGCCCAGCGTGCCTACGCCCGCCGCGCCCAGATAGAGCGCCAATGGAGAGCCCAAGCCCCCAGCTCCCACGCAAAGAACACGCGCCGCTTTCAATTTTTTCTGACCTTCCATGCCAACCTCGGGCATGATCAGGTGGCGCGAGTAGCGCAGAATCTCATCGTTAGAGAGCGCGTCAACCTCGGGCTTCACTTCGGTAATAGTAGCCATAGTTTTTTAAGTGTCAGCTTCTAGCTCTTAGCTCTAGCTGTTACGAAACAAGTGTACAGAGACGGTACTTGGAAGCTGGGAGCTATCGGATAGAAGCTGAACTCCCACCCGCAATCGAAGGCACAATCGAAATGTTATCACCGTCGCTAACCTCAGTTCCGTCCTTCTGCAGATATCGCACGTCTTCGTCGTTCAAATACACGTTCACAAAAGCGCGCAGCTTTCCCTCGTCGTTGTAAAGATGCCGGCGCAAATCTGGATGCAGGTCCACGAGGCCGGACAGCGCCTCGCCCACGGTGGAAGCTTTGACTTCAACGCTGGCCTGCTTGCCGGCATACTGGCGCAACGGCGTCGGAATATGAATCTTGGGCATGCCTAAATGATGCCACAAAATGCCTGGGCGATTCATTCCGAGCTGAATGGAGGTTGTCTGCCGATGAGCTGCTCAAGAAGAGACAGGTCCCTCGACTTCGCTCGGGATGACAAACGCACGAGGGGGTCTACGCTGCACGAAGCCACGCTCCTCGAAAGTCACTTATCCTGCCGCATAACGCCCCGTATGATTTCGCCGGGGGAACTCCAATGGCGATTTTTGATAGCGCGAGTGGACGTGGCCGAATCGTTGATGCCGGAGCCGGGCGCGGCTTGCCAGGTCTGATTGGATTCGGAATCCTGGGGCTGGTCGTCGTAATTCTGGTGTTTAACTGTGTAACTCGTGTAGGCACGGGACAAGTTGGCGTGCTCACAGTGTTCGGAAGAGTTACGGGGGAGACACTGCCGGAAGGCATGCATCTTATTAATCCACTGAAGACCAACAATCCGTTGTCAATCCAGACGCAGACCATCAAGGAATCCGCCAGCACTCCTTCCAGCGAGGGCTTGATGATGAATCTGGACACCTCGTTGATTTACCATCTCAATCCCGAGCGGGCCGCCGAAGTTTTCCAGAAAATCGGACCGGGATACGAGGCTGTCGTGGTCGAGCCAACGTTGCGCGCCGCAATTCGTGAAGCCACTTCGTCGCACACCGCGAACGCGCTTTATACAGGAGAACGCGAACTGGTCGGCAAGCAGATTTTTGAACAACTCACCACCGAACTCAACAAGCGTGGATTGCTCGTGGAGAATGTCTTGCTGCGCGACATCCAACTGCCGGTCACTCTAAAAAATGCCATCGAAGCCAAGCAACAGGCGGAACAGGAATCGCTGGCCATGAATTTCCGGTTGCAGAAAGAGACCCAGGAAGCGCAGCGCAAGCGTATCGAAGCGCAAGGTGTTCGCGACTTTCAGCAGATTGTTGCCCAAGGGATTACGCCGTCTTTGCTGCAGTGGAAAGGAATCGAGGCAACTGAAACGCTCGCTAAAAGCCAGAATGCCAAAATCGTGGTGGTGGGAAATCCGAAGAATGGGCTACCGCTAATTCTAGGACAATAGCAGAACATATTTCGTTCAGGATGGCGGGGCTTCCCTCATCGCTGAAGGAGCCTGCTGCGAAAGATAGAACGCCAGCATGGCGACGGATCCCAGCAGCGGGACAAGGAACCCGGCCCGCAGACTTCCGAATTGCGTAGAAAGAAATCCCACCAGCCACGGCATGGCTGCGCCTCCTAAATTGCCAACAGAAAACACAACTCCGCTAAGGCGAGTTGCGGTTTTACCGAACCAGTGGGACAGCAGTGAGACGTTAATGGGGAAGACGGATGCCAGACCGAAGCCCGCCACGCTGGCTCCGACCATCACAGGCGTGATCGTCTTCGCGTACAGCAGTAGGGCCACTCCCACGGCCGCGAGTGCTACCCCGGCTGCTGCCAGCTTGATTTCCGAAAAATGCTTTAAAGCGATCGGGGCCAGGAGACGTCCTGCCAGCATAGCTCCCCAAAAGAAGGAAGGAGTAATGGCCCAGCGTGCGTGCGCGGTCGGGTCAACTCGTTGCGCATAAGACGCCACCCAGCCGCCAACGGAAGTTTCAGTTCCGACGTACAGGAAAAACAGAACCACGATCCATGGAAGCAGGCGATGACTCCAAATCGTGGCTTCGGACCTTGGCAAAACTTCGGCTATAGAACGATTATCGTCCGCATGGAAGTGCACGAATACCATCGCTAACCCAAGACCGACCAAGGCGACTGTCAGACCATAGAGAAAGTTTGAAGTGTGACCAGTTCGGTGAACGGCTGCCACCAGGAATGGACATCCCATGGCCCCAATTCCCCAGGAAGAATTTAGAAGATTCAAGGCCGCCGCGCGTTTATCGGGATTCGCCGCCGCAATAAGCAAATTTGCGGCTGGCGTTGTGACCCCAGTCCCGGCTCCGTAGACACAAACGGCAAGCAAGCCGAGCGTCCAGTGAGACTGGACCAGGCCTGCGATTCCAGCAGCCATCAGCCATAATCCGATCACGAGGGTTGTCCGATATCCCCGGCGCTGCACGAGCACGCCGGAAAGCAGCATGCCTGCAATCGAGGTCACCCATTGCGAAATGAAGAAATACCCGGCCTGGGTGTCATTTAAAGCCCAGTTCGCCGTCAACACGGGAAGCATGGGCCCGAGCAACGTCATCACGATGCCGGTGAGGACGAAATCCAGATGGACGAATGCCGTTCCTGGGGTCTTCCTGGGAACTGACAGCTGGGATGGAGTTCTCACAAAAGGACTCTATTTCCCGGAGGGCTTTGCGCCCGGCATGGGATGGGGCAGGCCAGTGACTTTCCAGGTATACCGGTCTGTGCAACGCCAGTTGTCTCCTCCGCCAGTGTTTGTCCACACATCAACTACAAAGTGCTCTTCGGTTTCAGACCTTCCACCCCGCTCGAAGGCCTGACTTAGGATGAAGCTGGCGATAGAAATCTGGGGGCTCAAGGGGCGCACGCTCATCTGTCGCATCTCGTACGATTTTGCCGTGCGGCTAAAGGCCTCCCGCAGCCAGTCCTCTCGAGACGTTGGTTTGTCAGCATTATCTGGCCTCGACTCGCGGAAGTCGTCCGACAGAATGCGATTTAGCGCGGACTGATCTTTGCCTTGGATGGCATTGAGTTCCTGATTTTCTAGCTCTGCAAAAAAGACTTGCAAACGCGATTTCGCGGGAGGCTTTGGTTTCGGCGTTTGTTGTGAGAATCCAGCAGAATTGAGCAGCGCGATGCTTATCAAGGCTACGCTTGCTGCCGAAATCGTTTTTACTACTCTGAGTCTTGAGAACAAGCAGCGGCCCAGAATTGCCCCAAGCAATTTCATACTGAATTGGTTCCTGTCAAAAGTTAAAAGGTAAAATGATTATAGGTGAGGGTGATAACGCTCTGAGGTAACATCGGCGATACATAAGTTTTTGGAGTTCCGATTCAGATGATTAATGGCAAGCGGATTGCGGTGGTGCTGCCCGCTTATAACGCTGAGAAAACGCTTGAGGCGACGGTGCGCGAACTGCCCGAGACAGTGGATATCCGCATCCTGGTGGACGATAGCAGCTCTGACCGCACTGTCGAGGTGGCGAAACGCCTGGGACTGCAGTTCTACGTGCACGACAAGAATTATGGTTACGGACGCAACCAGCAGACGTGTTACCGCGAAGCTCTTGCGGAGGGTGCGGATGTCGTAATCATGCTGCATCCGGATTACCAGTACACTCCACTGCTGGTGACAGCCATGGCCAGCATGGTCGCCTATGAGGTTTATGACGTAGTGCTGGGGTCGCGCATTATAGGAGGCCAAGCTTTGCTGGGTGGCATGCCTTTTTACAAGTACGTGGCCAACCGCTTTCTGACCGCGTTCGAAAATTTATTTCTCGGAGTGAAGCTTTCCGAATATCACACCGGATATCGCGCCTTCAGCCGCGAAGTGCTCACCAAATTACCTTTGCTGGAAAATTCTGACGACTTTGTTTTCGACAACCAAATGCTGGCGCAATGTGTGCATTTTGGGTTTCGCATTGGGGAAGTTTCTTGTCCCACGAAGTACTTCGCTGAGGCTTCTTCGATTAATTTCCGGCGCAGTGTCACCTACGGTCTGCAAGTGCTTTCTACAACTCTGAAGTTCGCTTTACAGAAAGCGGGGATTGCGCGCTTCCGCCTGTTCAACCCCCAGGGCCGCCGGTTGGAGCCTGCAGCGGTTGCGTATTACGCGCGCGGCGTCGCCCAGCCGTAGCTTATCCATGCTCACTAATTTCATCTTGAGGAAGACGGAGCCGGTGAAACGCGGGGAGACAACGAAGAATCCCAATCATCAATCAGATGCAACCTAAGCTATATCCGGCAAACCACGACTGCCGAATTCTGGTACGGGCATTGCAGTCCTGAGATTCCTGGCTGCTGTAAGACGACCCAGTCCACCCCGTAGCGGGCGTGCAGTCTTTGGAAATCCGGGATCTGAAACTCCTTCCAATCACTTTGCGCTTGTACCTGCTCCAGCCATTTTTCTGCGAGGGGTGGGAACATCGAAACTGCGCCGCTATCTTTCACTGCGTCCGCCAGCATGCTTCTTTCCGCCATAACGCGAAAGCCATGCATGTCTTCGCCCGGAATTCGCATGTGGAACGGATCAAGCGCGAAAAACGCATTGACCGGAGTGTTGTCGCGAATCCAAAGAAACGCCTGCGCCCATTGATTCCTCGGGGCGGTACCGGGCCACTCGATATGCGAGCTTGCGGGAAATAAAGCCCTCTGCGCGAAACACATCCCCGCGCATAATGGCAGAAACAGTGCGAGCCATTTCCATACGCGCGTTTTCAGAACATATTGGCCAAGAAGCCCTCCGCCGATTAGAACCAGCAAAACGTAAAGCAGGTAAAGGCTGCGCAGCGGCTGCAGGCGAGAAAGGCCTTCCAGCCGAGCGGGGATTGCAACGATGAGCGCTCCGATAAAGTAGATGGACCCGTAGATCACCAGCGCGCGGCAAAGCAGTTCCAGCGTCCACTGCTTGTTCCCACGCGCCAGTCGGCTGAGCCCCCACAGCAGAATTATCGGCGCGATAATTCCCAGCCATTCGTACCACTCCCAGCGAAGAAGCAAAAAATAGGAGTGAGAATTCAGGGCTTCATGGTAGGCAGGCGATGGAGGATCAAATAAAAATCCCAGTGGCGAGATTGCCGCCAGTTGCAGGGACGAAGAACGTTCACTTCCCATCACTATGAGCAACAGGCAAAACGACAGCACGAAGACCGGCATCAATGGATGGACGGCAAAGGCGACCGCTAGCCACAAAACCATTTGAAAGTATTTCTTTTCTAGAACAGCGTTGATGGCGAAGATTCCCGCGGACGCGACGAGATTTCGGGGATTTGTATATTGATCCAGAATGTATAGAGCCGTCCCGGCCACGGGCAGCGTCAAAAGCGCGGCGACCAGCGAAACTCCCGCCCAGCGCGCATTCCGCTCTCGAAAGCATTTCCCGATTAGCAGCCAGCACGCCAGCAATAATAAGAAGATAGAAGCGAATTGCCACAGCAACAAGACCGTTTCCAGCGAAAGGTGAGTAACTCTTATCGAAGCCGCAATCAGGTTTGGAAATAGTGTCAGGTGAGCGTGCGATCCAAAAAATTCCGCGTTGTAAGGAAAGAGCCGGGGGTTGAGGAGCTTTAGAACGCCGGGAATGTAGATTTCAGCGTCCTCGGCGCCGGGATGGTATCCATGAATGAGGAAAGCGGCTACGGATAGAAAGAACAAGAGCAGGATGTCCGTGCGCCGCAAGTCTTGTCGAGGGTTTTGCATCTTTAAGATCTTTTTCCCGTTGTCATCCGAGCGGTGCCGAGGGACCTGCTTTTTCGCAGGCTGCCAGGGCGACAAACATAACACACGTTTTACGTCGTCAATCCCGCGGAAAATCTACCGGCGGAAGCGAGGCCAGGAGTGACAAGAAACAGTTAAAATCAAGAGGCCCGGCAGATGATTTCTTTGGCGATGGAATTTACCACTACAAATCGCTCCGCAACTTAACACCAAAGGTTTTGTATATGAAGCTGCTGCGACTATTAACTCTCGTCATTATTGCTGTGGGAGCGTTCTTTTATTTCACAACCTATCGTCCCAATCGCGAGTTTCCGGTCAGCTGGATCGGACATCCCTCGAGACTTGAGATCACGGAAGCTGCCAGCGACGAGGCTCTTGAGTCTGAAGAGCAGAACAACATCAGTGTCTACAAAAAGAACATCAGCTCGGTCGTGAATATTACTTCGCGCGCGATGACCTTCGATTTCTTCAATGGACTCATGCCTCAGGAAGGTCAGGGCTCAGGTTTCATCATAGATAAAGAAGGTCACATTCTAACTAATTATCACGTGATCGCCGATGCCCGCCAGGTGGAAGTCACGCTGCATAACCGTAAAAAGCTTCGCGCTACCGTGGTCGGAACTGATCGTTCGCATGACTTGGCGATCATTCAGATTAAAGACTCCAGCCTCAGCCCCATGGTGCTGGGCGACTCGCGAAACCTGCAGGTTGGACAGAAAGTGTATGCCATTGGAAATCCATTCGGACTTTCGGGTACGTTAACGCGCGGAATTGTCAGCTCCATTCGTTCGGTGCAGGAGCCTGACGGGATGACTATTGACGAAGCTATTCAGACCGATGCGGCAATCAATCCCGGCAACTCAGGAGGCCCGCTGCTGAATTGGCATGGCGAGGTCATTGGCATCAACACCATGATTGCGTCAAATGTAGGACAGAGTGCCGGCATCGGATTCGCGATTCCTATTAATACGGCGAAAGCCGTGCTCAACGATCTAGTTACGCTGGGAAGAGTGCGGCGTCCAGCCTTAGGGATACGGACGATTCCCATCACTCCAGAACTCGCCGAACAAATGGGATTGGCTGCCGACTATGGATTGTTGATCGTGCAGGCCGTACAGGGGGGAGCTGCCGATCGCGCGGGTTTACGCGGTGGCAGCGAGCGCGCTTATCTCGGCAACGTCCCAATCATGCTAGGTGGGGATTTGATAGTGGCGATTGACGGTGAAAAAGTGGACGATCAGCAAACTTTGTCTCAGATGATGAACAATCATCGTGCCGGAGACACCGTAAAAATCACGATCTATCGCGGGAAGAAACAGCTCGATGTGACCGTCACGCTTGGTGAGGCACGAGAACAGGTGTAAAAAGACTTCAGTGTTGCTTACCGTAGAGCGCGCGTCTTGGCGGCACGATAACTAAATAACTTGCGGCACTCCGGCCTAAGAAAGCCGCCGAAAACCGGAGTGTTAAGGCCTCCCTTTTCAAGAACGTATTTGCAGGAAATAAGGCAGGCACGCCACTGGAATTGCTCGGTGCCGTGCTTCTTGCCATAAGCGGTGATGTCTTCCTGGGAAACGCCGAATACGACGGCACCTACTTTCGACCAGACGCAGGCACCCGCGCACATCGCACATGGTTCGTGCGTGGAATACAAGACGAAATCCGGCAAGTACCGCCCGTAGCCCGAGGACACATACTTCAACGTTTCGAGCTCCACGTGCTTAATGGATGAACCTGAAGTTTTCACACGGTTGCCCGCGGAAGCGATCACTACTTCCTGATTTCCGATGACCTGCGTGATTACAGCGCCGATGGCGTAATCGCCCCGGTCGCGGGCGCGCTTGGCCTCCGCAATCGCAAGCTGCATAAACTTTCTCTTCGGTTTGTAGGTCTCGGGAATCATTACTTAGCATCCACCATTCTTGGCGAATCGTGCTTGTGTTTGTCTCAATCAACCCGATTTTATTGGACTGAGTGACGCTACCGAAGTTGGACCCTCAAATTATCGCCGATTTGACTCCGCACAATTGCTGGGCTAGCCTCAGAAGTCTGTCCTGAGCTGCTGCTGCGAACGCTTTTCATGCGATTAAATCACAAATTATTAATTGCGCCGATTTTCAGTGCCTTACTGGTGTGCTCTCCATCGTTGCTGGAAGCGCGTATGCATCCAGAGCACTCTCCGCACGCTATGGTTGTTAGCGTGCATGAGCGGGCTTCCGGAGTAGGCGTCGAGATTATGCAGGCCGGTGGAAACGCGATTGATGCGGCGGTCGCAACGGGATTTGCTCTGGCGGTAGTTCATCCTCAGGCTGGCAATTTAGGTGGCGGCGGATTCATGTTGATCCGCATGGGCAGCGGCGCTACTCATTTCTTGGATTTCCGCGAACTCGCCCCTGCCGCCGCGACTGCAGGAATGTATCTCGATGAAAAAGGTAACGTGATCGAGAATGCGAGCCTGGTGGGCTACAAGGCGATCGGTGTCCCGGGATCGGTAGCCGGACTGGTCGCCGCAGAGAAGAAGTATGGAAAGTTATCGCTTGCCCGAGTAATAGCCCCTGCAATCAAGTTGGCAAGAGACGGGTATCCGCTGACATGGGAAGATGCGCGTGATTTTCGCGACGAGGGCCTCGGAAGATTTCCGGAATCGCGAAAAATGTTCCAGCGCGGCGGCAAGTATTACGAGAGTGGTGAGAGTTTCCGCCAGCCTGAATTAGCACGTACGCTCGAGCGAATCGCTAAAAATCCGGACGACTTTTATCGTGGTGCTATAGCTCGGGAACTGGTGGCTGGCGTCCAAAAGGGCGGAGGGTTGCTCACGGCGGAAGACCTCGCGCACTATGAGGTGAAAGAGCGCGAAGCGGTACGTGGGACCTATCGCGGCTACGAAATAATCAGCGCGCCGCCTCCATCTTCCGGCGGAGTTGCGCTGATTGAAATATTAAATATTCTCGAAGGCTATGACCTGACCAAGAGTGGCGACCTCTCTGCTCAAGCTATGCACCTCACCGTCGAGGCTTTCCGAAGGGCATTCTTCGATCGGGCGGAATTTCTTGGCGATCCCGACTTCGCAAAAATTCCGGTCGCTCAATTGATTGACAAGAAGTATGGTGCTGCTTGGAGAGAATCCATTGATCCAGCCCACACCACCGCCAGTAAAGTGCTCACGCGTCCGAAGAGTTTTAGCGAACTTGAGCAATATGCGGCAGCGCATCCCCAGCCACTAAGTGTGCGCGAACCCGAACACACCACGCATTACTCAGTAGTAGATCCTCAAGGCAACGCGGTTGCCGTCACTACCACCTTGAACGATATTTTCGGTTCGCGAGTCACGGCCGACGGATTAGGCTTTCTGCTGAATGACGAGATGGACGACTTTGCCTCTAAGCCGGACGTTCCGAATGCTTATGGATTGATCCAAGGCCCCGCGAACGCAATTGGTCCGGGTAAGCGCCCGCTCTCTTCGATGACCCCGACCATTGTGCTGAAGAACGGTAAGCTATTCCTGATCCTCGGCTCGCCGGGAGGCGCGAAGATCATCTCGACAGTCGCGAACATCCTAATGGGAGTTGTGGATTACGGCCTCGATATCCAGCAGGCCGTGAACGCTCCCCGCTTCCACCATCAATGGATGCCCGATAACACCTTTATTGAGCCCGGTGTTTCGCCAGACACTCGCAAGGCACTTGTGGCGATGGGCCATACAATTGAGCAGGAGACTTACTGGAGCGATGGCGAGTGCATAGCCGTAGACGGTCGCACCGGCGAGTTGTTGGGCGCGAGCGATTCACGAAACAACGGCAAAGCGGTGGGATTTTAGCTAATATCCCAACGCGATAACACCTAATTTAATATCATTCCAATTCGACTCACGCAGCACAGGAATAAAACGATGCTCAAGGCGGTCTCAACCTACCTGTATGTAAAAGAGCGGCTGCATCCCGGAATACTAGACGCACTGGCGAAAAACGGCGCGCAGGCGATAGAGATTTTCGCCGCCCGCCAGCACCTCGACTACGCTAACCGCAAGCAACATGTGCGCGAGATCGCGGATTGGTTTCGCACCAGCGGAGTTACTTTGAACTCGGTCCACGCTCCGCTGTATGCCGACTACGACTGGGGACGAAGTGGCTCTGAGCCGCTTAACGTGGTCGCCACTGAAAGAGCGGCGCGCATAGCAGCCATGGACGAGATTAAGCGTGCGATCGAGGTTGCTGAGAATATTCCATTCCGCTTTCTCATCCAGCATGTGGGTTTGAGCGGAGAGACGTTTGATGGCCGAAAGCTGGAGGCGGCCATGACTTCCATCGAACATTTGCGCGCGTTCGCGAAGCCACTAGGCGTACGCATTTTACTGGAGAATATTCCCAACGAACTCAGCACTCCTGAGCGCTTGGTGGAATTCATCCGCACCACGCATTTCGATGATGTGGGGATCTGCTTCGATTTCGGACACGCCAATCTCATGACGGACGTTCCGCAAGCATTTGAAACTTTGAAAGACCACATCCGCTCGACTCACGTGCACGACAATAATAAAGACCGGGACTCTCATCTCTGGCCCGGCAGCGGAACTGTTGATTGGAAGCAGGCAATGGATCTGCTGCGCACGGCGCCGCAAACTCCGCCGTTGTTGCTGGAGATAGAGAGCGACGAAAAGGTCAATCCGCTGGAGAAGATGAAAAAGACCTTTGAAATGCTGGACCCAGCGAATTAATTCGATGGCATCCCCCATAACCACAATCGCAGAGATCGGCAAGCACGACGGCGAGCAGGTCACGGTGCGCGGGTGGCTCTACAACCTGCGGGCGAGCGGCAAGCTGCTTTTTCCTATCTTTCGAGATGGCAGCGGTGTGATTCAGGGCGTGGTCGCGAAGAATGCTGTTGCGCCGGAAATATTCGATGCCATCAAAGCGCTTACTCAAGAGTCAAGCGTGATCGTCGAGGGCAAAGTACGCGCTGATCAGCGCGCCCCCGGCGGTTACGAACTTGATGTCACAGGAGTAGAAGTGCTGCAGCGAGTGTCGGAGAGCGATCCATATCCGATCTCGCCGAAGGAACACGGCGTCGAGTTCCTGATGGAGCATCGTCACTTGTGGGTGCGGTCGCAACGCCAGGCGGCGATTCTGCGGGTGCGTGCGGAGATCATCAAAGCGGCGCGCGATTTCTTCGATGAGCGTGGATTCACTCTGACTGATCCGCCTATTGTGACTCCGGCAGCATGTGAAGGAACGTCAACTTTATTTCCCGTTGATTATTTTGACGAGCAAGCTTATCTAACGCAATCCGGACAGCTCTACATCGAAGCCACGGCCATGGCGTTGGGCAAGGTATATTCTTTCGGTCCGACTTTTCGCGCTGAGAAATCCAAGACCCGCCGCCATTTAACCGAATTTTGGATGGTCGAGCCCGAAGTCGCTTACGCCACACTTGATGACTTGATGACGCTGGCGGAAGAGTTCATCACTTTTATCGTAAAGCGATGCCTCGATCGGCGGCAGGCTGATTTGAAAACAATTGGACGTGATCTATCGAAGTTGCAGAATCTCGCAACGCCGTTCCCGCGGATAACCTATGACGAAGCGGTCACGCTGCTGCAAGAGGCGCACGCCAAAGGCGTGCTGGAACACAAGTTCGAATGGGGCGGAGATCTCGGGTCCCCCGACGAGACATACATTTCATCGCAGTTCGATAAGCCTGTGATGGTTCACCGCTATCCCGCGACGGTGAAAGCGTTTTATATGGAACCTGACCCCGTGCGTCCAGAATTGGCGCTTTGCGTGGACGTGCTTGCACCCGAGGGTTACGGAGAAATTATTGGCGGCTCGCAGCGCATGGCCTCTTACGAATTGCTGGTGAAACGCATTCATGAGCACGGACTTCCCGAAGAGTCTTTCAAATGGTATCTCGATCTGCGCAAGTTCGGCAGCGTTCCGCACGGAGGCTTCGGTATGGGAATCGAGCGTGCCGTCGCGTGGATTTGCGGACTAGAGCATGTGAGGGAAACCATCCCATTTCCGCGTATGCTGAATCGGTTATATCCCTAGCTTTAGAGTTCAGAATCTGAGTGCACAATTTATGACCAGCACACAATCGTTTTCCAGCATTTCTCCGAAGAGAATCCGCGTGATCGGCGTCCCACTAGATCTTGGGCAGTCGCGGCGCGGCGTTGACATGGGACCGTCAGCCGTCCGCGTGGCGGGCCTCGAGGCGCGCCTCGAAGCTCTTGGACATGTCGTCGAAGATGCCGGAAACATCGCCGTCGCGATTGCGGAACAGAAATCAGAGGGAGATCCGCATGCGAAATATTTGAAAGAAATTACCGCGACTTGCACCAAACATGCGCAATTGGTGGTTGAAACGCTGGAGAGCGGCAAAGTGCCAGTCGTTCTGGGCGGGGACCACTCAGTGGCGGCAGGTACCGTCGCTGGCGTTGCCGAGTTTTACCGTCGCCAAAAACAAAATATTGGCTTGATCTGGATTGATGCTCACAGCGATATCAACATTCCGGCGACTTCGCCCAGCGGCAACGTGCATGGCATGCCCCTGGCCGCGATTCTCGGGATCGGACCACCGGAGCTTTCCGAGATTTTTAAATTCTCCCCCAAGGTCAATCCGCAGAATTGCGTTCTGGTCGGGGTCCGCGACATAGACAGCATTGAAAAAGAAAATATTCATAAAGCCGGAATCGCAGTCTTTACCATGCGCGATATTGATGAGCGTGGAATGCGAGTAGTCATCGAAGAGGCGCTCCGGATGGCCGGACGCGGTACCGCCGGCTACCATATTTCGCTCGACATGGATTGGATTGATCCCGAAGACGCACCCGGCGTCGGGACCCCGGTTCGCGGCGGCGCTACTTACCGCGAAGCGCATCTGGCGATGGAAATCATCGCCGATCACAGCCGCATGTTGAGCTTCGAGATTGTCGAGGTGAATCCGGTGATTGACGAACACAATCGGACAGCGGAACTCGCGGTTGAGCTTGCCTTGTCAGCATTTGGGAAAAAAATAATCTGATTCTGGTGTGGCCCTGCGGGAGGACACAAGTGAACTCGTGCCCTCCTAAACTCTTCCTGCTTTACCACGAATAATGCACGGTGTAGGTAATCACCTGCTCGCCATCCGCCGCGATGGTCACGGGAAATTCCGCAGTTTGCGCATCTGTCTTCCGCGATTCTCGCGACTGCTCGGTCAGTTTCCAGTTTGTCCAACGATAAAGATGTTCGACCACGCGAACGCTCACTGCTTCTTTCTTGTGGTTGCGAACCTTAATCTCAAACGATTCGTCCATCCAGTTGTGGTTTGCATCCACATGAAAGCTGGTGCGCTTGCGCTCTCCAACCACATCGAACGCGTTACCGGTATAGATGCGGATGGTTTCATCTTTTGGGGTGTGATCAATGCTGTTCTCGCCGGTGAATTCCAGATGACCGTCCGTGTCGCGGCGATAGAAGCGCAGCTTGCCTTTGGGTAAGGCGATCCCCAAATGGTTCGCTTCTGAATTCTTGAATTCTTCCATCACCCAGACTTTCGGATTCGACTGGGTACCATAACTCTGGTCCTGACGAATTTGTTCGAAGTTGTAGTAGCCGTATTGCGCGACTTGCGCGCCATCATATACATAGATGCGTTGCGCGTGGATGCCAGTGGAACGCACGAACTCGACCTGCTTGGTCTCCTGATCGCGAAGGGTTGCGGGCCGCTGCAAGGTGTAAAGATGGAATTCGTCGAAGGATTTCTCACGCACAACCGGTTCCATGGCATCGGCAGCCATCGCTTTCGCCGCGGCTCGAAAGACGCCCCCACCGGTCCCCCCTTCCGCGATTTTATTGACGTCACCGGCAAGCAGTTTGATGCGCGCGTTTTCAAATGTCTTGCCGCTTTGGTTGCGCATGGTGATCCAGCCAACCATGTCGAGAATGTCAGTTTTGCCATTTGACTTGTCCGAGACCACGAGGTTGTAATCCGACTGCCAAGTCATTCCGCCGCTGACATAGGAGATTTCAGCGTCGAATTTGCCTGGGTCGTTGGTCTGCAGAAGCCAGTTCAGTGTAGGTTTCAGAATCGAGTCGCCAGTGAGAGCGGGGAAAAGTGGCTGTCCGGGCAATCCGAATCGCAGCACGCCGTCAATTTCAATAATTGGCTGACCAAACCCAGGCTGGGGATAACCCTGATTGACGGAGGAACTGGGAATATATCCACTGCGCACAATTTTGCCCTTCACGATCTCCTGCTTATCGCCGCGCGCAACCAAGAAATCAATGGTCTTCCCTTCATAGAACGAGAGCAGAAGTTCCTGTGAGATAGGATCGTTGCGATAATTCTGCTCCAGCACCTGCAAAGCACGGCCGCCGGGATCACGAAGGATGACAGAATCCGGTTCCAGATGAGCGGCGATCCCGGCGTACTCCACGTGATTGATACCCGATTTCAGGTCCATCGGAAAGCGTTCGCGGGCAACGAAGAAATTCTGGTTGTAGATGGTGAGAGCGGGCGCGTTGTCCTGGTCAACCGCCGCCTCTTGCCCCCAGGCAAACGAACATGCGCATAAAACGACAAGCAATAGCTTCTTCATTTTCGTGTCCCCTTTTAACGCCGCTATGGACGGAAGGAGGATTTCCTGTCCTGTTCAGAGAACGCAATGCGCTTGAAAACTTGCACACATCCTCGCACGCACAAAGGTAATCTGCGGGGAGCGACTAGTAACCTCCACGCTGGTGCGCTGCGCGGTACTCATCGAATCTCCCAAGAAATTTATCAATTTCCGTTTGAGCAAGATAGTAAGGGGTCGAAATTCGTACTTTCGAGTGCACGTCGCCGCGAATGCGAATCTTGTGGTTCTTCCATAACCAAGTTTCCAAGTCCATGCACTTAAGAGGAGGAATATTGAAAGTGGTGATGGCACAGCGAAGCGAGGGATCCGGCGAAGTCCACGATTCGACTCCCCGCTTTAACATTTCGGAGAGGACGTGATCCGCCAAAGCGCGCTGTCTTTTCTCGATGCGGTCCATCCCTATGTTGTTGGCAAATTCTATGGATGCGCGCAGGCCGGCGAGCGCGGGTAAATTGCAGGTACCGAGCCGCTGGAAGCGTTCCGCACGAAGATGAGGTTTGTCCCATCCCTCGTTGGCGCAAGTATTCCAAAGC
>JALYIM010000122.1 GCA_030775785.1 Acidobacteriota bacterium
ACAAAAAGGTTTTTCACTGATTGAACTGCTCATCGTGGTCGCGATCATCCTGATCATTGCTGCGATAGCCATTCCGAACTTGTTGCGCGCACGTATTGCCGCCAACGAGTCGTCCGCTGCATCGTCCATACGGACCATTAACACAGCACAGATTTCTTACAACTCCAGCAACCCGGCGATTGGCTACGCTGCCAACTTGACGGCTCTTGGGCCGAGCAGCAATGCGAGCCCTTGCGTACCTGATCCCGCCGGTGTCACTGGCGCTTGCTTGATTGATAGCCAGCTCGCCTCGGGCACTAAAAGCGGTTACAGCGTGTCAGTTGCCGCGACCGGCGGTACCCCGAAGACTGGTTATGCCGCGAACGCTACTCCTAAGGTTGCGAACCAAACCGGCACCAAGGATTTCTGCTCGAACGAAGACGGCGTTGTACGCTTTTCGAACGCAGTAGTCCCCGCGGGAACTTGCCCCGGTGCGACCACGCCGCTGCAGTAAGTTCCGGCCTGGTATCCGGAAGGATACAGCTGAGGGCACTGGAGAAATCCGGTGTCCCTTTTTTTTAAATTCATAGGCGTCAGATATTGAAGGAACTCAAACAAATCAGAGAAACAAGGGGCCACAAAATGAAGAAACAAAAAGGATTCTCGCTTATCGAACTGTTGATCGTGGTTGCGATTATTCTGATCATCGCAGCGATCGCCATTCCGAACTTGCTCCGGGCGCGTATTGCCGCCAACGAATCGTCGGCTGCATCGTCTGTCCGTACCATCAACACTGCTCAGGTTTCTTACAATTCCAGCAACCCAGCGATTGGCTACGCTGCCAACTTGACGGCTCTTGGGCCGAGCAGCAACGCTAGCCCTTGCGTTCCAGATCCTGTGGGCGTAGCTGGTGCTTGTTTGATTGACAGCCAATTGGCCTCCGGCACCAAGAGTGGCTACACAGTGACTCTTGCTGCCACTGGCGGGACCCCAAAAACAGGTTACCTTGCAAATGCCACACCTGCTGTTGCGAACCAGACCGGCACCAAAGACTTCTGCTCGTTTGAGGATGGGGTTGTACGTTTCTCTAACGTAGCACTTGCGGGAACTTGCCCAGGTACCACAACGCCTCTTCAATAATGTCAGGCGCGCACTAGCCTGAAATATTGAAGAAACCATGGGAGCGCCTGAGAGATCTGGTGCTCCTTTCAATTTTACGTATTTACTTTCGTAACCCCTCGCACCATTTCCGCCAGCTCTCCAAATCCACAGTTTTGTTTATAATTTTTCTAAATCAAGAATGAAACAACTCTGGTTTCTACAATGACTGCGATAGAAATTCTTGGTTTCGAAAAAACCTACAGCGTCGGCTTCTGGCGAAAAAAACAGAAATGCGCGCTCAAACCTCTTCATCTGCAGGTGCAGGAAGGCGAGATCTTCGGCTTTCTAGGCCCTAACGGCGCAGGTAAAACCACGACCCTCAAGATGTTGATGAGGCTTGTTTTCCCGACGGCTGGGACTGCCCGAATATTGGGCATGGAACTCGACGATCCGCGCATGAAAGCGCAGATTGGATTCCTGCCGGAACAACCCTATTTCTACGATTATCTGACTGCGCGCGAATTGCTGGAATATTACAGACAGCTCTCCGGAATGCCCGCAAAGTCGCGTCATGGCAAAGTCAATGAAACACTGGAGCGGGTAGGGCTTTCCCAAGCCAGCGAAGTACAACTGCGAAAGTTTTCCAAGGGCATGTTGCAACGGGTCGGCATTGCGCAAGCAATTCTGCATGATCCGAAGATAGTTTTTTTTGACGAGCCCATGTCGGGCCTCGATCCCATGGGACGCCGCGAGGTTCGCGACCTGATGGCGCAATTGAAGCGCGACGGTAAAACGGTTTTCTTCTCCACTCACATTCTTTCCGATGCCGAGTCGCTTTGTGATCGGGTAGCAATCATCCACCAGGGAGAATTGCGCGGAGTAGGCGCGGTTGCCGATTTAACTTCCAGCGTGCAGGGCAAAGTCGAGATCGTCTGGCAAGGCACGGCGATCCCTGCGGGAATGAAGGCCTGGGGCGTGGATTTTCACGTCACCGGAGAAACCGTCCGCTGCATCGTGACGGAAGACCAGCAGGATGCCGCGATCGAGATGCTCAGGCGGGAGCGACTGCGCCTGATATCTGTGATTCCGGTGAGAACGTCGCTGGAAGACTACTTTGTCAGCAAATTGAAAACCGAAAAAACGGAAGCTCATGCCGGAGCGGGAGCATGAACTCCAATCCCGTGAATTTTAGAATTGCCCATATCGCAACCAATACTTTTCGCGAAGCAGTGCGCGATCGTGTGCTCTACAACTTGATCGCTTTTGCTTTGCTGATGTCCGGCGCGGCCATTTTAGTCGGGCAAATTTCATTTGGCATCGAGCGCCTGGTGGTCATCAATCTTGGACTAGCCGCTGTATCTCTATTCGGAACGGTAATCGCCATCTTCATCGGCATTGGCCTGGTTTCGAAAGAGATTGATAAGCGTACGCTCTACACGGTACTGACGCATCCGGTGCGGCGTTGGGAATTCATCGTAGGAAAATTCTTTGGGCTTTCCGGCACACTCGTCGTAAACACGTTCTTCATGGCGATCGGAGTGTTTGCTGCCTTACTTTATGTCTCGCGCCACTTCCAGAAAGCGGACGCATGGGTCCTGGTTGCTCTCTATTTCATCATTCTGCAATTTCTGATCATCACCGCGCTCGCGCTATTGTTCTCGTCTTTTTCCAGCCCTGCGCTGTCTGCGGTCTTCGCGTTCTCACTATTCGTCATCGGCAGCTTCGCGGAAGACTTGCGAGGCTTTGCCGCCATGACGAATGGCCTGGCGCGCTGGGTCACGACCGGCGCGGCCTATCTGGTCCCAAATTTTTCTGCCCTGAATGTCATTAGCTCGGTGGCACATCAGCGACCAGTCGCCGGACATCTCATCCTCTACAACACTGCTTATGCGCTGCTTTACGCGACCATGGCGATCAGTGGAGCCGTGCTGATCTTTGAACGGCGCAACTTGAAATAACATGAGAGCTTCTCGCAAGGTCGCGGTTGCTGCAAGCAGCGTTTTAATTCTGTGTCTGCTGGGATCAATCTTCACGTTGCGACGGGTGGACCGACTGCGCAGTGCAGCCACACTTGAGGAAGTTCTTTACGTTTCATCGCCGACAGCGTTAAAACGAATGAGTCTCGGCTATAGCGGACTCATGGCCGACATCTATTGGACGCGCGCCGTCCAGTATTTTGGCGGCAAACACCACGATGGTGCGACTCACCTTGATCTGCTGGCGCCGCTCTTGGATATTGCGGCGGCGCTCGATCCCCAACTTCTGGCGGTGTATGAATTCGGTTCTAACTTTCTGGCGGCGAGGCCCCCTAATGGGGCGGGAATGCCGGAGCGGGCGGTCAAGCTGGAGCAGTTTGGGATCAAAAATAATCCTGATGAATGGCGCCTCTACTACAATCTTGGGTTTATCTATTACCTTGACCTGAAAGACTACGCTCACGCCGCAGAGACTTTCGAACGCGGCTCCCATGTTCCGAATGCTCATCCATGGCTGAAAATCCTTGCTGCCCAGATGGCACAGCATGCCGGAGAAATCCAAACCGCCAGAATGTTGTGGACGACAACCTTGCAATCTTCGCAGGAACACTACATCCGCGCCAACGCTGTGGCTCACTTGCGCGCCTTGCAAGTGGACGAAGATGTCACGAACTTGGAAGGTGTCGCATCTTTCTATAAACAGAAAAATGGACGATGGCCATCCAGTTTCGCGGAAATTTCGAGAGCAGGGCTAATGAGCGGCACTCCGGTTGATCCACTCGGACGACCATACAAGTTAACAGCGGACGGACATGTCGAAGTCCGTTCGCCGGACGATTTGCCATTCATCGAAAAAGGCATGCCACCAGGGTATGTGCCTCCTAAAAAGCCGAAATTCCTGCCTACCGATTAGCATGGCTAAAAATGCTGGCGATGTGCCTACCTTCGGCCGAATCCTTAGCGGCTGGTGGCAGGAACAGCGTAAAAGCGTGAGTCTGGCGGCAACGCTGCGGAACCTCACTTCCCTGCTGTGGGAATTCGTGCGTGAATCCACGCCCGAGAGGCGCCGACAGCGCTACGGAGACGCCGATTACGATTGGGAGCATCGCGTAGATACTACCGGCGGTAGTGTTACTTGGAGCGATCGGCTTACTGGCATGTTCCATTCGGCATACCAGCCGACCCATCCTGACCTTTTCCACCAAATCATCGAAAACCTAGACATAAACTTTCCTGAATTCGTATTTATTGACATTGGATCGGGAAAAGGCCGCGCTCTGTTAATGGCGGCGGACTATCCGTTTCTCAGCGTTATCGGAATCGAATTGCTGCCTGCACTGAATCGCATTGCCACGGAAAACATAGCGAACTACAAAAGCGATTTGCAACGCTGTTTCGACATCCGAGCAGTCGACGGCGATGCCCGCAACTTCGTTTTTCCCCCTCAAGCATGTGTTCTGTACCTCTTTAATCCGCTACCGGAGGCCGGGATGGCAGAGCTATTAGCGAATCTGGAACGCTCCTTGCATGACTGCCCGCGACCGGTTTATGTGATTTACCATAATCCTGTACTGGAACACCTGTTGGCCACTAGCCAGTTGCTGAAAAGGATAAAGGCGACGCACCAGTATGTGCTTTACGCCTACGGAAGCGATTAGTCAGAAATTTTAAGCTGGACACATGAAACTGCAATTAATTTCAGCAATGCTGTTCGCCTGCTTGGCCAGCGTTTGCTATGCCGCAGACGACACAACGCACAGGGTCCACGCCATCACGCAGGCGGTGGATGATCACTACAATCATCTCCGCACGCTGCGGGCAGAATTCACCGAGCTTTACCACGGGGCCGGCATGGACCGCAGCGAATCCGGAACTTTGCTGCTAAAAAAACCCGGCAAGATGCGATGGGATTACCGTTCTCCTAAAGAGAAGCTCTTTGTGAGCGATGGCAAAAACGCCTGGTTTTATGTCCCCGGCGATCGTCAGGTGCGAAAAACTTCCATGAAAAAGTTGGACGACCTACGCTCTCCGTTAAGCTTCCTGCTCGGCAAAACCAAGCTGGCAAAGGAGTTGCGAGGACTGTCTCTGGCGCCCGACACGCAAACTTCGCAGCCGGAAAACGTGATGTTGAGAGGTGTTCCGCTTCGCTGGGCCGACCGAATCAGCCAGGTGCTGCTGGAAATTACTCCTGGTCATCAGATTGTTCGCCTGATCATTGACGAGGCAGATGGCTCGGCTACGGAATATGGACTTGCCGGCCAAAAGGAAAATCTGAACATTCCGGATGAGAGTTTTCGCTTCGTGCCTCCCAGTAACACTGAGGTAATAGAGGGTGACCTCAATAGCCCGTGAAGTAGTATTTAGCCAAGGCCCACACCTGTCGGACGAAACACCAACTGAACTTGCGATAGCCGAACTTTAACATCGCATAAAGATTCGAATGTTAGACTTGGGGTAACCAACGGAAATCCACCAAGATGGCAGAATTTCTCGTAAAAGTCGCTGACGAACGCGGGCATCTGCTGCAACAGGTGGAAAACGGCTACTCGGAGGCCGAGATCCGCGACCGCTTCGTGCAACAGGGATTTCTGGTGTATTGGGTCAAGCCGCGCGGACTCTTTGCTGGGGGCAAGTTTAGCCTGGGCCGTCGTGGATACGTAAAACAGACGCCTTTTCTTATATTTAACCAGCAATTCCTAACGTTGATTAGAGCTGGTTTGCCCGTCCTCAGTTCACTGGATTTATTGATTAAGCGCCAGAAGGATTCTCAGCTTCGCAACCTGCTACAAAACGTCAGAGACCGGGTCAAAAGTGGAGAATCGCTTTCGGAAGCATTCGCCGCGCAGGGGGCGTTCCCCAAAATTTATACGACCACCCTAATGGCAGGGGAAAAGAGCGGCAACATGGAAGAAGTCCTGGGCCGTTACATCGCTATGCAGCGCTTGGCACTCACTTTCAAAAAGAAATTGGCCGTTTCACTGGTGTATCCCGCGCTGCTGGTTTCCGTGGTGTTCCTGATGCTGATTTTTCTGGTGACCTACGTCGTGCCGCAATTCGCGAAGCTATATTCGGACATGAACGCTGATTTGCCCACGATCACGTTAGTCATGCTCTCGATCGGCACGCATTCCCAGCAATATGCGCCCTTTATCATCGGAGGGGTAGTCCTGCTGGTGATCATCTTCTGGCGCTGGAAAGCCAGCGACAAAGGCGCTGACCGCATGGACCGCTCAATCCTCAGCCTGCCATTGCTGGGCGACATCTGGCTGAAATATCAGGTAGCCAATTTCTCCCGCATGCTCTCGACCCTTCTGACTGGAGGCATGCCGCTGCTGCCTTCCATGGAGACGGCGGGGGCTTCCATGAGCAGTCGGAGAATTCTGAACGGCATCGCGGAAGCTTCCGTTCGCGTGCGCGAGGGACAGCCGCTCGCCAAGAGCCTTGAGCAGCAGAAGATGTTCCCCGATCTGTCGGTCGAGATGATCGAGGTCGGAGAGTCCACAGGAGCTTTGCCCGCCATGCTCAATTCGGTGGCGGAATTTTACGAAGAGGATGTGCAGACCGCGCTCGGTGCGGCCATGGCATTGATTGAACCTTTGATTCTTATTGTTATGGCGGTCGTGGTTGGAGGAATACTTATTTCCTTGTACTTGCCGATATTTACCTTAGGCACAAACATTCGTTGATCCGGCATCCAATAGATGTGGGAAACCGGGGATTCGGCAGGAACGGGGACTTTTGAATGGCAACGATGGCGGACAATAAATCAGTATTCGTGAATGGTGAAAACGGCGGACGGCCAGTCGCGCCCGCGGCCCATGCAAGTGATGTGGAAAAAGCGCAGGACGTCGCCCGTCGCTATCGCTGCGAGTTCGTGGACTTGCATGATTTCCAGTTGCATCATGATCTCTTCACAAAAATTTCCCCGCACTTAATGTTCCGATACAACTTCGTACCCCTGGAAGAGACGAAGGACGGCAAGCTGGCAATCGCTATCGCCGATCCCAGCCAGTTGATGATGATTGATGAAATCAGCTTGCTCTTGAGTAAGCGGATTGTCACCAAAGTGGCGACCCTGGCGCAAATCAGCGCAATTCTGAAGAAGACGGAACAGTCGAAGCGCGTCCTCGAGGACGCCAGCGAAGGATTCACTCTCGACGTTGTCCGCGAAGACGATGCCGGCGGAGACAACGAAAGCATCTCCATTGATAGACTCACCGCGCAGGGCGATATCAGTCCGATCATTCGCCTGGTGGACACAACTATCTTTACCGCTTTACAACGGCGCGCCAGTGACATTCATATCGAGACGCAGGACGATTCAGTAGCCATTAAATTCCGCATAGACGGCGTGCTGACGCAGGCTATGCCTCCGATTGCGAAAGAACATCACTCCACCATCATTTCGCGAATCAAGGTAATGAGCGAATTGGATATTTCCGAGCGCCGGGTTCCGCAAGACGGGCGCTTCCGCGTGAAATACGGCCAGCCGGAGCGGCCGATTGATTTCCGCGTTTCCATCATGCCCTCGATTCATGGCGAGGACGCTGTGCTTCGCGTTTTGGACAAAGAGTCCATGAGCGAGAAGTTTCACAAGCTCGTGCTCGACGTTGTGGGTTTTGACGAAGACGACTTGCGGAAGTTTCGCCGTTACATCAAAGAGCCCTACGGCATGGTGCTCGTCACCGGCCCGACGGGCAGCGGCAAAACTACCACTCTCTACGCTGCTGTGAATGAAATCAAGACTGATGAAGACAAGATCATCACCATTGAGGATCCGGTGGAGTACCAGATTCGCGGCATTACGCAGATTCCGGTCAACGAGAAAAAGGGTTTAACGTTTGCACGCGGATTGCGTTCAATTCTGCGTCACGATCCCGACAAAATCATGGTCGGCGAAATTCGCGATACGGAAACGGCCCAGATCGCCATTCAATCCGCTCTCACTGGACACCTGGTATTTACTACTGTTCACGCCAACAATGTAGTGGACGTGATCGGGCGCTTCCTGAACATGGGCGTGGAACCCTACAACTTTGTTTCCGCGCTAAATTGCATTTTGGCACAACGGTTGGTGCGGCTCATTTGCGAATCCTGCCGCTCGGTGGTGACTTATCCTTCAGAAGTGCTGGAGGCGAGTGGTCTTGATCCTGAGCAATGGTCGAAAGTTTCGTTTTACGAAGGGCTCGGCTGCATCGAATGTGCCGGCACCGGCTTCCGCGGGCGGACTGCCATCCACGAGTTGCTGGACTTGAGCGACCGCATTCGCGAGATGATTCTCCTGAAAAAACCGACCTCTGAAATTCGCCGCGCCGCGCGTGAGGAAGGGATGCGGTTTCTGCGCGAATCTGCTTTGGACAAGGTACGTCTCGGTATGACTACTCTGAAAGAGATCAACAAAGTCACATTCATAGAGAATATGAGGTAGGATCTTCACTTCGCCAGCTTGAAACTGATCGAGTGCCCTTCCGGATATTGCATTGTGTGACGGGCAGGGTGTTATCTGTGGAGGTCGTTGATCAGAGTTCCTAGTTTGAAGTCGTTTCCAGCATGAACATCCCCCATTCCAAACCGAGATTAGCCTGTGAGATTGCTGCGGACCGCATCATCGCGGGCAGAGTGTCTGACAGCGGTGCATCGGTCGAGGCGTTCGCATCGCGCGAGTTGTCGCCCGGCAGCGTGGTTCCGGACCTGATCGAATCCAATCTCAAGCAGCGCAGCGCAGTATCGGATTCCATCCGCGAAACCCTGGCAGGCGTGGGCGGACGCTCGCACGACGTCATCGCGGTGTTGCCGGATGCCTCGGTACGCGTGGTACTGCTCGACTTTGAAACTTTGCCGCCAAATCGCGAGGAAGCCGAAGGAGTGGTACGGTTTCGGCTCAAGAAATCGCTTCCCTTTGATGTGGACAAAGCCAAGATTTCTTATCACGCGCAATCTTCTGCCAGCGGACTCAAGGTGGTCGCGGCCGTGGCTTTGAGCAGCGTGGTTGATGAATACGAATCGGTCTTCCGTGATGCCGGATACAGTCCTGGAATTGTTTTGCCTTCCATGCTGGCTGCTATCGGTGCCGCTGACGCCAACAAGCCGACTCTTGTCGTTAAAGTGGATGCGCGTACGACTAGCATCGCTATTCTCGATAAGCAACAACTATTACTCTTCCGCACGCTGGAGAATACACGGGGCGTTTCCATCAGCGGAGAGCAACTGGCAGAAGAGGTCTACCCTTCTGTCGTATTTTTTCAAGACACTTACAACCTGAATATTGCGCAGATTTTTGTGGCCGGACTGTCGGAATCCGTAGGAGCGGGGCCGGCGCTAAAAGCGCAGTCCGGCGCCGAAGTGACCGACCTTGTGCATGCTTCGCACGTAGGTAATGGTGCCGGAACGGTCCCACGCTGGAGAATGTCAGGAGTAGTCGGGGCCCTGATTTCGTAGTTTAATTTTTAGAATGCGCGTTGACATTAATCTCGCGAGTCATCCTTATGAGGACCAGAGCAGATTCTGGGCCCGCTGGGGCGGTGGTCTGGCTGCGCTCGGTATAGTCACCCTGGTCCTGCTCTATTTCGTATTTGTGGGATGGTTGAGTGCTCGCAACGATCGGTCTTTGATTCGCGAGCGCGAAGCTCAGATCGCCGACCGCGAGCAGGAGAAGTCACACGCTGAGGCGGTCCTCAATCTTCCAGAAAATAGCAGCACGCGTGATCGCTCGCAATTTCTCAATGATCTATTTCAACGCAAGGCTTTTTCATGGACCCAGGTTTTCGAAGAGATGGAGCGCATAATGCCGCCGCGCCTGCACGTGGTTTCCATCCAGCCCGCGCTCGAGGCCGGTAACGAATTGAAGATCAAGCTCGTAGTGGTAGGAGATTCTCGAATACGCGCTTTGGATCTGGTGCAAAAAATGGAAACATCGCAGCGTTTTCGCCAGACCCAGATTGACCAGGAACGGACTGAGGGCAGTCAGGGTAGCGGGAATGTCCAGTTCGATATCAGCGCTCTATATATTCCCGAGGGAGAGGATGCGCCGAAGCGCACACTCCGATAGATGGCCGACCTGACCCAAACTCGAAACCGGTTGAAGATTGGCATGGTTGCCCTGGCGGCCTTAGATCTCGTTGCGATCGTGCTTCTATTTTCCCCTCTGGTCGGATCGCAGCGCTCACGTGCGCAGGAACTCGACCAACTCTGGAAGCAGTTGCAAGTGAGAACTCGAGAAGTGGAACCGCTGCGTGGATTGGACAAGAAAATTCCCGATGCACGCCAACAAATCCAAAAGTTTTATGACGAGCGGCTTACCGGGCAGGGATCAGTGGTGTCCGGCGAACTAGGTAAACTCGCCTCGGAAAACGGAGTGAAAATTACCGGCATTAAATACGGTCAAGGCGACAGCGGGCGGAACAGAAATTCGGATGAGAAGGATCCCGGCCCGGTAGGCCTAAGCCGCATGGTCATCGAAGCCGATCTGACTGGAGGATACCTCCAGATCATGCGCTTCGTGAATGCGCTCGAGCGCAATCGCTTATTTTTTCTGGTGGATAGCGTTGAGCTGGGCAGCGAACAGGGTGGCGTGGTGAAATTACAGATGAAATTAGAAACCTATTTGAAGACTGGTGCGTAAACGTGAAGCTGGGCACTGAAAATCGAAATATGACGTTT
Organism: Acidobacteriota bacterium; assembly: GCA_030775785.1. Taxonomy (GTDB): domain Bacteria; phylum Acidobacteriota; class Terriglobia; order Terriglobales; family Acidobacteriaceae; genus JALYIM01. Next base: position 10,716 of record JALYIM010000122.1, read on the forward strand.
GCGGCGATTGGCCTGATGGTGCTGGCGGTGCTCCTCGTCGCACGCTGGCTCTACAGCATGGGCGATACTACGTCTGCTTCGGCCCGGCCAGCGGCAACTGCTGCTGGTACGCTCTCTCCGGCTCCAGCCGCGCCTACAAGAACACGGACCAATAAGAAGGTCAGGCCGCCGCGCTCACTCGATCCGACATTGCGTTACGATTTTTTAAAGGCGAGTGAAGACACCGTTTATACCGGACACGGCAGAAATATCTTCCAGGCCCAGGTGGATATTCCGAAACCGATCAAGATGTCCAGACCCATTCCAGTTCAACTACCACCGCCCGGCCCCGCTCCTCCGCCTCCGATCAACTTGAAATTTTTTGGATTCGCCAACAAGCCTGGGGAGGCCAAGAAAATTTTCCTGTCGCAGGGTGAAGATGTGTTCATTGCAGGGGAAGGCGATATCGTGGATCGGAGATATAGGGTATTGCACATCTCCCCTGCGTCTGTCGAGGTGGAAGATGTAATGAACAATAACCGGCAGAGCATTCCCCTTACGCAGGGATAGCAACTTACACGGTGGGGTATGCTTTTCCGACGAAACGAGATTTTCTTTGACTAACCTGCAACACATTCGATTGGCGCGGCGGGCAAGCCCGCGGGGTTGCTCAGGGCGCCCTGAGCAAGGGTACATCCTGCTGACCATGATCCTGTTTGTTGCGCTGCTGGCCATTGCAGCCGTCGCCATCGCACCTGCCGTCGTGTTCCAGGCCAAGCGCGATCGCGAAGAAGAACTCATTCACCGTGGAGTGCAATATTCGCGCGCGGTGCGGGCATATTACAAGAAATTAGGACGCTATCCGACACGGATTGAAGATCTCGAAAGCACGAACAATCTGCGCTTCTTGCGAAAACGCTACAAAGACCCCGTGACCGGGCAGGATTTCAAGCTCCTCCGCCAACAGGATGTGCAACTCGCATTCAGTTCCGGAGCGGCAGGACTAGCAGCGGCGGCCGCGTTGGGCGCCGGAGCAAATTCCTCTGCACAAAAACTTAACGGACAAACTGCGTTGCTTGCCGCTGCATCCCAGCTGCAGGGAGCGTCTCCCGCCGCCGCACAGCCAGGAATTAATGTGAATGCCGACCCACAGCCACAGCCCGGTGACAGCGGCGGCGAACAGGCAAATGCCCAGCAACATTCCGGGCCCAATGGCGGCGTGCAGGCCCCTGGATCAAATTCCGGAGGTCTAAATTCCGGAAACTCAAATCAACCGGCTGGATTCGGTTCCGGCAATGCGACCTACGGAGGCGGCGCTCTGGTCGGCGTTGCCAGCACCAGCAAACTCGCCAGCATCCGCAGTTTCAATAAAAAGGATCACTACAATCAGTGGCAATTTATATACGATCCCACGACCGATCGGGGAGGCTTGGTGATGACTCCAAACCAGCCGCCATTGCAAAACGCGGTCGCGCCCGCTGGACAACAGCAGATTCCCGGCATTCCAACTCCGATCGAAGGTCCCACGAGCAAGCCTCTGTCACCCGGCTTACAGGCGCAACCTCCCGATCAGCCCAGTCCACAACAGCCGCAGTAAGTTTGCGGAATGGAATTGAAACTTCTATTTGCAACATTGAAATTTCTCTACCGAATCTTTCCGCCTTCCTCGCACATCCGATTGAACTGAAAGCCGCGTTTCGATCTTCTATAAAACGACCGTGCGCAGCGGCACGGTTTGGCGGAAGTTGATAAACTGCGAGAGGAAATCGTCTAAACTTGGCAATCTTCCCGTAAACGACGCAGCGGCACGACGAGAAAGGTATTTTCATGGTGGCAAGCGAGACTTTGCTGACAAAACAACAACTGGACTTGTTAAGCATCAACACCATCCGCACGCTGGCGATTGATGGCGTGCAGCAGGCGAACTCAGGACATCCGGGCGCACCCATGGCATTGGCTCCCGTAGCTTATTGCCTGTGGCAACAGTTTTTACGCTACGATCCTCAAAACCCGGTCTGGCCGAATCGCGACCGCTTCGTGCTGTCTAATGGACACGCATCCATGCTCCTATACGCGATGCTGTATCTCGCCGAGGTTCGTGGGATCAATCCCGAAAATGAGAAGACGGGCGACTTTGCGATAACGCTGGATGACATCAAGCACTTTCGTCAGGTCGGCAGCAGGACTCCAGGCCATCCCGAATATCGTTTGACGGCAGGTGTCGAAACCACCACCGGTCCCCTGGGACAAGGCATCGGAAACAGCGTGGGCATGGCGATGGCTGCAAAGTGGTTGGGCGCACGTTACAACCGGCCCGGCTTCGAAATTTTTGACTACAACGTTTACGCGATTTGCGGTGACGGCGATTTGATGGAAGGTGTTGGCAGCGAGGCCGCGTCCCTCGCAGGGCACCTGAAGGTATCGAATCTTTGCTGGATATACGACAACAACCACGTAACTTTAGACGGCCCCGCGAATTGGTCGTTCAGCGAAGATGTCGGTAAGCGCTTCGAGGCCTACGGATGGCATGTGATTGAGGTTCACGATGCGAATGATCTGGACGAGCTCTCCAAGGCGTATCAAAGCTTTCTGCAGACGAAAGACCGTCCAACCCTGATAGTGGTGGACAGCCACATCGGTTACGGTTCCCCTAACAAGCAGGACAAGAACGCCGCACATGGTGAGCCGCTGGGAGCAGACGAAGTTAAGCTGGCAAAGAAATTCTACGGCTGGCCCGAAGACGCAAAGTTTCTAGTTCCCGACGGCGTGCTGGACTCCTTCCGGCAAGGGATTGGCAAACGTGGCCGCGATCTGCATTCTTCATGGACAAAATTCTTTGCGGAGTACGGCAAGCAGCATCCGGATCTTGCGGATCAGATCAACCGCATGCAGCGTCGCGAATTGCCCGAAGGTTGGGACAAGAACCTTCCTACATTCCCTGCTGATGCGAAGGGCATTGCCACGCGCGAAAGCTCTGGCAAAGTACTCAGCACCCTGGGAGAAAATGTTCCCTGGCTGGTGGGCGGCTCGGCCGATCTGGCCACTTCAACCAAAGCAGTTCTCAAATTCGAGGGCGCGGGAGATTTTCAGGCTAACAAGTACGCTGGCCGAAATTTTCACTTCGGAGTGCGTGAACACGCGATGGGCGCAGCCGTTAACGGTTTGGCCGTTTCCAAACTGCGGGCTTACGGCGGAACATTTTTCAACTTCAGCGATTACATGCGGCCGAGCATTCGACTATCCGCGTTGATGGAAATCCCCAGCATATTTATCTATACCCACGATTCCATCGGCTTGGGAGAAGATGGTCCAACGCACCAGCCCGTGGAACAACTGGCATCACTGCGCGCGGTTCCTGGACTCATGGTTATGCGTCCGGCCGATGCGAACGAAGTTGTCGAAGCCTGGAAAGTTATCATGCAACTCAAGCATGAGCCGGTGGCGTTGGTTTTGAGCCGACAGAATTTACCTACATTCGATCGCACGAAATACGCCGCGGCCTCGGGAGTGGCAAAAGGGGCTTACATCTTAGCGGATGCTCCGGACGGAAAACCTCAAGTCATTCTGATGGGAACCGGCAGCGAAGTTCAGCTCTGCGTACAGGCGTATGAAAAGCTGGTCTCCAGCGGAATTGCGGCGCGAGTGGTGAGCATGCCTTCCTGGGAGTTATTCGAGAAACAGGACGCGTCTTATCGCGACAAGGTTCTACCTCCAGGGGTGAAAGCACGGGTGTCGGTGGAACAAGCCGCAACCTTCGGATGGGCACAATATGTCGGCTCAACAGGCAAGATGATTGGCATGCACACCTTCGGGTCTTCGGCTCCCCTGAAAGATTTATTGAATAAATTTGGATTCGAGCCCGACAAAGTGGTCGAAGCCGCCAAAGAAGCCATCGCGAAATCGAAATAGTTTGCCGAGAGACGCGGCAATGCGTAATCGAACAGGAGAATTTTATGCAGCCTACCGGAATTCTAGAAACCGCCAAAGCTACCAACCCCTTGAAAGAACTCTTGAATTTCGGCCAATCGGTTTGGCTGGATTACATTCGCCGCAACCTCATCACGAGCGGAGAACTCAAGCGGCTCATAGAAGAAGACGGACTTCGCGGGATGACTTCGAATCCCGCCATCTTCGAAAAGGCAATTGCCGGCAGCACTGACTACTCTGACATCCTCAAGTCCCTGCGTTCCAAGAGTGATCTCGATGCAAAGGCGCGTTACGAAATTCTCGCCATTCGAGATATTCAGGATGCCGCCGATCTGCTTCGCCCGGTATACGACAGCTCAAAGAAGCGCGATGGTTACGTCAGCCTGGAAGTTTCACCTTACCTGGCGCGGGATACCGAGAACACCCTGATTGAGGCCCGCAGGTTGTGGAAGGAAGTAAATCGTCCTAATGTGATGATCAAGGTGCCCGGCACAGCTGAGGGGATTCCAGCGTTTCAGCAGTTGATCAGCGAAGGCATCAACATCAACGTCACACTTTTGTTTTCCCAGAAAGTTTACGAGAAGGTCGCGCAGGCTTATATCTCCGGACTGGAAAAACTTGTTGCCACCGGAGCGGACATCAGCGGCGTGGCCAGTGTCGCCAGCTTCTTTATAAGTCGCATTGATAATTCCATCGAGACCATCGTCAACGCGCGGCTGAAGACAGTCAAGAACGCGAAAGAAGAAGAACAGCTAAAAGGTTTGAGCGGCAAAGTGGCCATTGCCAACGGGAAATTAGCCTACGAAAGTTATCAGAAGATTTTCAGTGGAGATCGCTGGCAGAAACTGGCCTCGAAATCCGGGCAGACACAACGTGTGCTCTGGGCCAGCACCAGCACCAAGAATCCAGCTTATAGTGACGTGCTCTATGTCGAAGAGATGATCGGCCCGGACACCGTGAATACAATCCCACCGGCGACTTTGGAAGCATTTCGCGACCACGGAAAGCCGCGCGAGAGCCTCACGGAAAATGTTGATGAAGCTCGCCGCACCATGGAGACCGTCAAAGAAGTTGGCATCTCCATGGACGAAGTCACTGACAAATTGACCGACGACGGCGTTAAGCAATTCGCCGACGCTTTTGACAAGCTTCTGGAAGCCGTCGAGAAGAGCTCAAAGTCTGAGATCACTCCGAAAATCAGCAAGCAAAGTTATAGGCTGCCCGAAGATCTGGACAGCGCCGTTAAAAAAAACATTGATGACTGGCGTGCCAACGGAAAAGTGCGCAGGCTGTGGCAGCGGGACGCCACCCTGTGGACCGGTACCGACGAGTCTAACTGGTTAAGTTGGCTGAGCGTTACCGAAGAGCAGATTGCAAGACTTGACGACTTCAAACGCCTTGCGGACGAAGTCAAGCAGGGGCAATTCACAGACATTCTTTTACTGGGGATGGGCGGCTCCAGCCTTGGTCCAGAAGTCCTCGAAAAGACTTTCGGGCACATTGCCGGATTCCCACAACTACACGTGCTCGATTCCACCGATCCGGCACAGATTAAAGCCGTCGAAGGTAAGATCAATCTCGCGAAGGCTCTGTTTGTCGTGTCCAGCAAGTCGGGCAGCACGCTGGAACCGAACATCTACAAGCAATATTTCTTTGAACGCGTAAAGGAAATATTGGGCGCGGAAAAAGCTGGCAGCCGCTTCATAGCGATCACCGATCCGGGATCGAAGATGCAACAGGTGGCGGAAGCTGATAAGTTTCGCCATATATTTTTCGGCGTCGCCAGCATTGGAGGACGGTACTCGGTCCTTTCCAATTTCGGCATTGTTCCGGCAGCACTCATGGGACTGGACGTCGCCAAGTTTCTTGACCGCACTCACGACATGGTGGAAGCGTGCGCTGCCTCTGTTGCGGTACAGGATAACCCTGGCGCTCTCCTGGGAATCGTCGTGGGCACGGCAGCGAAACACGGCCGCGATAAGCTCACGTTCATCACTTCTCCGGGAATTTCAGATCTCGGCGCGTGGCTGGAACAGCTGATTGCGGAGTCCACTGGCAAGCAGGGCAAAGGGATCGTTCCGGTTGATCGCGAGAGCCTGGCTTCGCCAGATGCGTACAACAAGGACCGCTTGTTCGCGTATCTCAGACTTGATTCCGCACCAGACACAGACCAGGACGCGAAAGTGGACGCACTCGAAGAAGCCGGACATCCGGTAGTGCGAATTTCTCTCGGAGACATCTACGATCTAGGTCAAGAGTTCTTCCGTTGGGAACTCGCTACGGCGGTCGCCGGATCCATTCTGGGAATCAATGCGTTCAATCAACCGGACGTTGAGGCCAGTAAAGTCGCTACCCGAGAGCTGACTTCGGCGTACGAAAAGACAGGTTCTCTTCCCGCGGAAGCGCCAGTTTTTGAAGACAGTAAAACGGGGCTAAAACTCTTCACCGATTCGAAGAACACCGACGCGCTAAACAAATCCGTGGGAAGTGACAAGTCTCTCGTAGGATATCTGCGCGCCCATCTCAATCGCATCGGCGAGGGAGACTATTTCGCTTTGCTCGCCTACATCGAGATGAACGATGATCACCAAGCAAGCCTCCAGAAAGTTCGCCATGCAATAAGAGCCATGAAGCACGTCGCTACCTGCCTCGAATTCGGTCCGCGGTTCCTTCACTCCACGGGGCAAGCTTATAAAGGTGGCCCAAACAGTGGCGTATTCCTACAGGTGACTTGCCATGACGCCGTTGACTTCCCTGTTCCCGGGCAAAAATACACTTTCGGAGTGGTCAAGGCAGCCCAGGCTCGCGGGGATTTTCAGGTCTTGATCGAGCGGGGACGGCGCGCTCTTCGGATTCATCTCGGTAAAGATCTGAAACGCAATCTGGCGACTTTGGAAGCGGCGTTGACAGAATCGTTGAAGTGAAGCCTCTCGCCCTCCAGTAGTCCTGCAGTACACTGGATCGGCCCAACGTTTTAGAAAAACGATTTAACACTGACATTTATTCCACGAAGGAGCAGCTATGCGACTGGGTATGGTCGGTCTCGGGAAGATGGGCGCGAACATGGCGCGACGGCTCATGCGAGGCGGTCACGAAGTTGTCGCCAGTGACCTGAGCGCAGATAACGTCGGCATGATGGCCAAAGAAGGCGCTGTATCATCAGCTTCGCTGGATGATTTTGTAAGTAAGCTCGCGAAGCCGCGCATCGCATGGCTGATGGTGCCGGCGGGCGATCCCACCGAGAAAACCGTGCAGGAACTCTCGCGGCGAATGGAGTCTGGCGACGTTCTCATTGATGGTGGTAACTCTTATTTCAAAGACGATGTCCGACGCGCTAAACAACTCTCCGAAAAAGGCATTCACTACCTGGACGTCGGCACCAGCGGCGGCGTTTGGGGACTTGAACGCGGATACTGCATGATGATTGGCGGACCAAAAGAAGTCGTGCAGCGGCTCGACCCGATTTTCAAGACGTTGGCTCCCGGACGCGGCGATATTCCGCGCACTCCGGGCCGCGAACAAATGTCAGGAAATTTGGCTGGCACGGCAGAAGATGGATACATCCACTGCGGACCATCGGGGGCCGGACACTTCGTGAAAATGGTGCACAACGGCATCGAGTACGGAATCATGCAAGCATACGCCGAGGGTTTCGACATCTTCAAAAACGCAAACAGTAAGGAAGTCGCCGCTGATCATCGCTTCGAACTCAACCTGGCAGATATCGCTGAAGTCTGGCGTCGCGGCAGTGTTGTGAGCTCGTGGCTCCTCGACCTGACTGCGATAGCGTTGGCCGAAAACCCCACGCTTTCCGAATACACCGGCTTTGTGCAGGATTCAGGTGAAGGACGTTGGACCATTCAGGCGGCGCTCGAAGAGGCGGTACCTGCGGAAGTTCTCTCCGCCGCGCTTTATACCAGGTTCCGTTCTCGCCAGGAACATACCTTCGCCGAGAAAATGCTTTCCGCCATGCGCCAGAAATTTGGCGGACACATCGAGCTGAAGGCTTCCAAGTAACTAACCAGCCGCTCATGGTCCACGAGAGGAAAGGAATGCCACAAACCGAGGTGATGCCCGAAACACCGCAGCGGATTGGAAAGCTGGGTGACCCGTGTGTGATGGTCATCTTCGGCGCGGCCGGCGACCTCACGCGCCGCAAGCTGATTCCAGCGCTCTACAATCTTGCGCAAAATCAATTGTTGTCGCGCGAATTTGCGATTGTGGGTGTGGCGCGCAACGCCATGACCACCGAAGAATTTCGTAAGAAAGTCTCCGATGACATAAAGCAATTTGCCACCGGCACTCTCGATCCCGATCTTTGGGAGTGGTTCCTTCGCCGGCTTCACTACATTACGGGAGAGTTCAACGACAAGGAACTTTATCCGAAAATAAAAGACTCTCTCGCTGCCGTGGACAAGGAGCATGCGACCCACGGGAATTACTTTTTTTATCTTGCCACCGCCGCTGATTTCTTTGGGCCAATTGTTGAGAACCTTGCCGCTGTCGGCTTAATGCAGCAGGACAAACAGCACTGGCGCCGCGTAATCGTGGAGAAACCCTTTGGGCGCGATCTTGACTCCGCAAAAGCCCTGAATAAACAGCTGCTCAAAGTCGTAGACGAAAGCCAGATTTACCGCATTGACCATTATCTGGGAAAAGAAACTGTGCAGAATATTCTGGCGCTGCGTTTAGCCAACGGAATTTTTGAGCCCATCTGGAACCGCCGCTACATTGATCACGTACAAATCACAGTCGGCGAAACCGTCGGAGTCGAGCAGCGCGGAGGTTACTACGACCAGGCGGGCGCGTTGCGCGACATGGTGCCAAACCACATCATGCAGCTCATCAGCCTCACTGCGATGGAACCCCCAATTTCATTTCACGCCGATTCTGTTCGCGACGAGCAAGCCAAAATCTTGCATGCCATTCAGCCTCTAAGTTCAGAGGATGTTTTGACTCGAACGGTCCGCGGCCAGTATGGCGAAGGCATCGTCAACGGCGTCCGTGTTCCGGGATATCGCAGCGAGAGCGAGGTCCCCACTGATTCCAAGACAGAAACCTTTGTCGCCATGAAGCTGCTGATTGATAACTGGCGCTGGGCCGATGTCCCCTTCTATCTTCGGACGGGCAAGCGTCTGCCGAGCCGCAGCACGCAAATTGTCATCCAGTTCCGGCGCGCGCCTTTCATTCTATTTCGCGACACCCCGGTGGACAGCCTCATGCCCAATCAATTGGTCCTGCATATTCAGCCGGAAGAAGGGATCTCGCTGCGGTTTGCCGCAAAGGTTCCGGGTCCAACCATGCGCCTGGGAGCCGTAGACATGAATTTCGAGTACGCCGATTATTTCGGCTCGCAACCCAGCACCGGATACGAGCGTTTGCTTCACGACTGCATGATTGGCGACGCTACCCTGTTTCAGCGGGCCGATATGGTCGAGGCCGGCTGGTGCGTAGTGAGTCCGGCGCTCGACGTCTGGAAGGCCTTGCCGCCGCGCAACTTTCCCAACTATGCCGCCGGAACCTGGGGTCCAAAAGAAGTGGATGATCTACTCGAACGCGATGGTCGCCAGTGGAGGGACTTCGAGAAATGATTCTGGCGGGCGACATTGGAGGTACCAACGCGCGGCTCGCACTGTTCAGTCTCGCGGAGGGACAGTTCAGCGTGGTTTCCGCTTCCATTTTTCCCAGCCGCGAATACACCGGACTGGATGAGATCGTTACTAAGTTTGTCGCCTCTGCAGGCGTGCGTCCTGACTTCGCGTGCTTTGGAATCGCCGGGCCCGTGCGGAATGGCCGAGTAGAGACCTCAAACCTTCCATGGATCATCGAATCGAAGCACCTGGCGCAAGGCCTCAAAATCAAAAGTGCGGTGTTGATCAACGACGTGGAGGCTAACGCCTGGGGAGTAGCCGCGCTGCGGGCTGAGGAAGTTGTTTCGCTCAATCAAATCAAAGGCACTGGCGTTGGCAATCGAGCCATTATCGCCGCCGGAACTGGACTCGGCGAAGCCGGCATGTATTGGGACGGAAGTCAGCATCACATTTTCGCGTGTGAAGGCGGTCACGCCGACTTTGCTCCTCGCAACGAGTTGGAAATTGATCTCTTGCGTTATCTGGGCGTTCGTTTTGGACACGTCAGCTGGGAACGAATCGCCTCCGGGCCGGGCCTCGTGAATGTTTTCAGTTTCCTGCGCGATACCGGTCGAGGCTCCGAGCCGAAGTGGCTACGCGATGAAATGTTACATGCGGACGCAGCAGCCGTAATTTCAAGCGCTGCAATCGAAGGCAAATGTGGACTATGCGAGCAAGCTCTCGATCTTTTTGTCTCCGTGTATGCCGCCGAGGCAGGCAATCTTGCCCTTAAAGTCATGGCGACCGGCGGAGTCTATATCGGCGGAGGGATCGCGCCAAAAATTCTGCCGAAGCTCTCGGGACCGTTATTTATGCAGGCATTCATTGGGAAAGGGCGGATGCAGCCCCTGCTCGAAAGCATGCCGGTCAGTGTCATCATAAATGACAACATTGCCCTGCTGGGCGCGGCTCGATGCGCAGCGCAAAAGGCGGCTTAACCTTGAAGAGTGAGCAGGAAATTCACATCTTCCGCGATCAAGCTTCCCTGTTCCAGTCTGCTGCAGGCATGATCGCTGAAATCGCTAACGCAGCGGTCGCGGACCATGGCAGATTTACGTTCGTTCTTTCCGGAGGATCAAGTCCTAAAGGGTTGTTTACGCTGCTCGCCGGCGGCAAGGTTCCTCCGATTCCATGGAACAAAGCGTATTTCTTCTGGGGAGACGAACGCCACGTTCCGCCTGACGACCCCGAAAGCAACTACCGTATGGCACGGGAGAGCATGCTGACGAAACTAGGCGTGCCCGAGGACCACATTTTTCGGGTTCATTCCGAAGATGCCAGCGCTGAAAGCGCCGCACGAAATTACGAGGAGCAGATAAAAAGTTCCTTCAACCTAAATCCCGGAGAGTTCCCCCGCTTTGACCTCGTATTGCTCGGAATGGGTCCTGACGGACATACTGCTTCGCTCTTTCCGCTCTCTGGGGCATTGCAGGAAAAAAGCCATCTGGTGGTGGCCAACTGGGTAGAGAAATTCAAGACCGATCGCATCACCATGACATTTCCAGTTTTGAACAATGCTGCGACTGCGATGTTTCTGGCGACCGGTGAGGAGAAGGCACCCATCCTGAGAGAAGTGCTGGAAAACAGCGCCAGCGGATTGCCGGCTCAAAAGGTCCGTCCAACATCCGGCAAGCTGGTCTGGATTCTGGACGAATCGGCCGCGAGCCAACTATCGCCGCAGACGATAGCCGGCAGCACAAAGCATTACCATTAAAATTGGCTTCAGCTCACGCGCAGGCATCCCGCCAGTTCCCGATTTCTTTTAATCCTTCGGAACGTGTTTGCTCGAATAGACGCACCCGATGCCGGTGATGTTCAAACTCATGGATGTCCGCCCAGACTTCCGCCCTCCACGACTCGTCGTGAACCGCTGTCTCGCCGCAAGTGGCGCATCGTGTATGGAGCCTGCGAATCGCCCGCAACGGCGCTGTCGAATTCTCCAACTCAATAAACACGCAACGGACTTCTGTGATCTCGTCGCCGTCGCCAATCATATGTTCGTAGCGAAGCAGAAATCCAAAGCCGAGTTTGTGGGCTTCAACTTCGGCCTCCGCGCGCGTGTGGAACGGGCCGTACTCCGCCCGCAATTGCTCGGTTGAATCGCAAGCCATCCAAAACGTTTCCTTGTACGCCATCAGAGCCTCGTCGCTTTCTATAGAATGGATTGCGGTCTGGATACTGCGCTGGCTGGTCCCGTAGCGGTATCTCTGACTTCCCCTTTCATGTAGAGCAATCTACCCGCCGCTTGCCTACGACCAGAAGTAGTTGTCACGCTGAAACTTGGCAGAACGGGAATGAGGTTCTTCAATTCTAAATGCAAGCATTTGCATTCTTTTCCCATGATGTGCAGCTTCAGATACACTCTTCTACGACAACCACCAGATATTCGGGCCCCTGAAATCAGGATGTGTGTAGTTCCACACTGCGTCCGGTTTTGAAAGTTATGGGGAAACGCCGCCACCCACGGGTTGAGCTCAGAGTTCCAGTACGAATCTTTGGCACCGATGCCAACGGACGTCCGTTCTCCGAAAATGTATTTACCCTTAATATCTCGGAGGGTGGCGCCCTACTCGGCGAAGTGACCTCTCAATTGAAGGTCGAAGAGATCATCGGACTCGTTTACGAACAGAAAAAGGGGCGGTTTCAAGTTCGATGGATTGGCGACGCTGGAAGCGCGAGTAGCGGTCACGTCGGATTATGCAGCCTCGCTGGTCAACCTGTCCTATGGAATGTTCCCCTTCCTGCCACCGGGGAAGACGGTTTCTTCTCGCGGCCAAAAGATCGCCGCCGCCACTCCCGGCTGAAATATGCAGGTTCCGTCGAATTGCATCCCCAGGACGCGGCCGTAGTATGGGGGAAAACATCCGACATAAGCTTGGGTGGTTGTTTTGTAGAAATGGCAATTCCCCTTGCAAAGGAAACACCGTTGCGGGTGGGACTGTGGGTCGGTGAGAACAAGATCTGGATCTTAGCGCGCGTGGTCAGCAGCACTCCCGGCTTTGGCATTGGACTGCAATTCGCTGAAATGTCGGATAAAGATGCGGAAGCTCTGAAATTACTTCTGACAAAAATTGCGCCTAGTTTTTAAGTATCTATATCTCTAAATTCCTTGCAGCCGCCAGTTTTGGCATTAACTATTACGTTAACATTGCCACTGGGCTCTTGGACTTCCCCGACCCAGTGACTCTTCCGAAACGCCGGTAATTCCACAAAATCCCTTCCCAAAAGCGGGGATGGCTGGGATAATTGGGCATGGTCGGCGCCGTCAAGAACGGCGGCCAGCACTTCCCCCTCTGCCTGCACCGCAGCCCGATAGTCGGGCACGACGTGTTGGACCAATGCATTACAATCTTTCTAATCAGACTGTACCTTTGCGCGACGGAGTACCTGCCCAGTGACCGAGTTAACCAGAGAGCGGCGCAAAACCGTTCTCGATGAAACCTCGTTCCAGCAATTGCTGGCTGCGGCTTATGTGCTTCAACAGCACACCGATCGCCTGGTAGGAAGCGAACCGCAAGCCGATCCCACGCGCATCCTTTCCGAAATTGTCGAAATCCAAAAGTTGACCGAAGCGCGCGAAGTGGATGTCGAAGGGACATCTCAAATCATCGCGGAGCGTTTACATAACGTTACTACCGCCACCGGAGTGGCTGTCGGCGTTTTGGAAGCTGGAAAAATCCATTACCTGGCTGCTGTGGGAAATTCTGCTGCTCTCGCGGGGGTACACGCTGCGGTAGCCAGCACTTTATCGGCAGACTCTTTGCGTAACGGCAAACTCGCATTTGGTCTTCGCGATAGCCAAAACATTGTGCGGTCGTTTCCACGCGGAAAAAATAATACCGAGTCATTTATCTCGGTACCTTTTCAACACAACGGTCTAGTCGCGGGCGCCTTGGAATTAAAATTTGGCCAGGCCAGCGCCATCCCCGAGAGTGATATTTCCGCAGCACAATTGATGGCCGGCTTGATGAGCGATGCTCTCACGCGGGCTGATGACTCGCATCATCATTCCGAACTCGAGAATGGCTCGAACCTGCAGCCTTATTCAAAGAACGGTGAGCGACCGCAGCTTCCGGATTTCTTTTATCAAGGATCGAGCGGTCTCGAAGCGACGGACGAGAAAGGGTTCGAGGAGCCTTCGGTGGAAGCATCGTCGAAGCCTGCCATGGATCCCCTCTGCCACAGTTGCGGACATCACTTCCGCGACGACGAGTATTTTTGCGGCACGTGTGGCCTCACTCGCTTCGTATCAGAGAGCGCCAATGACGGACTCCAAAGCAAGTGGGCTTCCCTCTGGTATCTGCAAAAAACCAATCAGGGTGCACCCTCGGCAGAACGACTTCGTCGCCGAGGCTCGATGGACGGCCCCGACAAGGCTGAAGAATTCGATAGAAGGGAAAACGAGCACTCGTCATTTGCAGAGCCAGTTCAGTCCCAGCGTCCATTCGATGCCCTCGTTCTTCCGGACGACCATTCTCATGTGGATTGGTCTATCGCTCCCCGCACTCCGTCCAATGCCGCACCCAGCGCGGCAGCTGCGGCTTCTCTCCAGGAAAGCATTGATCATGAAATCCAATCGAACCAATTTTTAGTTAGTCCGGCAATCGGAAATCTTGACGTTTCCGCTGCACTTCCCCGACCAGCTTTGTCAGGAGGAGACGGTTTTGGAAGATTCTGGCATGCTCACCGAGCGGAAGCTTATCTTGGAATTGCCATTTTCTTGTTGATTATCGCGCTTTCAGAAGTAGGGAAAACTTCCCTGGAAAGTCCTGGCCCCCCTCAGTCGGCTGCGGCGCGACACAAAAATCCACCCAAACCAAAGCTTACAAACTTCGAGCAGCTCCTTGTCGGCCTTGGACTGGCAGAACCTCCACCTGCACCAGTCTATGAAGGCAATCCTGACACCCAGGTTTGGGTTGACTTGCACACTGCCCTTTATTACTGCCCTGGAACAGATCTGTTCGGTGCCACTCCTAAAGGCCAGATGACGACCCAGCGCAGCGCACAGCTGGATCAATTCCAGCCCGCCGACCGGAAACCCTGCGACTAGACTTTAGAAATTTCATAGAGTCGGTGCGGAGGTGAGCACGGCATGAACTCGTTCAGGGTAGTGCGATGCCATGGCGGTGCGTCGCTTGAGCACTGCGAAGCATATTGAGTTCAGCCGCTGCGGGAGGGGATTTTTGGAAGAAACGATCTGGGGAGAGAGCAGGTCTCGCCGATGGCGAGACCTGTTTACGAAAAATTAGGCGTAGGAATTTTCGTGACGCCGCGCTTCATACCATAGTGCTAATTCAACGCGGTTCCACAATCCCAGCTTGTCGTAAATCACTCTAAGATAGTTTTTGACGACATGCTCGGTGGTTCCGATTGAACTGGCGATATCGCGGTTCTTGAGTCCCTGGGCGACAAGCTCGATGACTCGTTGCTCTCGGTCGTTAGTGTTGCGTTTTCCGTAACGATCCCCTCCGAACATAACTGCCTCCGATATAGAAGTGTGGCGAGTTTTACTCGCTTGATCCCGCTGTTAATTCCAAATCGGAGGAATAATCGGTTAAAGTGCGCTTTGACCGTGCGCCTCGCAATGTTCAATTGCTTACCGATTTCGTCGTTGTCGCAGCCCTGAAGCAGCAAATCTGCAATCTGCCGCTCTCGAGGAGCTAGTCGCACCGACTTATCCTGCATTAAATCCCCCGTATGACGTAGGCTTCTGGTGGCCTAGAACCCAGCAAATTTTCAGCTCCAGCTAAACCAGCCCCTGTTTTGCGGTTCTCCCAAAATTCATAGCATTCACATTGCCAAGTTGAGACGGTTTTGAGACTTATTGCTTCGTCTTTTTTTCCACAGGGAGCTAATTGGAGATTAGAATCTTCTCGAAACGATGTGGCTTGCCCGCTTTAGGCTTCCAATGGGCTTTGCGGGGGTAGTCTTCGACGTGTCACTTCTGTTCCAAACTGGGCCAAACACGATGAAAATAGGCCCTTAGGGCACTCGGTTAAGGCGAGCACAGCAGGCAATAAAATACAGCAAAAGCCATAATCCAAGCTAACCTGAGCCGACCTGTAGGCGGCCAGAGCCGATAAGTCGTCAGAGATATTTTGCGCGGCTGTTGAAAACTTAAGTAACTAGGGTAAACACCTTAGGTCAAAATTGCTCTTATACGGTAAATTAGCTGGAAGAATTACACGAAGGTACATGTCCTAACGGACGGCTAGACTGACGAATTCCTGCCATCCTCTCAAACTAAATGCCGCCGATGTCGAATCTTCCATGAAATTGTCGGTAGTCATCCCAGTTTATAACGAGCGCGCTACCCTCGCCTATGTGGTCGAGCGGGTGCTGGCCGTGCCGATCACAATGGAAGTTCTGTGCGTGGACGATGGTTCTACCGACGGAAGCGTTGACATTCTTGCCGCATTGCAGAAGAGCAATCCCCAGGTGCGCGTATTCCTGCAACCGAAAAATATGGGAAAGGGGGCGGCTTTGCGACGCGGAATCCAGCAGGCGACAGGAGACTTTGTCATCATCCAGGATGCGGACCTGGAATACGACCCGGCGGATTATCCGGCGCTGCTGGAGCCCTTAATCCAGAACAAGGCCGATGTAGTTTACGGCTCGCGCTTCCTCGGAAGCCGTCCTCATCGTGTGCTTTATTTTTGGCATTCGGTCGGAAACCGGGCGCTTACTCTGCTCTCCAACTGCTTGACAAACATTAATCTCAGCGACATGGAAACCTGCTACAAGGTTTTTCGCCGCGGAGTCATTCAATCCATACCCATCCAAGAGGACCGGTTCGGATTTGAGCCCGAGATTACCGTAAAAATTGCCAAGCGCCGTCTGCGGATCTACGAAGTAGGTATCAGCTATTGGGGGCGCACTTACGAAGAGGGCAAAAAAATTGGATGGAAAGATGGCGTCCGGGCCCTTTGGTGTTTGCTCAAATACGCATTGATCGAGCGTGCCGTCCCGCTCTCGACACCCGCTGCTGCGATCGAATCTACTCAGTCCAATGCCGACAGCAGCTCGTGGGGCAAGGGCGCCTGAAATCGCTTCCTCAAGGAGCGAGCCTAGCGCCAGCGGTCCACCAGTTCCCACCAGACTAGTCTCAACCACTCATCCAAATTAGTCTTCGCCCACTCGCGCCTCATCCACCAGCGCGAGGAAAAGTACCGGGCGTCGAATGTTGCAGCGACGCTAAAATTGTACGCAGGCGCTTCACGGGCGAATATGTTGAGCGCTCGTCTGGTGTGAAAGTCAGAGGTCACCAGCAATACTCTTTTAACCGCGCTGCCCTGCAAACAATTCTTCACGTCGTTAACTTCGGCTTTGGTTGAGAGTCCGAAGACAGGACAGATGCTGATTGAGAATTTATTCGGAAAGCGGTCTTCATACTCCCGAGCGAGTTCAGTTTCGCGGCGCCCATAAACTTCGGCCTCGGCGGGCACATCCAGAAGCAGTCTCGGCGCAAGATTTTGGTTGAGCAGTTCCATTCCTCGCAATGGGCGGCGCTCCGTTTCGCCGGCGAGTACCACGATTATGTCCGCTGGCTGAGGCTTATCCAGGACTAAAAATCCACCGGACGTCGCCAGTAGCACGACGAGCGTTATTCCGATCACGAAAAGCGAAGTCAAAAACATCTTACGCATGGGCGTCTTCTTTGTTGAATCACGATCGTAGAAATCCCGATCTCTGCAGAAAAAGGTGCGCTGTTGCACTGTGTTCGCCGTGACCTAAGTACCCAGACAGTACCCAACCTACGGTTACCGAATAGCGGTGCAGCGCCAGCGAAGCTGATTGACCCACAAAAACTAACCCACTAAAATTCAACTTCGACTACTACGACGTCCACTTATGAGCATTCAATCACTGCCAGCCACCGCGTTCGCCGAATTAAAAAATAAAATCGATGCCCAGCAGGCCCGCGTAGCCGTAATTGGCTTGGGTTATGTCGGACTTCCGCTGTCGCTTCTTTACGTGGAACAGAAGTTTCCCGTCACCGGATTCGATATTGACGCCCGAAAGGTGTCATCTCTGCAAGCCGGTGAGTCTTACATCTTCCGCATCCCGGCGACTGAAATTCAGCAGGCCCGGGCGCAAGGCTTCGCAGCCACTTCGGATTATTCCCAACTCACCGATATGGACGCGATCATCATCTGCGTGCCTACCCCGTTAAATGAATATCACGAGCCAGACCTTAGCTATATCACCGACACCGCAAAATCCATTGCGCCCTATCTTCGAGCTGGCCATCTCGTGATTCTGGAGAGCACAACTTATCCCGGCACCACGGAAGAGGTTTTGGTCCCAATCCTCGAGAAGGGCAACAGGCACGGTCTTACCGCAGCTCGCGCCGATCAGCCCGATGCTGAATCTTTTTACGTGGCATTCTCGCCGGAGCGCGAAGACCCTGGCAATCAGACGGTCGCGCGGCGCGACATTCCAAAAGTGGTTGGCGGTCTCGACAAACGCGCTTCTGATCTAGCCGCTGGGTTGTACGGCGCAATCTTTAACCGCGTGGTTCCGGTCTCTTCTCCAGCAGCTGCTGAGATGACCAAGCTGCTGGAAAATATCTATCGCTGCGTAAACATCGCGTTGGTGAATGAACTTAAACTTCTTTCCTTGCGCATGGGACTGGATATCTGGGAAATTATTGACGCTGCCGCCACCAAGCCATTCGGCTTCCATCCCTTCTATCCAGGACCGGGATTAGGTGGCCACTGCATTCCTGTGGATCCGTTCTACCTCTCGTGGAAAGCCAAAGAGTGGGACTTCCGCACCCGCTTCATCGAGCTGGCAGGTGAAATCAATACCAACATGCCGTACCACGTGTTGGAATCCGTCGGTAAGGCTTTGAACCAGTCGAAAAAAGCTTTGAATGGCGCCACGGT
Organism: Acidobacteriota bacterium; assembly: GCA_030775785.1. Lineage (GTDB taxonomy): Bacteria > Acidobacteriota > Terriglobia > Terriglobales > Acidobacteriaceae > JALYIM01. The sequence continues at coordinate 29,140 of JALYIM010000122.1, forward strand.
TCTCGTGTTGGGACTGGCTTATAAAAGAGACATTGACGATCTCCGCGAGTCGCCATCTTTGACCATCATTGAGCTTCTGCAAAAGGAAGGCGCGGTAGTTAGCTACAACGATCCCTATTTCCCAACTGTTGGAAAAGGCCGCAAGTACGATCTGCACATGAAATGCACTCCGCTCGATAACCTCGGCCAATACGATTGCGTCCTGATCGTGACCGACCACTCAGACTACGACTATGCCAAGATCGTCCAGGAGTCGCAACTGGTTGTAGATACACGCAATGCAACCCGCGGCATCAAGAGCTCGAAAGTGGTTCACTGCTGACAACAACGGGTTGTCTGTTCGTAACTTATAGCATTCGCAGCCAGCCTAAATATCGCCCGCTTTTTTCACATCCGCGCCGCATCCTTTGGTAAACTTCGACCAAGCCGTAGAATTCTCCCGGTTGGCCATTGCTGTGCATCTTAGAACTTGAGGTCGCGTTGATTTCCTGTCCTGGGAAATTAACTTGCACGAAGCTAGCGCAACGGTTGGTAGGCGTATGAAATTACACACCCCCGAAAAAATTCCGTTTTCCATGCTCCCGGCCCGGCGAGCCCCATGGAGGGAGTTTGGATTCAGCGCGCTTACCCATGGTGCATTCCTGCTGGCGCTAATTGCTTACGGCACATTCGGGCCTTCTGTGGTTCGTCACGATTCTCGCGACTACCGCTTTGTCAGCGTGGTGGCGCCGACGCCAGAGATTGAAAAGCCGAAGCCAATGGTCCAAGCCATGCCGCCCGAAATCGTAAGATCCGAGCCGCCACAGGCGCCGGCAATTCATATTGCGCCGCAAAAGAAGATCGTTGTCCGTCAGCCTGACACTCCGGTAACGCCAAAAATCGAAATGGCTGCCCGTGAAATTCCGTTGCAACCCGACACTCCTGTTATTCCCAAGCAGCTGATCAAGACCAATGTTTTTTCCACCGGCAGTTCCGCGCCCAAGACTGCAGCTCTTCCTCCTGAAAAGGTACAAACAGGAGGCTTTGGTGACCCCAACGGAGTTCCTGCTCACGGAGAATCCGGCAAAGCGGCCAACATCGCTGAGCTTGGCTCTTATGATCTGCCTCAGGGATCCGGCAAAGGCAATGGGACAGCAGGCCAGCATGGTGTTGCGGCCGTGGTGGCAAGTGCAGGCTTCGGTAGTGGAGTTGCCCCGGTAGATCGAACCGGAGGGCCCGCCGCGCGAGGAGCCGTGCGCGCCGGGGGTTTCGGTGATGCGGAAGCTGCCGCAGCGCCCCAGCCTCATACCAATGCTGCCAGCACTGCCACTGTGTTTGCGGCAGAAATCTTATCCAAGCCCACGCCTGTGTATACCGAGGAAGCCCGCAAGCTCCGAATTGAAGGCGAGGTGCTGCTGGAGGTAGTATTCGAGGGTTCGGGAAGGCTGCGAGTAGTGCGCCTGGTGCGCGGACTCGGTCATGGTCTTGACGAGGCTGCCGAGCAGGCGGCGAAAGATATTCGTTTCAAACCTGCGGTGCGGGATGGCCGGCCCGCAGATTCCATGGGCGTGCTGCACATTCGATTTCAGCTGACCTGAGGTAGATCACGACAAAATTATGGGTAATTTAAATATCGTTATTTTCTCTTTGCTGATGACTTTCTCCGCGACTTGCTTCGCGCAGGATCCTGCCGGCTCAAGTACACCTGAGTTACAGTCCCGGCCGGCGCCTTCGAATCCTCAGCCTCCACAATCGTTCGATCAAGTTCTAGACCGTGTAGTAGAGCGCGAACATTTCTTCATGGCCCAGATGCGGCAGCTCCACCCGCTGGTCGAAACTTACATACAGGATTTAAAGAACGACCCCGCCGATCCCTCTCCGGTTAAGGACCATTATTTTCTAGGACGCCTGGACATGACGAATGGTCCTCAGGACATGACTTTCATGGGGGAGCCGAAATTGAAAGAAAGGTTGGTTTCGAAATTCACCAACTTATATTCTATGAAATTTTTGCCCCTCGGCTTTGCGCAAATGATCGTTATGGATGGCAACTTTCAGCGCAAGTTCTACGATTTCACTTTCGTGAGACGTGAATTCCTCGGTGAAATCCGATGCCTGGTGATTGACGTCCATCCCAAAGATAAAGTGAAAGATAAAGATCATTCCTCCCAGGGAAGGTTCGTGGGCCGAATCTGGGTTGAAGATGAGAATTTCAACGTAGTTCGTTTCAACGGCACCTATAACTCCAAGCGGCAGGATAATTTCTATCTCCACTTCGATAGCTGGCGGCTCAACATGCGGCCCGGCGTATGGTTACCGGCTTACGTTTACAGCGAGGAGTCTGATCTGAAGTATCGTGGATCGCAGAAACTGCATTACAAGTCCCAGACACGTCTGTGGGGATACGACCTTCATCACCTCGAGCGGAATGAAGAATTCACGCAAATCGTGGTTGATTCGCCGCAAAATGTGAATGACAAAAGCGAAGCTATTCAGGATGCGACGCCGGTTGAGAGCGAGCGACGCTGGCAGCGCGAAGCGGAGGACAATGCAATTGACCGCCTGCTGAATATTGGTCTGCTGGCTCCGGTGGGCGACGTAGACAAGGTATTGCAAACCGTGGTCAACAATTTAATCGTGACTAATAATTTGGAGATTCAGCCTGAGGTTCGAACCCGGGTGCTGCTGACTTCCCCGTTGGAGTCATTCACTATCGGACACACCATTGTGATCAGCCGCGGCATGCTTGACGTGCTACCGGACGAGGCTTCCCTCGCCATGGTGCTGGCTCACGAGCTCAGCCATATCGCTCTCGATCACCGGCTTGATACCAAGTTTGCGTTCAACGATCGCATGTTCTTTCCCGACCAGAACACATTCGAGCGTTTGGATTTTGCGCGCCCTTTCACTGATGAAGAGGCGGCCGACAAAAAGGCGCTTGAGCTGCTTACCAACTCTCCTTACAAAGATAAGCTCGGAAGCGCGGGGCTTTTTCTCAAGGCGCTGCAACTTCGCGCCCCAGTTTTGAAAAACCTTATACGACCGCATTTGGGCAACAGCCTTGCCAACGGACCGTCTACGCGCCTGTCGGCTTTGCTGAATGCGTCGCCTAACCTCGAAGCCAAGCGCACCGATCAAATCGCCGCTCTACCCTTGGGAGGAAGAATCAAACTTGACCCGTGGTCCGACCGGGTGGAGCTGGTGAAGACTAAAGCTGTGGCGCTGGTCTTCCCTACTGAAAAAATGCCGTTTGAGGTTACGCCGTTCTTCCCTTATCTGACTCGAATGCCGCTGAACGACAAGGTGGCGGCGAGCGCGCCCGGCCAATAGAAAGTCGGCCAGGCGGATCATCGCACGGATAGAAATTGGGCTTTGCAGCAGGAGTTCGATTCGGTTCAGAGTCTACTGAATTGAGCTGGCAACCGATGAGAAGGTAGTGCTCGCGTGAGAGCCGATCAATCGCACTGTACCCACCACAATCACCAGAATAACGGCCAGCATGACCGCGTATTCCGCAACGTCTTGTCCCTGCTCGTTGCGCCAGAGTTCTTTGCGGCAAAGTTGTAGAAAGCTTTCCTGCAAGAGATCCTCCGCCACCCTCGGAATGGAATCAGGGGTTCGCTTGCAGAATATTTAATGCGCGGAGCCGGAGCAATGGCTCACTAGTGGATGACGAATAGCACCAAGGTGCCATACGCTAAGCAATCGTTTTCAGCGGCAGGGATTGATTCACCGCAAAGAGCGCGAGCTCAAGGCGGGTGGAGACTCCTACTTTGTCGAAGGTATTGCTCAAGTGGTGCTTGACGGTGTCCTCGCTGATTTTGAAGTAACCGGCGATTTCGCGATTGGAGTATCCCGCCACCACCGCCGAAATGATTTCCAGCTCGCGCGGAGTTAGTCCAAATTTTTTGTGTCTAGCCTCTTCGCCCGAGGATTGCACCAGCGTTTTTAGATACTGGACTAGGTTCGAGACGCTTTCACGCCCCACCCAATACTCGCCTGCCATTACGGTATGGATCGCCCTGAGCAGCAATTGGGTGGCGGAGTCTTTCAAAACCACCCCTCGAGCGCCGAGCTGCAACGCTTCTACAATTTGTTTTTTCTCGGCGGCGGCGGTCAGCAAAATTACACGCACCGAATTGGACGGAGTGGCCGACGCCATCTCCCGCAAAGCTTCGAGTCCGGGAAGCCTCGGCATGGCCAAGTCGAGAAGAAGAATTTCCGGCTTGAGCTGGCGCGCGAGTTTGATTGCTTCGGCGCCATCGCTGGCCTCCCCAATTACCTTGAGGTCAGGCTCAGCTTCCAGCAACCGTCGCAGGCCATCACGAAATATTGGATGGTCGTCCGCAATTACGATGCGGATCGCGGATAATTTTCTGCTATCCATAGGCTGTTTCCAGTTGTTTCGGCACACTAATTTCGAGGCGCGAGCCGCGGCCCGGAGTTGATTCTACCGTGAGTTCGCCTGCAATCAAACGGACGCGCTCTTTAATCACCGTCGGGCCTCTGCCCAGGGTATCGAGTTCAGCATGCGAGAGTCGTCCGGAGAATTGAAATCCAGCGCCGTCATCTTCAATGACCAAAGTCCATCTGGTCTCGCTTAATCCCATTCTCACGATGACCTGTTTTGCCTGACTGTGCTTTCTGACATTGACCAGGGCTTCCTGGACGATGCAGGCCAACTCGCGGCACACCGGCTGCGAAAGATTGAGCTCATTCACGTCCGCGACGAAACGGGCGTTGATACCGGTTTCGCGCTGAAACCTTTCCACCGTGTCGTTCAGAAATGCCAAGAGCCTGCCCGCATCCACGTCCAGCGATTTCATCTGCTGCATCAATTCCCGGAGCTTGAGTACCTCTTCCCGCAACAGATGCTGGATTCGTCCCAGTTCGTCGGTCACCACCGACGGATCGCGTACCGCTTGTCTTCGCAGCACGTCCACTTGCATCTCTACTGCAATCAAGGATTGCACAGCCCCGTCGTGCAATTCGCGCGCGAAACGGGCACGCTCCAAGGCGCTGGCGCGGCGACGCAAGCGGCGCAATAAATATACGTTGTAAACAGCGGGGCCCACCTGGCGCACCATCTCCTGCAAGAATCTCAACTCTTCTTCTGGGTTGCCAGTCAATACCGGATCCAGCAGGAAAATGCGACCCCACCACTCGCGTCCGAAGATAAAGGAGACGGTCGTAATGCTGTTGAATGTGCAGCGTTTCGCGATCGGGATCAGGCATTGCGAATCTAGATTCCCCGCGCGAGAACCGTCTTCGTTCAATCCCGAGAGAGAGAATTGTCCGTCCGCAAGTTTTCTGGCATGGGCGGCGGTAGCAGAACTTTCGTAAAGGTAAGTCTCGCGCTCCGAGGGAGGAGTGTTCAGCCATCGGAATGAGGAGACTTCCTTGCCCTGCAAACTTACTTCTCCGACAAAGAGGTGGTGGCTTTCGCTTTCCTGCGAGGCGATTATCACCTGTTGCGCGCAGCACATCGCGAGAACCTCACTTGCAATATCCTGTAACGTTCCGGTCAACCCCGACTCCACGCGGGCTTTGCCCACCACTTGTGCGATCACCGCTTTCTCCGCACGCAATTGTTTTTGCTGTTCGGCGAGGTACCCCAGCAACAGGGCCGTCACGATTAAATAAACGGACAGCATGAACAGCCGCTTAGGTTCGAAATCCATGATGTCCAGGTTTAAGAGGAGCAAATGATGGTGCAGAAGCAATTTGTCTAAGGCGGTGACCCAACCCGCGTAGAGCGCCAAACTTTCCAGCCATAGAATAGCGATTGCGGATAAAGCAGTGCCCAGAGTTTCCCATAGACCCCAGCGATAAGCGGCTGCGGCCAAAACAAAAACAAAAAATAAGAAAAACGGGTTGGCCTGACCTGTCGGAAATATCGAGATAAGTGCCGGCCAAACCACGTCTGCGCCGTGAACCAGCAAACGGAAGTTCGGCGTTGACTTTAGGCGGCGGCGCAGAAGCAACATAACGACAACGCTCTGTGCAATGTAAAACGCCAATAACCCTACTGCCCAAGGGGAGTAATGAATTTCACTGGGACCCATCCAGATGGCAATCAGCACGGACACTACCAGGAACACGCGTGCGCTCGCGAGCCAGCGTTCCGTTCGACGTATCTCGCTCGCGGACAAAGGAGCACGTAGCCTCCATATGAAGCGATGCCGCAGCGCTTGAAAAGGCAATTGATTCAAACTGGCTAGGGTAAGTTCTCGCATATTATGCCTCAGCAAAGTCACCGATGCGAGACCGGAAGTCCCTCCGCAGGGAGAGTGGCTGCCGGTTTTGGTTCAGATTGCTTTATTTCTGTTCCCACGCTGTATTACTGCAGTAACTTTTTACCAGCAGGACAGTGACTAGAATCAACAAGGTGCCCATGTTTATGTCAGGACGTTCCAAATTTTGGACGTTGCTTGCATCGAGCCTAGTTATTGCGCAGGCCGGGGCATCCCTCTTTCTTCATGAAGGCTTCGCGCTGGCCGCTTGCAGCGACCTGGTGCAATGGATTTTGTTGCTCTCGGGAGCGGTCGCGCTCGCAACCAATATCCCGAAAACTCAAGGACGCACCCGCCTCTTTTGGATACTTATGACCACAGGAGTATCGCTGTGGTTCGTTTATCAGACCCTTTGGAGCTACTTTGAGATCTTGCTGCGAAAGCCGGTTCCCTTCGTATTCGCCGGCGACGCGGTGCTCTTTCTCCATCTAGTGCCAATGATTGCGGCAGTCGCCCTGCAACCACACGAAGAGCAAGACGAACGAACGGTACGCCTGGGGTCTCTCGATTTTGCGCTACTACTGATCTGGTGGCTTTATTTGTACGTGTTTTCTGTAATGTCATGGGAATACGCATTTTTGAATGAACAGGCATATGGGAAAAATCTTAATTTTGTATACCTCACTGAAAAAGTTGTTTTTCTGGCCGCCATGGGCGCACTCTGGATGCGCAGCCGCGGTGACTGGAAAAGTATCTATTCGCAATGGTTTGGAGCCAGTTTGGTGTATGCCCTGAGCTCTTATGTCGCGAACTGGGCGCTGGTGCGTGGTGTTTATTACTCGGGAAGCTTGTACGACCTGCCGCTTGAGGCTTCGATGGCATGGGTGACAGCCGTCGGGCTGTTCGCCGCCGGTCTTTCGCAGCGCAAACAGCCCGCTCGAAAATCGGCCGTTAGAGGAGTCTGGATAGCTCGTCTTGGAATGGTCACCATTTTTTCCTTGCCATTGTTTGCCGGCTGGTCGATATTCGTTTCCTCGGTGCCCGAACCCGTTAGGACTTTCCGCCTTTTGCTCACGCTGGGAACCATGCTTTTTATGGGGGCGCTAGTTTTCTACAAGCAGCATCTGCTCGACCGCGAACTGCTGGGCCTGCTGCGAGCTTCTGAGGAATCGGTAGAAAATTTGCGGCGAGTCCAGGCCCAACTTGTGCAGTCCGAAAAGCTGGCATCCCTGGGTCAGCTTGTCGGGGGCGCCGCCCACGAGCTTAATAATCCCTTGACTGCAATGCTGGGATATTCTGATTTGCTTTCCGAGATGGCGCTCAATGAGCAGCAACGCGCGATCACGCAAAAGATTGTGTACCAGGTCCGACGTACAAAGACTCTTGTTTCCAGCCTGCTTAGTTTTGCCAAGCAGGTGCCTGCGGAAAAAACCCTGGTAGATATACAAACTCTCTCGGGAACTGCAATCAAGCTGAGCAATCCTCAGTTCAGAGCAGTCAACATTCAAGTCCGGATCGATGCTGCAGAGAAAGTCCCCAGAATTCTAGGAGATTCAAATCAGCTGCTGCAGGTATTCCTCCACATCATCAACAACGCGTTGCAAGCCATGTCGGAAGTTGGTGATCTGTTGACGATGGTCGTGCGCGCCGAAGAAGGCTTCGTGGTGATTGAGTTTTTGGATAACGGTCCGGGAGTGAAAGAAATTGACCGCGTTTTCGATCCCTTCTATACCACCCGACCCATCGGCCAGGGGACGGGACTAGGCCTGAGCGCTTGCTACGGCATCATTCAGGAACATGGTGGCAGGATCAGTTGCAAAAATCGCACTGAAGGAGGAGCGTTGTTCCGGATCGAGCTTCCCTTTGCGGTTAACCCAGCTCCATCGTCGCTCAAGGCTGACTCCGAATCGGCAGCTCATCTGCTACAGAACTAACAGTTTCAACCGTCCGCTTTAGTTGCCCGCAGGCCGCATAGATGTCTCGTCCACGTGGACGGCGAATGAACGCCGGAATGCCCGCGGCAACTAAAATCTCTTGAAATTGTGCGACCCGCGCACTCGACGGTGTTTGAAAAGAAATCCCAGGGCCTGGATTAAGCGCGATCAGATTTACTTTGGCGCGCAATCCGCGAATCAGTTCGGCTACCTGGCGCGCATGTTCCCCGGCATCATTCACCCTGTCTAGCAGAACATATTCAAAGGTTAGTTTTTCCCGGTTGCGAAGCGGGAACTCGCGCGCTGCCGCAATCAGAGCCGCGATGTTCCACTTTCGGTTAATGGGCATCAACTGCGTTCGTACTTCATCGTTCGGCGCGTTCAGTGAGATGGCTAGTTTCGGACGCACGCCTTCCGCACCCAAGTCATAAATCCTGGGCACGATGCCCGCAGTAGAAACTGTCATGCGCGATTCCGGAACTCCGACGCTTCCCACCAGCAGGCGAACGGCTTTGATGAAATTGTCATAGTTGAGAAACGGCTCGCCCATCCCCATGAAAACTAGATTGATGCGCGAATCCTGTAGAGAAACTGACTGGTCGTTCAGCACAGAGCAGACTTGACCCACAATCTCTCCGGCTGTGAGATTGCGCTTCACGCCCAGGAGTGCCGTCATGCAAAACTGGCAGGCCACCGCGCACCCCACTTGGCTGGATATACATATAGTGGCGCGGCTCCAACTCTTGCCGATGTTTTGCGAAGACTTTTCGTTTCCGGCGTCGCTTCCATCTCCCGCCTCGCCGTCATCGCCTTCTGGCATCCAGACGGTTTCGACGCTTTGGCCGTCATCGAACAACATCAGGTAGCGGACGGTTCCGTCGCTCGATTGGAACTTCTTCTGAATCTGCGGGAGGCCGACTGAATAGCCCTCGGCAGTTAGCTTGTTGCGAAACTCTTCCGGCAGGGTGGAGATCTGGCCTAACGATGCCACTCTTTGAGAGTAAATAGCGTCGTTGAGTTGGCGTCCCCGGTACGATGGTTGGTCACGGATCTCTGCCAACTCGGCAAGCTCCTGCAAAGTGAGCCCTATGAGACTTTTTGATTCCATTGATCTTTGATTACCTTATAAGTTACACAGCTAGAATGCTTAACAACTTGACGAAGATATAACCTGTAAATGATTGATAATGCGATACTTTGTCTGTCAGCAAGCACACATGCGGTGATTATGTAACAATAGATATTGCCGCTGCGAACCTCCTCAGCGGATTTAGTCTCCGGTCAAAGCTATGGTTGAAGAAGTCCGAAACATCCGCCGCGAAGTACTGCCTAACGGTTTGACCATTATCACTGAAGAGATGGAGCATATTCGCTCTATCTCGATCGGTATTTGGATCAAGACGGGCTCGCGCGACGAGGATCCAAAGTGGAACGGCATTTCGCATTTCGTGGAACATATGGTGTTTAAGGGGACGAAGCATCGTTCTGCGGAAGACATTGCCCGCCAGGTAGATTCTATAGGCGGCAACATGGACGCATTCACCGCTAAAGAGTGCATCAGTTTCAACATTAAAGTGCTCGACGACCACCTGCCAATCGCGTTGGATGTTCTGAGCGACTTGGTTCTAAATCCAATCTTCGATGCGCAGGATATCACCCGCGAGCGCGGCGTGATTCTGGAAGAGATCAAGATGGACGAGGATAGCCCTGATTACCTCGTGCATGAGATTTTCACGCAGAATTTCTGGAAGGATCATCCTCTCGGGAAGCCGATTCTGGGGACCAAAGATACCGTAAAGACTTTCGAGCGGGATCCGGTGATGGATTTTTACAGCCAACGCTTTGCGCCAGGCAATCTGACTATTTGCGCCGCGGGCCACTTGAACCATGCGCACTTCGTGGATCTAGTCGTAAAGCATTTTGCGCGGATGAAACCGGTGAAGAACGGCTTTCACAGCCCGCAGCCTGCCATCGTCCCCCGCATCATCATGCGCAATAAAAAGGCGCTCGAGCAGGTGCAAATCTGTGTCGGTGTACCGTCGCATCCGATCACGCACGAGAAGCGTCACGCTTCTTACATTCTCAATACTCTTCTCGGCGGCGGTATGAGCTCGCGTCTGTTTCAGAACATCCGCGAGCGCCAAGGGCTGGCTTACTCGATTTACAGCGACCTCAATCCATATCGTGACACGGGATGTCTTTCGGTGTACGCGGGCACTTCGCGCGCGTCGGCGACCAAGGTAGTCGAATCCATCGTGTCAGAGTTCCGTAAGTTGAAGGTTGAAGCGGTTCCAGCCGAGGAATTGCGTCGCGCCAAAGATCAGTTAAAGGGCAGCCTCATGCTTTCGCTCGAATCCTCGACTGCGCGTATGTCGAACCTTGCCCGTCAGGAAATGTACTTCGACCACTTTTATGGGCTCGACGAACTCATTCAGAAAATCGAGGCCGTAACCGTGGAAGAGTTGCAGGAATTGGCTAACCAGTTTTTCCGGACTGAATCCATTGCTGTCACTGTGCTGGGTAATTTGAACGGACTGAAGCTTGCCCGCGAACAGCTGGCCTGCTGAAGCCGTCTGAACTTGGCTTCCCTTGGTCAATAGCGGAACTCCCCTCTAGAATTACTAGCTTCTCCGCCAGTTTCGAGGCATACTAACGCCACGATTGCTCCCGAGACAGGAGCCGTAACGCATGCACACCACGGATAGCAGCGCTCCAGCACAAAACAAGGGAACCGCGCCCGTATCTCATGCAGCCAAGGAACGGCGGCGAATGCTCGTGGCGCTGGCTGTTTTGATCATCGCATTGATCGCAGTCGCAATTCGAAATCGTGAGTTCTGGGCGCAATATTCCTCTCCCGCTGAACAGCAAGACTCCAGCGACGACAATTCCGGTGACGGCGCCACTAAAACCAACCATCCGAAGGCTCGCGTCTCTCCGCCCACCGCCAGGTCGAAAGCGCCTCAGCATGTAATAGCAGCAAAACCTTCTGATGCCCCTCCCGTAGTCACTGCCAGAACCGTGCTTCCACCGCTCGAGGTTGAAGTTGTTGCGGGCAACAAAGCTCGCCCGGTGCAAACAGGAAATAATTCCATACGTGTGGAGTTGGATCCGGGACCACGTGTCAGTTCGGCTGCTCCAATTAGTCAAGGTCTAGCTGAACCGAGTGCCGCGGACGTGGCCAGTGGTGTCCAGGTTACCCGAGGCGCCGCGGAAGTTATATCGCGACCGGTGAAGACCGATTACCCACTACTCGCGCGCCAAATGAAGGTTCAGGGGGCCGTGGTATTGCAAGCATTGATTGGAAAAAAAGGTACTATTCAGGACTTGCAGATTGTGAGTGGTCCGGCAATTCTATCCTCAGCGGCCAGAGCCGCAGTATCGCAGTGGAAGTTCAAACCGTATTATCAGCAAGGCCAACCGGTCGAAACCCAAGCCCGCATCACGGTGAATTTTACGATATCCACTTATTAAACCGATTTATAGACTTGGCATATTGGGGTCGGAGGATAGAGTGGAAAGTGTGGCTGAAAAATCTCCCTAAAAATAAAAACAGGCGCCCGAACTCTTTCGAGTCGCTGGACGCCTGGGCAGCCCTCCCCCAGAACTGCTCGATTGCAAGATTAGGTTTTGTTAATGTTTTTTGGAATAGCACTTCGGTGCTAAGAACGCCCCACCGATGGGCCACTCGCGACCCAACCTCAAGCATTTCCTCCGTCAACAATCACGTTTGCGATGTTTGCTATCCACTTACTGCTCTCATGCACGAAATGCGTCTTCGACCTATTCCGTCCGTTGGTCTTAGCTGCAAATAGCACAGAGTCCGACAACGAATTCTTTCTGCGCTCACCCCGGAACCATCTGTTTAAGCTTCCACATCAACTTCGGAGACTCGTCAGGAAAATCTGGCAAAGCTCGCCCACCACCTCGGAATCTCCATTCAGGAACTTCAGGGCTTCGGTACTTTTCCTGGCAGCGACAGGTGGATCGGCCGACTGTTCGGTGCGGGAGAGGGCTTCTGTCGTACAGGGCAGGGACTGCGTTTGTCGCGGCTCCAGTTGAAATCTTCGGCCATAACCGGGTTTTTCTTTATCTGACCGGTCTGAGCGTTACGGCCGCTCCGCGGTACACGACCTTTGGTATGCCTGAAGAGGTCTCACAACCCTGAAGCAGCAACGCGTAGAGCCGATTAAATAACTAACGCGGGAATTTGACAACCACCTAAACAATGGAACCGTACACCATGACTGAAACCCTGATTGCCGAGACGGAAGTCGCTTCCACGAAAGCACTCGCAGAGGTTGTGGTCAGCAATTTGGCAACTCCGCACAAGGGCAGAAAGCTTCATCTCCTGTTGCTGGAAAACAATCCGTCGGACCGAGCGCAGATATTGCTGGAACTCCGCAGCGGAGGGTTCGACGTGCGTTGTGAGGTGGTGGAGACAGCCTTACATTTCCGGGCGCAGCTTCAGAACGGCTGTCCTGACGTCGTGCTGGCAAATTACAACCTAGGCCAATGGAAAGGGATGGAAGCTCTGGCAATTTTGCGAAAGAAGTGCCTCGAAACGCCACTGATTATCGTTTCGGGCGAAGATGGGGGGAGTAAAGGCGGTCGAATGCATTAAGCAAGGCGCAAATGACTATGTTCGCAAGGAGTCTCTCGGACGCCTATCAATTTCCGTTATTCGCGCCCTCCAGGAGAGAGACCTGAAAAACGAACGCAGATACGAGAAGCAACACCTCGCGGACAAAATTGAGGAATTGGCCCGCTCTAATCAAGATCTGGAACAGTTTGCGTATGTTGCTTCACACGACTTGCAGGAGCCTTTGCGTATGGTCTCCGCCTACACTCAGCTCCTAGCCGAAAGCTACGGCGATCGGCTTGATGACCAGGCCAAGAAATACATTCACTACGCGGTGGATGGCGCGACACGAATGCAAACCCTCATCCAGGACTTGCTGACATACTCGCGTGCCGGGGGACTCGACGTTGAACGCCAGGAGACTGACAGCGCGCAGATACTTGCACAAACGATTGACAATCTGCAGGCGGCGATTCGGGAAAACGGCGCGCTGGTAACGTTCGAAAATCTGCCAGTCATCGCTATCAACGGCTCACAGCTACGTCAGGTTTTTCAGAATCTGCTTAGCAATGCATTGAAATTTCATGGCGACGACGCGCCTTTAATACACATCAGCGCCCAAGATAAAGGCACCGACTGGCTCTTTTCTGTCGCTGACAACGGAATTGGGATTGATCCCGAGCACGAGAAAATAATTTTCGCAGTCTTCCACCGTCTTCACACCCGGGCTGAGTATTCCGGCAACGGAATTGGCCTGGCCATCTGCAAAAAAATTGTTGAACGCCACGGAGGAAGGATTTTTGTTGAATCGAGCCCCGGGAATGGATGCACATTTAGTTTTACGGTACCTATCGGGGAACAAAGGTCCCCTTAAAAATGAGGAACACGACCCAGGTTTTATTGGTGGATGACAATCCGGCGGATAGTGACTTGACTAGCGATGTTATACGACGCTGCTATTCCGCAGTCCGAATCAGTGTGGCGGCGGACGGTACCGAAGCAATGGCATTCCTTCGCCGCGAGGGAAAATATGCGGAGGTTCCGGTCGCGGAACTGGTACTTCTTGACTTGAATTTGCCGGGGAAAGATGGGCGGGCAGTACTGGCGGAGCTCAAGGCCGATCCTTTGCTCAACAAGACTCCCGTCATAATCTTCAGCACTTCGCGAGACCGCAAAGATATTCTTAATAGCTACTCTTTGGGCGCGAACAGTTATGTGACGAAACCCGGCAATTTGCCGGATTTCATTTCCGCAGTGACGTCCATTGGAAACTTCTGGTTTTCCCACGCCCAACTTCCCCCACAGGAGAAGCGATGAGCGATCCGTCTACGCACGTTTTACTGATAGAAGATAATCCCGGAGATGCCGACCTTATTCGCTTGCGTCTGGTGGAAGCGAATGCTGCCTTGAAAGTCCGCAGTGCAAACCGTTTGGCCGAGGGTCTCGCCTCCATTGAGCAGCAACCACCTTCCCTGGTGCTGCTGGACTTAAATCTGCCCGACAGTCGTGGAGCCGAAACTTTCCGGCGCGTGCTGGATAAGGCCCCCGGGGTTGCCGTTGTAGTTTTGTCCGGGCAAGATGACGAAGAGTTAGCCGCCACAGCGGTAAATCAGGGCGTGCAGGATTTCCTTATCAAAGGAAGCTTTACCAGTAAACAGCTTTCGCGCACTATGCGTTACGCAGTCGAGCGGCAGGCATTGCTCACCTCGCTCGAGATGAACCGTAAGCAACAGTTGCAATTCAAAGATGAATTTCTCTCACACGTGTCGCACGAACTACGGACTCCGTTAACTTCCATACACCAGTTTGTGACTATTCTGCTGGACGGTCTGGCGGGACCGATGCTGCAGGAACAGCGCGAACACTTGCAAACTATTCTCAAGAGCGCAAACCAACTGCGTGCAATGATTGGCGACCTGCTCGAGGCCACCCGGGCCGAGTCCGGCAAACTGCGCATTGAAGTCAGGTGCATCTCCGTTGGCGATGTTATGGAACAAGCGGTGTCCATGTTGCGGGCCACCGCTGCGGAAAAACACATTTCGATTAACTGGACGGCGGATGCGAAGATGCCATTTCTCACTGCTGATCCGGAGCGGGTGCTGCAAACCTTAATTAATCTTCTCGATAACGCTCTCAAATTCACGCCCGAGGGTGGTGTGGTCACGGTGAAGGCCGGGTTGATGGAGGCCGATCCGAACTTCACCTACATTTCAGTTGTAGACAACGGCTGCGGCATCAGTCCCGAAGCGCGACCGCTGGTTTTCGAGAGGTTGTATCAGGACCCGAATGCGATACCGGAAAGCCGACGCGGACTCGGACTCGGACTCTGCATTGTGCAGGAACTCGTGCGGCTGCACGGCGGACGGATATGGCTCGAAAGCGCGCTGGTTCAGGGTAGCGTCTTCACTTTCACGCTGCCCATATTTTCACTTCCGAAGCTTTTAGCGCCAATGATTACCGAAGAAGACAAATTACGTGGGGCACTTTCGTTAGTAAAGGTCGCCCTCACCCCGTACTCGCGCCACCAAGTGGATGACTGGAGAGAGATGCGGAAACTTTGCAGAGGCGTCCTGCAAGCTTGCATCTGGCCTGTAAAGGATCTCGTGCTGCCGCCGCTCGGGAATGCAGGAAGCGATGTTGAAGCCATCGAAAATTTCTTTGCCGTGGTTTCCACCGATCTCGCAGGCGCGGCGATCGTGCAAAAACGTATCAGCGCACAACTCGAAAATTCCACGGCACTGCGAGCCAAGTGCCAGTTTAGCGTGGTCATAACCGCCATTCCGATTTCGGTGCCGCAACCTTCAGAAACCGTCGAGAGTCAGGTACAGGGAGTCGCGCATACCATCACAGCACTCATTATGGACGCGCTTAAACGAGGACCTTCATTATCAGAAAACAGTTCCGGCACATTTCAAACTCAATTACTCGCAACAGGGAGAGAACTCAATGGACAAACCTAAAATATTAATCGTTGACGATGACCCCGATCTACGCCGGGGCCTTAACTTGCGCTTGCGCGCGAACCACTATGATACCGCCTACGCTACCGACGGTTTCTCGGCCATCGCCATGGCGCAAAAAGAACAACCTGATCTGATTATTCTGGATCTTGGATTGCCCGCCGGAGATGGTTTTGTCACGCTGGAGCGCTTGCAGGAGAGCGCTCATCTGTCAGTGATCCCCGTTATTGTGCTGACCGCACGAGATCCGGAATACAACCGCGAACGCGCCCTCAAAGCCGGTGCCACCGCTTTCTTCCAAAAGCCCGCTGATAATGCCCAATTGCTGGGCACAATCCGCTCAGTCTTAAACCCACCATGGCCGGGCACGACGATGGCCTCCGCATAGTGCTCGGGACAAGGGGAAGTCTTTCTGACTTCCCTTCATGTCTACAATGGTCTCAGCGCCAGACGTAGAATTCAGTCTGCCACCACGCCTGCACTTTCGACCGGCGGGGCAGGAACCGGGCGAATACTGCGGTTCGGAGGCAGTCCAGCATCGCGAATTTTATAAAGTAACGCGCGATAGCTGATATTCAAAGCGCGTGCGGTTTTCTTGCGGTTCCAATGATGAGCTTGCAACACTTTCAGAATTATCTTTCCTTCCAGGTCGTGGGTGGCCTGGCGAGTCAATTTTTTCAAAGAGATTGGTCCGTCCAAATTGATATCAGGAGTGTAGTGCTCCTGCGGACGCGCGACTAAATCGTTGCTGATCACTTCCTCGCTTCCCAGGATGACATAGCGTTTGATCAGATTTTCCAGTTCGCGAATGTTTCCCGGCCAGTGATATTTCTGCAAAGAATTCTTCAGATCGGCCGACAGTGGACGTGCGCGGCAATTGTATTTGCGGTTGTAGTACTCGAGAAAATAGCTGGCAAGATCGTCAATGTCGCTGCGACGGTCGCGGAGCGGTGGCATCTCGAGATTCACCACATTGATGCGGTAATAAAGGTCTTCGCGGAAGGTCCCTTTGGCGATCTCCACATCCAGTTTGCGGTTGGTCGCGCACACAACGCGAACTTCAACTTTTTTATCTTCCTGCGCGCCGATGCGGCAAAACTGGCCGTCTTGCAACAGTTGCAGCAGTTTGGATTGAAGGCCCAGTTCCAGTTCGGATATTTCATCCAGGAAAAGTGTCCCGCGATGGGCCATTTCAACACGCCCAGGCTTGGTGCCGTTGGCTCCGGTGAAAGCGCCTTTTTCGTATCCGAAAAGTTCGCTTTCGAGCAGCGTCCCCGGAATCGCCGGACAATTTACTTTCACGAAGGGCCCACTCTTCCAAGGCGACAGTGCATGCACCATGCGCGCAATCACATCTTTTCCCGTGCCGCTTTCTCCGTGAATCAGAACCGGGACGTTGGCGTTGGCCACTTTCTCTATGCGCCGGCGCAGGGCCTGCATGGACTCGGATTTGCCAAACACTATGTCCGTTGGGGGAAACTCGCCCAACGCCTGGGCGAGAGTGCTGATTGAATTTTGACTTGAAATTGACATTTTTGAGGGGCCTTTTCGGATGCTGCTCCGACCACCGTTCAAGGGGGTAGGTGCATCCGGAGCACCAAACCCGAATACACGCGTTCCAGCCAAAGAGAACCGCGCTAAGAGACTCTGCTACATCAAGTTAAGAGAATTTAGTCTCAAATAGTAGTTTGGCGGGAACGCACTATCAGATAGCCTGATGGTGCCAAAAGGTGTGGGAAAAACTTTTCACACTGAAGAAACAACTTTCTTCTTCAACTCAGCCTTGCCGGAGGCGTGATTCAACAGAGAATGGGCGAATTTGATGCCCAGAAGATGAAATCCCTCGGAGTAACTGGAGCGCAAAATTCGCGCCTGCAGGTTGCGGGCAGCCTTTCGAACTTCGATGGAGGAGGCCAGCGGGGCGCTGGGTATTTCCAGCGAAACCTTCGCGGAGGGCGGCAATGGGCGGCGTACCGCTATCAGCGCGCCTCCTGGTGAGACGTTTAATGCGGTGGCAAATTCCAAAAATTCTTTTCCATTCTCATCCCGGCTACGAACAAACACGGGGATCGCTAAAGGTAACCGAATCCACTGACGACGTTCGCTTTCAGGTTTCGATCGGCTCAAGAACACCTCTCACACGGGGGAAATTTGTATGATTTCTTGCATCCTGGTGGCCAAACAGTAACGAAAGCCGAGGTGACCGTAGTAACCACGGCGTTTCCCGGCTTTCTTGCGGCAACTTCAGGACAAATTAGCTGAAACCCTGCGAGACCAAGCATTAAACTGCAAGAGCAAGCTAAAAGTGAAAGTCTTTTCCCTTTAGTGACTAAAATGAGGTATTTGTTAATTGACACACCCCGAGGGGTGACATAGCATTCTCGTAGTACGGCATTCATTTGAAAGCCGTTAGCTGCAGTTCCCTCCCCCGTTTTGGTTCTGTGAATTCCTTATTCATGGTTACAAAATCGGAAAAACCGCGTGTTCCTTCGGACATCTTTGAAGAAATGGTCGCCCCGGTGCCGAGCCCATCGGCGCAAGCAAGCGACTGCTTCAACCTCGGCTGCGTGCAGCAGGCTCGCGAGTTCGCTCAACTCCGCGAGCGCTCCGCGCGCACCAAC
>JALYIM010000123.1 GCA_030775785.1 Acidobacteriota bacterium
AGGTATGCCAAGCAAAGATTTTAGTGATTAGTCAGCATGATCCCCTGCAGTTGCTGCCCAGCGTCATAGCAGCAGGCGCGAACGGTTGCATAGACAAAGGTCGTCTTTGCGAGGATTTGGTGGCGAGTATCAGGAAAATCAAGTGCGCCTGAAGCCGCAAGGCCACTTCACGATCACCCGCATATAGTTTTGCAATCCGAACTGCCCTGTCGCGATCGTCAGGGGCTGGGAACCGATCCAAAAGTTTCACACTTTTCTCGGTCAAAGTGATTTGAATGTCTTTGCTTTCCAAGCCCGGCTCTGTTTTGAGCTTTTCCTCGATTGCGGTATTGGCTTCTAAGGGAGCCCGAGCTCTCCGGACGACCGTCAATAGTGGATGTTGGAGTCCGGCGATTTGGGGTCTCGGCAACGCTCGCCTTCGCTCCATACTTTTTGACCGTCTCCATAAATCTTTGGGACCCTTCCGGCGCTTTCACCTGCCCCTTAAGTATGCGAGCCGAGGGGATCTTGCGACCGTACAAAATGCGCGTTCCGTCTTTATCTTGGGTGATCGATGCACTCGTCCTCCTGGAAAGGAACCGATCCCAGTGAACGAACCACAACATTCGGGCGAAATTGTGCTTTAATCAAAGCATTCTTGATTCAGCTTTGAAACACCTTAATTTCAACTGCTATTCTCCAGCCGGGGAGCCGGCCGGTTGTTCGATTCGTTATAACATTCCGCCGCCGTGGGCCTATTGCAAACTAGCGATCTGCAAGCAAAAGTACCGAGCACAATAGGTAGTTAGGTTCTATCAGGAGCGATACATTGATACAGTCTCCTGGAACCATCTTCCGAAAAGGAGATCCAATCAAAAGGAAAATCCCCGGCTTATTGCCCGACCGTGTGAGAACCGCAAGACGGACGACGAAGTCACGATCAATTGCAGTCCTTACTGGGGCGAAGTCTTGTCTTCAACCGTCTCGGCGCCCTCGCGGGTTTTCCTCGCGGTCTTGTGAGCCGCTCTCTTAGTTCCCCGCTTGACGGCATGCCCGCTCTTTTTCGTAGCTGACTTTGTGGCGTGGCCGGCATCTTTGGCGGCATCCTTGGTTTCGTGGCCGGCGTTTTTCATGTCCTGCTTAGGACCAGGGTTTTGAGAAAAAGAAAATGCAGATATCCCCGTCAGCAGCAATATAGACAAAAATACTCGTTGTGCGATTCCGCGCATGTGTGCTGGCCTCCAATGGTTGGTGTAAATGTCCGAAACACGGGCTTCATATTAACACGGGATTCTCAGCTGCGAAGTTGATAGCTTCTCGCGCCTAGTTCGCATCAATTCCCAGAGGAGGTTGGGGCATCCGTCGGGAAATACCCCGTACTGTTTCCTGGTGTAGTCATATTTTTCGGGACACACGATTTTTATCGTCGGCTCGCGTTCATCCAAGTTCCTCTTTCATCGTAAACCAATCAGCCGCGCGAGAACTTCGGTTACTTGCAGCGCAACAACGCTGCCCTTCACAATGATTCCGGTAAGGAAACGTGATGCTTTCTCGCCCTCTGCTGGAAAAACGACGCAAACGTTGCAAGATGGTGGTTGGCGCTAAGATAGTCCTCGCCGCCGACGAAGGCGGAACCACCGCTCAGCTTATGCACACCCTGGATGTAAGCGCATCTGGAGCCAAACTGGGGGGCATTCGAGAACCTTTCAGCCCCGGTGATGTCCTCACCGTGCAGCGAAATAACAAGAAGGCTAACTGCAGAGTAATTTGGGTTCGCCAACTTGGTCCGACCGAAATGCAAATGGGGATCGAATTGATTGATGCTGACGAAAGATTCTGGGGCCTGGACCTGTCTCAGGAAAAAGAGGGTGCGGAAGCAACCAAAAGCTTGCTAGCCTTGCTGGCTAAGTGTTAATGCTATGCCACAACTCTGTCAGCCCGGTCCAGCCATCTTTCCAACCTCGAAGGCTTAGTTCTTCTAAGTTTCGACGATCGTTTTCGCGCACGCATGCTCTGGCCGGAGCGCATGCCAAACCTTCAAAGGATAATTGGATGAAACAACAAATTTCTATGCAGATGAGCGGGGTAAGGGGAAAGAGCCCCCTTGCCCCGAACCCCAATCCCCAAAACATACCTTGGCTCGTTTACACAGAGAAATTGACACACTCAGCCACTACCATTGCGGAATCACTGCAAAATCCTTTCACGCTTTGCGATAGCTACGAAAACAGCGGTTGCTGAAGCTCCACGATCTCTACTGGCCGTTTGCATTCCTCATCATCGTTAGAAACGTAATTGATCCGCATGCTAACCGGGTAACTTCGCATAACCCCAGCATCGTACGGCCTCAGCATTTCGGACGCGGCAGGGGCATCCTGCATTTGTGGATCGAGCCACCGCTGGTAGCTCTCGCGCTCAAGGATCACTGGCATGCGATCGTGGGCGACGGAGGCCACAGCGTTGGCTGTTGTTGTCAGAATCGAGCAGGTTTCGATGGTCTTGCCGCCTCTCTCGCTCCACTGATCCCACAGCCCTGCAAACGCAAACAGCTCACCACCGTTAACTTCGAAGCAGTATGGCTGTTTGTCTTTTCCAATTCGTGACCATTCATAGAATCCGTCTGCCGGAATCAAACACCTCCTCGACCGCATGGCGTCACGGAATGCGGGTTTCGTACTTGCAGTTTCCGATCTCGCATTGATCATGGATGACGCAGCCGATGTGTCTCTAGCCCATGACGGGACGAGTCCCCAGCGGGCGAGCGACAACTGTCTGACGGGCTCCTTCGTGTTTTGGCGGATTATAGGAACAAGCTGGGTGGGCGCGATGTTGTAGCGAGGATTCCAGTCATCTTGCGATGAAACGCTATCGAAGTACTCTTCGAGAAGCTGTTTCTTGCGCGAGAGTCGGAAGCGTCCGCACATGCGAAATATTATCTCAGATGTTTAAAGTTGAGGTTCACGCGGCCATAGATCGGAGCTGCTTTTTCGAAGGCTAGTGCTGGTTTTGATTAACGAATCAGATTTTCGCGGACTCGTTAATGGTCGAGCTGCAAGATCGCGCACGCCACATGTGGGTATTCGGTAGAACTCTGAAGTAGCATCCATAAATTCCGTGCAGGTGCGGCGAACAGATACGTTCGTCTCGGAATTCTTTAGTTCGACGAATTTCGAAAAATTGAGTGATTTTCCATCTTGCAGAAGGCCGAGGGTGATGATCCGATCACTTCTGCGAACGCCGCATGCGCCTTGCGACGACAGAGTCGGTGAGAATCCCTCAGTAGTTTCTAACTGAACACGTTATCAATTTTTCGCATAATCCGGTCAGCCCACTGAACAGCGGCGGCCACCATGGACTCCGTTCTCGGGCTCGGCTTTGAATCGAAAAGATCGTCGGCCGTTTTCAGGTGACGCGCCACCAGAATTCCTGCGATGATTGACAGTACGCTTGCGCCCTTCGTCCATAGAGAGAGCGCCTAACCTATTCGCCTTTTATTCGCTACGATCAAGTCGCGCCGATTCTCCCCAGAGACCATCGCACCAAAGACTTGTTCGGATTTATGACTCAAAATCCAAGTAACTTTGCCGATGGAATGGAGGTCAGCGCGAAGCGCATTTCCCAGCCCGCGATTCCAGCCCGTGATTGGTGTGTCTTACACGTAGTTCCCAGTACTTAGCAGTTCCGCCCGGAACATGGAAGTTGTTGTAAGTAGTATTCAAGCGAACCTAGACACGGTAGAGGTCTGGGGTTCGAGTCTCGTCGTGCCTACCAGATTCTTCATAGGGTTAGAGAGAATCCCCAAAATTCTCCAGCCCGTGATCAGCCGGTGGATCAGGACCGCACCCTATTTCAGCGTGGCCACTTTCGCGCGCACTTTTTGCAATACCGATGACGGCAGCGGTGCGTAGCCTTGCGCTAGCGCAATATCTTGTCCAAATGTGTACACCCAGTTCAAATATTCTTTGACCGCATAGCCGCGCTGCATATCCTGCGGATGCACCGGCACGTAAAACCAGGTCAGGCTTACAATTGGATAACTTTCCTTTCCGGGCGCGTTGGTTAGCGAAAGGAGAAGGTCCTCCGTCATTTTGGATTCCATAGCCACGGCGACAGCCCCTATGCCCTTCGGCGACGGCTTCACAAACTCTCCAGCAGCATTGCGAATTTGCGCGACGGATAATCCGGAATTCTCCCCGCAATGGAGGTCGGCATAGCCGATGGCCCCCGGCGTCTTGGCGGCGCTGGCCAGCAGATCCTTGCAGATGCTGAAAGCGGTACCCACCGGCCATTTGGGTGAAACACTTATTCCGACCTTGCTGCGGAATTGCGGGCTTACTTTAGAAAGGAAATCGGAAAAAATGTAGTTTGACCCTTTTCCGTCGGTACGGTGCAACACCTTGATCGGCAAAGCAGGAAGCCTGCGGTCAGGATTCAGCCTGGCAATCTCCGGATCACTCCACGAGGTGATTTTCCCAAGATAGATATTCCCCAGCACCGGCCCAGAGAGTCGAACGCCGCCTGCGTTGCCCGGCACATTGTAGAAAATCGCAATGCCTACCAGCACGGTTGGCAACTCCAGGGCCTCGTGCGTCGACTCTTTCAACTGCTTTGTGGGAATCGGCGCATCCCCGCCGCCAAGATCTTCCCCAACTCCCGAAAGCACCCGACTGGCGCTTTCGCCAGTTCCCACCGCGAGATATCGGACCTGCGTTTCAAGATGCACCTTGTGATATTCGTCTCCCCACAAACGGTACAGCTGCTGTGGCATGGTCGAGCCGGTCGTAACCAGCACCATCTGCGTATGCGTCTGCGCAATGCTATTGGGAGATAAGGTCGTTACCGTTAACGAGAGACCCAGCAGTATGGCGGATAGCGGAAAAGCAAACTTGCCGCAATTTTTCAAAGAAGCTTGCTCCTCAAGATTGGATAGGAAGACAACTAACTCCGCATTTTCAGTTTTGGCTATCTATCTTTGCACATAACCCTAACGTGTCCCATTGGTTTCGCTGATACTCTTCGCTCCATCGATGCCGTCCAATCGGACGTGCCTTATTATTTCAGAAAATTCAATCTGGCCAGTCCTTGCGATTTTGCAAGAGCCTGCTCTAAAGGAATCGAAGGGGTGGAATTCCACAACTTTCAACGTCTCTAAATTAGTGGTAGCTGTGGACTCTAAGTTCACATTTTGCATTCCATGCAGGCTCAACCCAGCTCACTCATCCGCAAAGAAGGGGGCACCCGGCATGGAGGCTATGGCC
>JALYIM010000124.1 GCA_030775785.1 Acidobacteriota bacterium
CATCCAACATAATCCAGCCCGACGCCGACGATCTTCGCAAGAGCACGCGAGAGTATCCGGCCGACCTTCAATTGAACTATTTGCAACTTCCCGTGACAGATCCCCGAATTGCCCGCCTGGCAGAGCAGATCACCGTCGGCAAGAACAACGACTATGACAAGGCTACGGCGCTGGAAGCTTATCTACGCACACACTTTGGGTACACGCTGCAACTTCCACGTACGACGCCACACGACCCGCTGGCAGATTTCCTCTTCGAGCGCAAGCAAGGACACTGCGAGTACTTTGCTTCGTCAATGGCCGTCATGTTGCGGACGTTGAAAATCCCATCGCGAGTTGTAAATGGATTTCGCAGTGGCGAATATAACGATCTTTCCTCGAAGTATGTGGTTCGCGGCAGCAATGCGCACTCATGGGTGGAAGTCTATTTCCCGGAAGCGGGCTGGATCAGCTTCGATCCGACGCCGGCAGGCGGCCCCGAAATGCATACAGGGTGGAATCGGCTCACTCTCTACATGGATGCGATGGCATCCTTCTGGCGCGAATGGGTCGTCAATTACGACGTTTCCCACCAAGAGAACTTGGGGCAAAGTGTCTTTCAACATACACGCACAACTTTCCAGAAGCTTGCGGACTGGGCGCGGCGAAATTACCAGGGCCTGCTGTCGTCGGCGCATCGCGCACAGGATGTCGCCTCCAATTCTCCTGCTAAGTGGGGCACCGAGGTAGTAATCGCGCTCGCTCTGGTACTCCTGGCGGCAAATTTGAAGAGGCTGTGGCGGATGGCACGCAGCATCAATCTAGCGAGGCATCCTGGAAAATCTCCTCGAGTGGCCGCCAGCATCTGGTATGAACGAATGGTCCGCCTGATTGCACGGAGAGGTTGGAGAAAGCCCCCCAATCAAACTGCGGCCGAGTTTGCCGGCGCGATTGAGGATCCTGGCGTCCGTACCCTCGTAGAGAATTTCAATCGCCGCTACGAGAAAGCACGCTTTGGGGATTCGGCCGACGACGCCATCCATTTGCCAGAAATGTACGAAGAAATCGCCACCGCCGCGCCAAAGAGCCGCGGGCCCGCCCGTCTAAAGTCACTCGCTAGATGGTAAAATAGCGGATTGATGTCCCCTAAAAGCCTCACTGTAGAGCTGGAAGACCGGGTCGAAAACTCCGTTGAAGATCGCGCTTCGGACACCCCCGAATCGGAATCGTCTCCAACCAAGGTTGGATTCGTAAGCTTGGGTTGCCCCAAAAATCTGGTTGACAGCGAAGTAATGATGGGCATGCTGGCCCGGGCGGGCGCCGAACTCACTCAGCGCGCCGAAGACGCCGACGTTATCGTTGTGAATACTTGCTCGTTCATCAGCAGCGCGCAACAGGAATCCGTGGACACGATTTTGGAGATGGCTGCCCACAAGACCAATGGCCGGGCGCGCAAACTGGTAGTAGCAGGATGTTTGGTCGAGCGTTTCCGCGACGAGATTCGCAAAAACATTCCAGAAGTAGACGCCGTGGTTGGAACCGGCGAGCTGGAAAACATTCTCGCAGCTGCCGGGATTCAACCCGTGCCGAAGCCGAACAGCTCGCTTGTCAACATTATCGGATCGCGTCCTGAAGGCGATGCCCGCGTTGCGCAAGGCCGTTTCTCCCGTGAGACGTGGGACGGCGCGATTGCGGACCTACCCAATTATCTTTATGACGATGACACGCCGCGAGTGCTGGTTACTCCGGGATATACCGCGTATCTGAAAATCGCTGAAGGATGTGACCATCCTTGCAGCTTCTGCATTATTCCTCAACTGCGAGGCAAGTTCCGGTCCCGTCGGTTCGAATCAGTGATTGCTGAAGCCGAGCGTTTGGCGGATTCGGGGGTCAGGGAGATCACCCTTATTGGACAGGACACAACCTGCTATGGGGAAGATTTTGGACTGAAAGATGGCCTTGCGCTGCTGCTCGAAAAGCTAGCAGCAATCAACGACCTTCGCTGGGTCAGGTTTTTGTACGCCTATCCCAACAAAATCACTGGGCGTTTGCTGGAAACCATCGCTTCGCAGGGGAAGATTTGCTCATATATTGACGTGCCGTTGCAACACGCCTCCGCCACGGCATTAAAGCGCATGAAGCGTGGCGGAGGAGCTGATATCTTTCTGCGTTCCGTCGAGAGGATGCGTGCTGTCATTCCCGGTGTAACTTTGCGGACTTCGTTCATTGCCGGCTTCCCGGGTGAGACAGAGACGGAATTCGAGGAACTCTGCGATTTCGTACGCGCGGCCGAGTTCGACTGGATGGGTGTCTTCGGATACTCCGACCAGGAGGGCGCGGGCGCTTTCGCACTCGACGAAAAGCTTCCTGCTCGAGAGATAGAGCGGCGGCGCAAGCGGTTGATGCAAATCCAACGCGGCATCAGCAAACGCAAAAAGAAAGCATTGGTGGGCAAAGAATTTGATTTACTTCTGCAGGGACCGTCTGAAGAAAGCGATCTGTTGCTCGAAGGACGGACTCCGATGCATGCCCCAGAAATTGACGGTAAAGTTTTTATCAGTGACGTTACAGAAGGCATCACGCCAAAATCCGGCGAGTTCTACCGCTGCGAGATCACGGAAGCTCACGATTATGACCTGGTAGCGAAAATCGTTTAAGTTTATGGCGAAACGCATTCCCGCTCTCCGTTGCCCGACCTGTAAGAAAATCGTTACGCGCAAAGATCAAGACTTTCCATTCTGCAGTGACAGGTGCCGGTTGATTGACCTCGGCAAGTGGGCTAGCGGCGGCTATGTCATTTCGTCTCCCGTGAGCGACAACGCAGATAATTCTCCCGAAATTCCTTCCTCGGAAACTTACGATGAAGACTGAATCGTCAGCTGGGAACGCCGGGCCCGGTGAGCTAGATTCTCATAATTCTCGAACAATAATGGGCCGAACTCCGCTTTGGGCCACGACGGTTGCTACATTTTTCGGCGTTGGCCACCTTCACCCCGGACCCGGCACCTGGGGCTCAGCCGCCACCATTCTGCTGTGGTGGGCCATCAGCCGTGGGCTTCAGCCGCATTGGCTCACAGTCGCAGGTATTTTGCTCGCAGTCGCGGTGATTGCAGTCGGCATCCCAGCCGCCACCCAGGTAGCGCGCGGCAGCGGCATCAAAGATCCGCAGTTCGTCGTGATTGATGAAGTCGCCGGACAGTTGATTACGCTGATTGCGATTCCCATCTCGTGGCAATCCCTCCTGCTGGGCTTTATACTTTTTAGAGGCTTCGATATTGTGAAGCCGCCGCCCGTCAGAAATCTTGAGCGACTGCCGGAGGGTTACGGGATTGTGATTGACGATGTCGGCGCAGGTCTTTATGCATTCTTGCTAATGCATGGCGCTCTGATGCTTGGTTTATTACCTCGATGATCCGTTTAGGGTAAGGGCTGAATACCATGGCAATCTCAAACCGTCTTACGGGAAAAAAGAACGTCAATGGTAATCCGCACATCGAGTTGGTAGATCCCCCGGCCGCGTTGCCCGGAGGCGAGGTTCGCATTGTGGGCAGCAGCTTGCGTCCGAAAGAACTACGCCGCCCGCGAGTTCGCTTTGGAGAAATTGACGGTGCGGTGGTGATCAGCTCCGAAGATTTTCTGGTGGCTAGAGTGCCAACAGGTGCATCATCAGGTCCCGTCATCGTATCTACGAACGGCCATTCCAGCAATGCTCACGAAATAAAAGTGGCCGTTCCGATTGCGGAGAATTTGCATCCCGTAACCAGTCCAGCGCTTGATGCGGATGGAAATATTTACGTCACGTTTTCCGGATCCCGCGGGCAAAAAGTGCCCGTTTCCATTTTCAAAATTGATACCAGCTATACCGTCAAGCCTTTCCTTTCGGAGTTGATGAATGCTACCGCTATCGCCTTCGATCGGGCTGGACAGATGTACGTTTCGTCGCGCTTCGACGGCGCGGTGTATCGCGTCGCGACGAATGGAACAATGTCTCCCTACGCGGAAAGCATGGGAGTAGCCACCGGAATCGCCTTCGACCGTGCCGACAATCTCTACGTCGGAGACCGCAGCGGCACAATTTTCAAGATCGCACGCGACCGTCAGATATTTGTGTTCGCCACGCTCGAGCCCAGCGTCTCCGCTTATCACATCACAGTTGGGTCTAAGGGAGACCTGTTCGTCACCGGACCGACTACATCGAGCTTTGATTCCATGTACAAGATTGATCCGCACGGGACGGTTTCCACGTTCTATCGGGGCCTGGGTCGTCCTCAAGGATTAGCGGTGGATGCCGACGATAACATCTACGTAGCTGCGTCGCTTTCCGGCAAGCGCGGCATCGTAAAAATTACTCCGCAGGGATCAGCATCTCTCCAGGTCTCAGGACAAGGGCTGGTTGGACTGGCTTTTGCCCCCGGGAAATCTGCCGTCCTAGCTACTACCAGTGCCATCCATCACCTTTCGTGGAATATTCAGGGCCTGCAGCCACTCACTGAATAAGCTTGACGCAAGTCTCCGCCGTTTATTTTCATTTAAACTGCTAGCGTGGACGCCGAGATAATTGCTATCGGGTCAGAGCTGCTCACGCCCTTCCGGCAGGATACGAATTCTCTTTATCTCACCGGGCAGCTGAACAATATCGGCGTTGAAGTAATTTTCAAAACCATCGTGGGCGATGACCGCGCCCACCTCACCAGCGCCGCCAGTATTGCCCTGTTGCGGGCCGACATCATCATTTTTATGGGCGGTCTCGGCCCCACCGAGGATGATCTGACTCGAGAAGCCGTGGCCGACGCCCTCGGACTGGAACTGCGGCGCGATCCTGAGCTGGTCGCCGGCCTCGAACAGCGCTTCGCCGCGAGGGGATGGAAGATGTCCCCTAACAATTTGCAGCAGGCGGACGTAATCAGCGGAGCGATAATTCTTCCCAACAAAAACGGCAGCGCTAACGGCCTTTGGGTCGGTGGTAAATATGATGGGCACGAGAAGATCATTATTCTGCTGCCCGGTCCTCCGAACGAAATGAAGGGCGTGTTCGAAGAACAATGTCTTGATCGCCTGAAGGCGCGGATTCCAGAGCAATTCATCTCTACTCGCGTTCTGAAGATTGCGGGCTTGGGAGAATCGCACTGTGACGCGAGGGTGTCGCCGATTTACAAACAATACGCAGACGTCCAGACGACGATTCTTGCTGGGGCGGGCGAGATTCAGTTGCATCTGAAAACTCGCGGCGATTCATTGGCTGCGGCCCAGGCCCGAGTAGACCAACTTGCGGAAGAGATCGAGGAAGAACTAGGCGAGTCGGTATTTTCAGATAACGGCGACTCGCTGGAGCAGATCGTGGGATATTTCTTGCAAATGCGAAATCAAAGTCTGGCCGTGGCGGAGTCTTGCACCGGTGGCCTGCTCGCCGAGCGAATTACCAGCATCAGCGGCAGTTCGCGTTACTTCCTGGGAGGGGCCGTCGTGTACACAAATGAATTGAAGACTGTGTTGGCGGACGTGAAAGCGGGAACGCTCAAGAAGCATGGCGCTGTCAGCGAGGAGGTTGCAATCGAACTTGCCCAAGGGATTCGGAAGCGATGCGGAGCAACCCTCGGCATGGGAATTACAGGAGTCGCCGGTCCGAACGGCGGCACTCCAGAAAAGCCTGTGGGGCTGGTTTATCTCGCATTGGCGGGCGAGGAGAAAACCGAACTGGTGAAGCGCAATTTCACGGGAGACCGAAAGCGCATCAGATGGTTCGCAACCCAGGAAGGTCTGGACATGATCCGACGGAAATTAATGTAGCGAAATTCTGGCTGGCAAAACGGCTTTTTCTGTCTTATTTGAATTTTATGGGATGTGAATACGCCTGTTACCGCAATACTCGAATACAATAAGTGCGGGCGCAACAGTAGTCTTGAGAGAACCAAGGATGACAGAGCGAAGCGCGATGGATAGAGCGGAGACCGCCGCAACATCTCCGGCGTGGGACCATTGGGAAGGCAAATATATCAATGGTGAATTTGCTCTAAGACAATATCTCGGCGGCAGCGATCACAGCGCCGTGTATCTCACAGAAATAGGCGGCCAGACTCCGCAGAGGGCCTCCATCAAACTGCTCAGGGCAGGAGGCGACGCCGAGAACCAACTGTCGCGCTGGAAGTCGGCAATGGGCCTTTCGCACCCCGGATTGCTCCGCATCTACAAGTTCGGACGCACGCGAGTCCACAACGTAGATATCCTCTTTGTGGTGATGGAGTATGCCGACGAAGATCTTTCGCAAATTCTTCCTCAAAGGGTGCTGACCTCCGCCGAAGTGCGTGACATGCTAGCACCGACGTTAGGTGTTCTGTCCTTTCTCCACGCCAAAGGCCTCGCTGTGGGACGGCTAAAACCTTCTAACATTTTGGCTGACCGTGAGCAGTTAAAACTCGCCAGTGACAATGTGCACATGGATGGCGATCCCTCGAATGTTGCCATCGAGAAGCCGAGTCCATACGACGCTCCTGAACATTCTTCCGGAGGGAGTTCGATTGCCGGCGACATCTGGGCGTTGGGCGTCACTCTTTGTGAAGCTCTCACCGGTAAAACTCCGGTCATGTCAGCCGGGAGCGTGAATGCGACGCTGCCGAAGACTTTGCCGGCAGAGTTCGCCCCAATCGTCAGTCATTGTTTGGAGCGTGATCCAGAACGCCGGTGGACGGCAGCCGAAATTGGAGCTGGCCTTCGTCGGAGCCCAGGCAGTTATCAAAAAGTTGAGAGCGAACGAATCGCAGGCAATGGTAGTTCCCATACAGCATTAACCCAGCTGGCAGGCGGCGGCAAGAAATCCGTCGTCCTGCCTGCGATAGTGCTGGCATTGATCGCAGCCCCGCTGATTGGATACTTGCTCCTACATCATCGCGAGGGCGGAAATTCCGAGCAGACTGCCGTCACGCAGCCTGTGAACTCTGGTGGCACACCGTCGTCCGAAAGCGAGCACGCCCAGCAGCAGCCCCCTGTAATCCCAAGTGAGCGGTCACGCGAAGCAGTGGCGGCAAAACCACGTCCATCGGCTCCTTTTGCATCTGCTCCGGTAGTTGCCCCGTCGAAGGCCACCACTCGCGAGACCGCCGCAACTTCTGACGAAATCCTTCACCAGGTCTTGCCTGTGGTTCCGCAATCTGCCAGAAACACGATAGAAGGCAAAATCAGGGTAAATGTCAGGGTCAGCACAGACTCCGCGGGTAATGTAAGTGGAACCCATCTTGACCGCAGCGGGCCCAGCAAATACTTTGCTCGTCTGGCGAGTGAAGCCGCGCAACAGTGGAAGTTCAAGCCGCAGTCGGTGGCACGCGACTGGGTCCTCCACTTCAGGTTCAGCCGTGGTGGCGTTGTGGTAGATCCAACACCTGCTGACCGCTGATGCGCGACCTTTCGCACGCGTGAACATCGCGTCCAGAAACCGGTGAGCGGCAGGGTTATAGCTAGGAAGCCAGAGAGAACGCGACTATGGTGTGTCCACTCACGCCTAGATCTTGCTCGACCTGCTGAACAAGCTTCGATTCGATGTCGTCGGGGTCAACCAACATTTCACATTCCGCGATTTCAGATTCCGTTGCCCCATGAAAACAAAGTTCGCACGTACCAAGTCCATCTTCCGACCGTACCGGTGGACCAAAGACACGGCACGTGAGCGGGCGCGCTCCATAGAGATCGCAGGTCTGGGTCAACGGATCTAGAGCTGGACAAGGCTCATCGTTCGCAAAATTCGAAAAATCCAGTTTTGATTGTTCGCTATCGCTCAAGAGTCCGGAGACCGCATCTCCGGGAAAGTCGGGCATGAGGCGCAACCAGGAGCGCCGTGCTCGCACTCGCACCATGGCGGCGCGTTCCCTGTCCCGCTTCTCGAGATCAGCCAAACCTTGGCGGAGCCGTGACGCATCCAACTGATTAATCGCGAAGACTCCAACACAACACTGTGCACAACCGGGGCGGCATGCGAGCCATTCGCCGCTCCGTCTCGCGGAGTCGGCGAGGGCGGAATCCACAATCTGGATCAGCCGATAGTCGCTGGATCGCGCTTGGCGGGACACTCCAGAAGCATAGCGCAGTAATGGCGAGCGCTAGAAAAATAAAAAGGGAGCCGAGATAGCTCCCTTGTGGATCGTTTACAGAATTGTTGACTACTCGTTGACCGCGCGATCACGACGCTCAACGTCGTCTTCTCGATCATCGGCGGATGGCTTATTTACGGCGTCTTTCACCTTACCCCAGGCGTTCTGGACTTTTCCCTCAACCTGCTTAGCTATGCCCTTGCCTTGGGTCTTTTCGTCGCCCGTCCACTCGCCGGCTTGCCGCTCGACTCGTCCGGCAATATCTTTCACTTTTCCTTCAATTCTGTCTTTATCCATGAGAAACCTCCAGAACTTAAGGTAGTTCCAGCCAACCTCGTTTCCCATCGGAAATATGCTGTACTTGCGGACCGGATGCTTTGTAGGAGCTCTACGGCCGATTTGGGTCAGTCCTTACTGTGGGTGCAAGGGTCGAAGAAGTGCGACGAACGAACTGACTTTCCAATTAAGCTGCGCGGCGTCGGATATACTTCACCGCTGTGGACTCACTTTCTAAAGTCCACCACACTGCTTTCTGATCACGGATAAACTTTGCTTGATAAAGCTCGCCAGCTCTGGCGCTCAGATAGCTCAGTCGTAGGCTTTTCTTTTTCGAAACCCTTAGTTTTATTACACAGCAATGATTGGGGACGAGTGGGGGTGCGCGATCAGGAAGGGTACGAACTGTTAAGGGCGAAGGGAATTAAGCTAGGAAAGCATCCTTATGACTTTTACACCATGGAAACGGCGGAGGACGTGGGAGCGCTCAATTCACTCTTGTCACGTCACCACGATTCCACCGGCCGGACTCCGTGCCTGGTCATGAATTTTTTGACCGGCAACATAGATTTTCCTAAAGTTATCAAAGACAACTTCCAAACAATTCACATGTTGCCTCTTGCCAAGGGTCTTCCAGGAAAATGGAAACGCGCAAGACTATTGGAAGCCTATCGCGAAGGAGTGAAGCAAGGGGTCTTCTATCCCGCATTACATGGGAGCACCCATTTTTGCGGCAGCGCAATGTTGCAACGATTATCGCAGCCGGGGGAGCAGCGTGATCTAATTCGAAGTCTGTGGACGGCCGAAACACCTTACATTCAGTGGAGAATGCCCTGGATCGGCTATGAATATTGGAATCCGGGCAAGCCAAAGCCAGGTTTTACCGCGGCCGATGAGCAACGCGAATCCATCAGGCTGGCAGCCGAAAGTTTTGCCCGGATATTTTCGCATTTTCCAATCTCGGCAAGCGCGCCGGGTGGGCACGCGAACCGTGACACCTGCGAAGCGTGGTCGAAGTGGGGAGTGCGAGTGGTGCAGAACGGAAACGCGAGCGTCCTGCCGCCGCACTTTGACGACTCCCAGATGCTGAATGTTTACAAGACGATAGACTTCGAACCTTGTCAGCGCGACCTTCCCCTGGAGAAATATATGCAACTGGCGGAGGGTTACTTTGCCCGTGGCTTGCCGGCTGTGGTGTCCGTCCATTCCATCAATTTTCATTCGTCGCTGAGAGACTTTCGTGGTCCTACCTTGCAGGCGCTGGATCAACTGCTCACCGCGCTGGAGAAAAAATATTCTGAACTGCTTTATGTTCATGACGGAGATTTGCACAGGATCGTCACTCAGGGGAAATTCGAGGGTAAACAAGGCAAGGTTGCAGTAACAGTCCGGCAAAAGCCAATTTCTGATTTTCCGAAATTTCATAATTGATTAGCGCACTGATGGCAGCCGATGCGATCGGAATTGAAGCGACAAACTCTGGCGTTTAGGTAAAGCCCCGCCGCGATCTGAGGATATCTGTAAAGTTAATTGACCCTCGCATTGTTTCCGGCTACGATTGACCATTCGAAAGCCAATGAAGTCCGGGAGTCTATGTTTCTAAATATTGTAAGAAGATCGCTGACTTTTCTGCTGATCGTAATGCTTCCGGCAACTTTGTTTTCTGTGGATTCAGCCAAGGGCATGCTGTATGCGCACGGTGCGACTTGGGTGAATGGCAATAGCATTCCTAAACTTTCGGCGATTTTTCCGGGCGATATGGTGCAGACCAGGGTCGGATCTGCCGCCACGATTAACACTCCAGGATCGAGCGTGGTAGTTCTCGACGATTCCCTGATTCAATTTGCTGACGCTTCTATAACTTTGCAGCATGGTGGCATCGCAGTATCAACCTCGAAATCCATGGCAACTCGAGCTGGAGAGGTTACCATTTCTCCCGCGGCTGCCGTGTGGACAGAATTCGATGTTAAGGATACTGACGGACTGGTTAGAATCGCAGCGCGAAAGGGTGAACTGACCATCGCTGACAACTCAGGAACGACCGTCCTCCAAGAGGGGCAGCAAACTACTCGGGACGAAAACGGTGATGATCAGAACAAGAAGAAACGAAAGAAAAATGGGGCAGTAGTCCCGCCGGCAGGCCAGGGGCCGATTCTGGCAAACCCGTTAGTTGGAAAGATTGCTATTGGCGCGGTTGCGGGTGTAACAACGTGGGTGCTGCTGGAGCATGACGACCCCGCAAGCCCCACCAATTAAGCCCTTCTTTTCCGTCGTTCTCCTCGAATTCACTGCAAGCAGGTAAGGCGCTGAGTTTTAATAGTCAGATTATTTGGGATTTCCTGTCGCCGGTTGAGCGCTTGCAGGCATGGTCGCGTGCAGTCCGTTAATCAAAACATCGGTACACTTTTCCAGCTTGTCATTTTTCAACTTCAACTGATCTTCCAAGCTGGCAATCTGATTGCGGTCTCTTCCTCCGGACGTGGCATATTGCACCGCGATCCCCGTGATCGTTCCTAAAACAAAAACCAGTATGTAAATCCACATTTGTCTCATAATTGTCTGCCCCCAAGCTGTCTATCTTTATAGAGGCGGTTGGACGGCTTGTCCATGTCCCGCTGCAAATCTTTATCGTGGTGCACCTAGTTGAGGAGGGATGGAATGCAGCTTCTGGCTTCGTTGTGCTATGGGAATTCCAAGTTTCCGGTAGCATGGAGGGCACGTTCGAGCAGTTCTACGGTGCCGATGGAGATTGGGTCCAATTATTTCGCGAGCGCCCCGGATTCGGCAGGGCAGAGTTGATCGGGGATTTGAACAAACCCCGACGCTACGTCACCATGGACTTCTCGAAAACTCAATTTGATTACAAGAGCTTTCGCCAAGACTATAGCGCGGCCTACGAGGCGTTGAATGTGAGGTGCCGGGATTTTACGACCAGTGGGACCGAACTCGGCAGCTTTTGCGTTGTTCATGAGTAAGTGCGATGCGTCTATTTGTCGCTCTCGATATTTCCCCGAGCATTCGCGAACGCGTCGAGCGTTTCATAGGTGAACTTCTTCCCTTAGCTCCGAATGCAAGATGGATTCCCACTGAATCTTTGCACGTGACCTTGAAATTTATTGGAGAAGCCACACCCGCGAAAAGTGAATTGATAAAACACACGCTAGCTGCGTGCGACGGCGCCGCCGCACTGGAGTTAGCGGTACGAGGATGCGGTTTCTTCCCTGATGAACGGAGGCCTCGCCTTTTCTGGGCCGGCATAGAACCTCTGGCCCAGTTAGCAAGACTCGCGCGCACCGTGGACCATGCGCTGGCTCCTCTGGGAATCGCCCGGGAAGAGCATCTCTTTCAGCCGCACCTCACATTGGCTCGCGCAAAGCGAAATTCTCCTGCTTTCGCCCTTAAGCATTTGCAAGAAAAATTGACGATCATGCAGCCTCCAGAATTTGGTACCATGACCGCCCGTGAGTTCTTTCTATACGAGAGTCAGCTCTCGCCGGAGAGACCTCGTTACACAAAAATCGCGCGCTTCGATTTGAAATGAACGGGCCATCGCATTCGTGTCCGCAATCCTACTCACAGCCGGGTGGAGCTACCTTCTAGGATCCATCCCTTTTGGATATATCCTCGTTCGCATTGTTCGGGGCGAAGACGTTCGCATGAGTGGCAGCGGTAACGTGGGCGCCACCAATGTCGCACGCTCTTCCCCGCTACTTGGAATCGCTACGCTAGTCCTTGACGCCCTCAAAGGTCTTGCCGGTGTGCTCATCACGCGCTGGGCTTTTCCTAATCGAAAAGAGTTGCTCGCGGTCGCGGCGCTCTCCACAATCCTCGGTCATGTATTTTCCGTGTGGCTGAGTTTCCGCGGCGGCAAGGGCGTCGCCACCGGATTAGGATCTTTCGCATTGCTGGCCCCACGATCAATGCTAGTCATGATTGCCGTCTTTGTGTTGATCACGCTGGTTTCGCGACGCGTCTCACTTGGCTCCATTACCGCTGTCGCGTTACTGCCCATTTTAGCATGGTGGTTAGACGGTTACCGCCAAGTTCCACTCATCGTGCTCATGGCGACTGCTTCACTACTGATCATTGCGAGGCATCACGAAAACATACGTCGTCTGCGAAACGGAAGCGAAGCCCGACTTTCACTGGGACATAAATGAAAACGAGACAAGATTGAGATGAGCGAAATTGCCATCGTAGGGGCGGGAGCCTGGGGAACAGCCCTGGCGATTGTCTTAGGGCGAAAAGGCAGCCATCGAGTCCATCTCTGGGCGCACGAGTCGGCAGTACTCGAATCCGTCGCGTTGCGGCACGTCAACGAGATGTTTCTGCCGCAATGTCCTATTCCAGAGTCGGTCTCAGCCAGCGGCAATGTGCAGGACGTCCTAAAGGAAGCAGAAATTGTAGTGAGCGCAATGCCATCACAGCATTGCCGGAGTTTATTTCAGAGAATGTGTCCTTTTCTGAAACCGGAAATGAAATTTGTCAGTGCTACCAAGGGGCTGGAAGAATCTTCCCTGCTGCGAATGACCGAGGTGATTACTTCCACAGTAACCGCGGGCTGCGGATTTCAGCCGTGCGTCGGCGCCCTAAGTGGACCGTCTTTCGCCGCCGAGGTGGCACGCGGAGACCCGACCGCGATCACCATCGCCTCGCGTGACGTGGGCTTGGCTAAAACGGTGCAGCGGGAATTTGGCGATCCGCGCTTTCGCATATATACCAACAATGATGTCATCGGAGTTGAATTGGGCGGAGCGCTTAAAAATATCATCGCGATCTCAGCTGGAATCTGCGATGGCCTCGGACTCGGTCACAACTCGGTCGCAGCTTTGATTACCCGAGGTCTGGCTGAAATCACGCGACTCTCGGTTGCCTGCGGCGGTCGCCAGGAAACCATGGCCGGACTCGCCGGTCTCGGCGATCTAGTTCTCACCTGCACAGGAGGCCTTTCCCGCAATCGCAGCGTAGGGTTTGAACTTGGTCGCGGTCGCAGGCTTCCCGAAATCATCGCCGAAATGCATGGCATGGTCGCGGAGGGCGTGCTCTCGACGAAGGCCGCAATTGGATTGGCACGAGCTCACGGTGTGGAAATGCCTATCGCCGACCAGATGTATGCGCTTCTCTATGAGCACAAGTCTCCCGCCGACGCCATCCATTCACTGATGACCCGTACCGCTAGAAGCGAAATAAGTCTATAAAAGCCCGCAATCCCCGGTGTTTCTCTTACGACGTGCCTCCCGCGCGGTACTTTCGTAACGGCGTTCTGTTCCTATCTTGGCAGCCCTTCGTTGACCGCAAAGTAAAATTATGTAGGGCTGAAACCGGCTCTAAATATAGAAATTGTCAGCACGACATTGCCTCTGAAATCTCTATTACCGTCGCGAGTGCCCATCCTGTACGTGATCCTGGGGGTGCTCGTCCTCATTAGCGTAGTGCCGGTTTATTTCTATTCGCAGCGCATCGAGGTCATCAATCGCGAGCGGCTGATCACCAACGAAAGACTTCTACAGAATACGGTTACCCGATCTCTCGCGGACGATATTTCGCAACACCAGGAATCCCTCCGCATGATGCTGGCGAATTTGTCTTCCGCGCTGCAAGTCGCTAGCGGCGGAGACATTACGTCAGAGCACGTGGAAGCCCCAGAACTGAGGGCGCTCCTGGAAAATTTTGTTTCATCCTCGGAAGATCTGGCCTATGCGACTCTGTTGAATTCTGAAGCCAAGGGGATCTCGGCCGGAAGAATTGCCCCCGATGCATTTTTGCAACGCGAGTTGGAGAGTGCCTATACCGCCGCCCGCGAGGGCCGCGCCTACAACGGACAAGCCCTGGTGGTTGGCAATGGGAAATCTCAACGCACGGTCGTTCTGGTAAGCACTCCCGTGATGTATGGCGGGCGTTTCCTGGGAATGATCGGCTCAGTCGTAGACTTGCAATTTCTTATCCGACGCCTGCAGGAAGTGAATCGTGGCGGACTAACGCCCTATGTCGTGGATGGCCGAGGCCGCTTAGTCGCGGGCGCAACGCTGGACTACGCTACCGGTCAGGACATGACCAATCAGGAAATAGTCCGCAATTTTGTGGAACTAGGCAGCAAAGCTCAGATGGTCGCCGCCACCCGGGAATTCGAGCTTAACCCGGGTAAAAACAGCACTAGGATGCTCGGCACCTACAGTCCTGTAAATAATTTGGATTGGGCCGTTGTCGTCGAAAAACCGCGCGACGAGGCATATCGCGGAGTCTACGAGATGCAGCGTACCGCCAGACTGCTGGCGCTCATGGCGGGCTTTGTCAGTATCGCCATCAGTATTTTTGCTGCGCGTCGCATCACTAACCCGCTAGAAGTTCTGACGGAATCAAGCCGCGCCATCGCCCGTGGAGATTTCTCGCAGCGCGTGAAGTTAACGAGCCGCACCGAAATTGGCGAGCTTGCAACTACATTCAACGTTATGTCAGAGGAGCTTGAGCACTTCGTGCTCGACCTTAAGCGTGCCGCCAACGAGAACCGTGATCTTTTCATGGGATCTATTCAAATGCTCGCAGGCGCGGTTGACGAAAAGGATCCCTACACGCGCGGCCATTCCGACCGCGTCACGCGTTACTGCTTATTAATCGCGACGGAGATGAGTTTGCCCGAGGACTTTATTGAAATCGTCCGCGTCTCGGCACAATTGCACGACGTCGGAAAAATTGGGATTGAAGATCGGATTCTCAAAAAGCCGGGAACTCTCACTCCCGAAGAATTCGATGTCATGAAGACGCATACCACCAAGGGAGCGAATATCTTGCGTCCGGTGGCGCAGTTGAAAGACATGATTCCCGGCATTGAATTGCACCACGAATCGCTCGATGGACGCGGATATCCGCACGGGCTCAAAGATGAGGATATCCCGCTTCTCCCACGTATCATCGCGGTGGCTGACACATTCGACGCGTTGACGACAAACCGGCCCTACCAGCAGGCACACGATCCAAAAGATGCGTTGCGAATCATTCACTCATTAGCTGGTAAACGTCTGGACCCCATCGCTGTCGCCGCCCTAGAAGCGATTTACGAGCGCGGAGAGATTCGTATTCAAAAATCGTCAACTCCCGCGCCCGCGATTTCGGCGCCCCCAGTTTCAGCGGCAGTTGCGCCGGCAGTCGAGAGCGTTGCGGTCGAAGCCGAGACGCAACACTTCTAGCCCCACCATTTTTTAGCATTGTCATGTTGAGCGGAGCGCAGTCGCGCTAGCGCAAGAGAAATCGAAACATCCCGATTCTCCCGAAGGAAGTCCTGTCGAATCGCCCACGACGGCTATTCATCCTGTCGCCGTTATAATTCATCTAAAGATCGTCGAAAGTACTCATCCTATGATTCAGACCCTTTTTGGCAGCACCGAAGAGACACCCGGCTTTTTTGAGCGGATGAAAGAGGCAGTCACCCGGACGCGGGAGAACCTCGCCGAGCGCATTGAAGAAGTCGTTTCTTTCGATAGAGAGATTGACCGTGCAACACTTGACAGCCTCGAAGGCACGCTACTCGGCGCTGACCTGGGCAGCACCACCACGAATGAAGTCCTCGCCAAGCTGCGCGAGAAAGTAGACCGCAAGCAGATCAAGGATGGAGACCAACTGAAGCGGCTTCTGAAAGACGAATTGCTGGCAATCCTCTTGAGGGCGAATACTCCGCCGGTCGAGAAGCCGAGCGGAGCCGCTGAGGTAATCCTTGTGGTCGGCGTGAATGGCACCGGCAAGACCACAACGATTGGTAAGCTGGCACAACTTTTCCGCAGCTCCGGCAAGACAGTTCTCTTGTGCTCGGCCGATACTTTCCGTGCTGCAGCCATAGAACAGCTAGAAGTCTGGGGACAGCGCACCGGCACTGAGGTAATCCGCACCAAGGCGGGGGGCGATCCGGCAGCGGTCCTCTACGACGCGCTACAGGCTGCTTCGGCGCGGCACACGGATTACGTGATCGTGGACACTGCGGGCCGCTTGCATAACAAAGCGAACCTGATGTCGGAACTCGAAAAGATCC
The DNA here is from genome assembly GCA_030775785.1 of Acidobacteriota bacterium. Lineage (GTDB taxonomy): Bacteria > Acidobacteriota > Terriglobia > Terriglobales > Acidobacteriaceae > JALYIM01. Next base: position 16,354 of record JALYIM010000124.1, read on the forward strand.
GGCGCACAGCTCAGCGAATCATTCCTGGCGCCCCTCACGAGACGCTACTAGTGATGGACGCCACAACCGGGCAAAATGGCCTGCAACAAGCTCGGCAATTTACTGAGGCCGCAGCTGTCACCGGCATTGTACTCACAAAACTTGACGGTACTGCCAAAGGCGGAGTCGTGATTGCGATCTCGCGCGAGCTGGGAATTCCAGTGCGATACGTCGGGGTCGGAGAGAAAGTTGGCGATCTGTTACGCTTCAATCCAAAAGATTTTGTGGATTCGCTTTTTGCCTGAGCGCTGACGAAGATGCTGCGTGAATGACGACCGCTCCATTGACGAACTGTATTTGCATCAAGCACTTGCACTCGCTCGTCAAGGAATCGCTTTAACCTCTCCCAATCCTTCTGTGGGAGCTGTCGTGGTGGATTCGACTGGCAAGGTCGTTGGGTCAGGTTTCCACATATACTCGAACACCAAACATGCTGAGGTAGTCGCTCTCGAGCAAGCCGGAGATCGCGCTCGAGGAGCAACCATTTACGTCAATCTTGAGCCATGCGTTCATCATGGACGCAGCGGCCCGTGCACCGAAGCAATTATTTCCTCTGGTATTACTCGCGTCGTCGCTTCCATAAAAGATCCGAATCCGCTGGTGGGTGGCAAAGGTTTTCAACGTCTTCGTGACGCGGGTATTGTTGTCGCGAGCGGAATCCTGGAAGAAGAAGCTGCCATCCTTAATGAAGCCTTCGCTAGATATATTCGCTATAAACTACCTTTCGTGACACTGAAGGCCGCGATGACGCTGGACGGAAAGATTTCACCTCCCCCGGCTAAATCTTCAGAGGCGAGCGAAAGATGGATTACTGGCGAAACCTCGCGCTCCTACGTGCAAGAGCTTCGCCACCAGCACGATGCGATTCTCACCGGCGTTGGAACAGTGATCGCCGACGACCCTCTACTCAACGACCGCACTGGGCGACCCCGCCGCCGCCCGTTGTTGCGTGTCATTCTCGACTCGCGGCTTCGCGTTCCGGTTGGATCTCGCATCGTGAAAACTGCCGCCGAGGATGTGCTGGTGATTTGTTCTTCAGCCGATGAAAACAAAAAGCGAGCCTTGCAAGAGCGCGGAGTTCGCGTGCAGCAGGTGACTCCAACAGGAATGGATAGTCGTCCAAATTTTCCTGCCGTTGTAGAGCTTTTGGGGAATCTCGAAATCACCAGCCTGCTCATTGAGGGGGGGAGTCTGATCAACGGAGATGCCCTTGTCTCCGGGGTCGTGGACAAAGTCTTTCTGTTCTACGCGCCCATGATCCTTGCAGGGACGGCTGTTCCCTTCGCCACCGGCAACGGCTTCCCTTCTCTCAGTAACGCGCCTCATATAAAGTCTCCACGTCTTCACCGCTTCGGCGAAGACTTCGCGGTGGAAGGATATTTACGCGATCCATACGGCGATTGAACGCAGAGCGAGGAAGGCAAACAAGAACGAGACCATGTTTACCGGCATCATTGAAGAAGTAGGACGAGTCCCGAGCGTCAGTAACCAGCGCGGGGGCCGGCGCCTGATTGTCGAAGCTTCCCAAGTCACAAGAGAGCTGAGGGAAGGAGACAGCGTCGCGGTCAGCGGCGTGTGCCTCACGGCCTTGGAGATCACTCCCAGTTCATTCGCCGCCGACCTCGCTCAAGAAACTTGGGACGTAACCTCGTTCTCCAGAATTAAAAAGGGTGCGCTGGTCAACCTCGAGCTTCCCCTGCGAGCCAACGGGCGATTTGGCGGACACATTGTTCAAGGTCATGTGGACGGCATGGGCAAACTGATCGCTTTGGATAGGTTGCAGGCTGGGGATTACCGGCTCCACGTCGAGATTCCCGCAGCGCTTGCCCGCTACGTAATTTCGCGCGGCTCACTTTCAATCGAAGGCGTGAGTTTGACAGTCGCCAAGATTGAGGACACTCAGGTTGAAGTGGCGATTATTCCGCATACTATCGAGATGACTAATCTGAAATCTCTCCGGCCTGGCGACCCGGTCAATCTTGAGGTGGACTTAGTAGCAAAATACATCGAGAAGATGATGGGATCAAAGCAGGAGGATTCCCGCATAACATTGAAGCGTTTGGTAGCGGAAGGATTTTAGGCGCAGCGAAGCTTCGTCTTAAACTTTCAATTCCAGCCGGTCAAGTTCAAGAAATTCTTGTATCACGGGTTCCTGGCTTTGCTCCATAAGCGCGTAGGTTCCGAAAAAGAGTGCTTTGGCTTCGTGCAGGAATACCACCCGGTCAGCCAGCTTTTTTGCCAGTCGCATGTCATGAGTTACGACAACGCTGGTCAAGTGCAGTTGGGTCTTAAGCCGCTTGATGAGATCGCCCAGCAACTGCGCCATCAGGGGATCCACCATGGTCGTCGGTTCATCGTAGAGGACGCACTCCGGCTGCGCGGCCAGCGCGCGCGCAATCGCCACCGAGCGCTTCATGCCGGTGGATAAGTCCGAGGGCAGAAGGTCGCCCAGGTCCTTTACACCCACCATTTCCAGCATTCCATAAACGATTTGCAGAATGTGTTCCTCATCCAGATCTTTACGCTCGCGCAAAGGGAATGCGACATTTTCAGCCACAGAAAGCGAATCAAACAGCGCGCCATTCTGAAATACCATGGTGACTTTTTTTCTTATCCGCTCCATCTCTTGATCGGAGTAATCGGTGACATCTTCATGGGCCACGATGATGCGACCGGAATCGGGTTTAAGAAATCCCATGATCTGCTGCAGCGACACCGACTTGCCCACTCCGCTTCGTCCCAGAATGCACACTGTTTCGCCCGGCATCACGTCGAACGTGACTTGATCCAGCACCACGTTGGCACCAAAAGCTTTCGAGACGTTCTGAAAGGCGATGTAAGGACCGATGGGTTGTTGGGATGCGCTCATATCTTGAATTTCTAGTTCACACAATGCGTGTTCGTCTTAACTTGATCACCATCTTAAATGTCGCCGCTACGAAATAATCTTAGATTTTATGAGTTGCCGCGCGCGCTCAAGGTCCGCCGGGGTATTAACGTTGGTGAATATGTCCGGCGAAAATCCGGCTGCCACTAGCTCCGTTTCTTCAATCGTGCGGGTTTCGATGTCCGCGAAGAGCGCATCAATTTTGTTTTCGCCCGCCAGCAGAGACGCTTGCACAATCTCAGCAAATTTCAAGCGATAAACCGCGCATAACGGCTGGAACCGAGCACCACTGATGGGAATAGTCACCATCGCCCTGGATTCTCGCGCTTTTGAAATTAAATATTTTAGGAAATGTGCTTCCATCAATGGCATGTCCACTGCAAGAACTAAGTTGAGGTCAGTGCCACTACTGCGGAGGCCTGCATGGATTCCTCCGAGCGGCCCGCGCCGTATGTCTTCCACCACCGTTCCATAAGATGCCAGACGGGTTAACGGCCCGACAATCCGAACCGCAGGCGTGACAGCACTAACGATACTGATTGCGCGCTCCAGAAGTGACTGGCCTCCAAAGTCCAACATCGCCTTGTCTTTGCCTTCTCCCATGCGGAGGCTGCGCCCACCAGCCATGACAAAGCCCGTCACGTCGTCCGCCGGTCTGAATTCGCTCAAGACTTGCCCCTCAAAGCTCACAAGATTACATCTGCCACATACACGAAAGTAACCTACTCAAATTAACAGGGTCGTAAGATGATGACGTATCCAGTGTTCTGCGGGAGTCATTTTTTATGGCGCAAAAGTTGTTGGAAGTTCTGAAGCTCAACCGCTGCTCGCACGAGTTTTCATGGCCTAGACGTGTCGCGGGCGGTGATTATTACCAAGTCTGTTTGCTTTGTGCCGTCCAGTATAAGTACGACTGGAACGCCATGCGGCGAACTGAGCTGGTTGAGCAGACGACCGCCAAACCTGCGGAAGGAAAAACAACACGCGGCGCGAAGGCAAAACCAAGCTGGGTTCCGCGCGCTCGTCGCATTAAGTTGCAAACACCAGTGCGCTACCGTGTCAAGAATCTTGGCACCTGGTACGAGGGAACAATCGAAAATCTCAGCCAGTCCGGCGTTCTGGTGCGCGGTCCGCAACAGTTTCCAGATAACACGCTGGTGGAAATGGTCTTCGAGATGCCGGAGGAAATTTCTGGCCAAAAGAACAGTTCCGTCCTATGCCAGGCGCGCCTGATCCGAACTAAGCCGTCTTCGGAGCAATCGAATCTAAAAGCCATGGCGGTCAGCATATTGGATTACAAATTCCTGCGCCAAAACTAAGTCCTTTGGACGGCTTTTTCCTTAATCTGATATCTTTCGGTCGCCGCCCCTTCGTGTCGTAGCAGATGCTGACGGTTTTTTACAGAGAAAATCCGCGACGCCTGCATCTAAAATAGTAAGCACAGCTACCAATCAGGAGTGACCGCCATGAAGAATCGAATTTCTGTTTCTCCAGTTTTGCTTTTTTTGCTCGTCATACTCGGAGTAGCCTTCGGTTGCAATAAGACGCCGAATGATTCCGCAATCGCTGCAGACATCCAGACAAAATTGGGCGCTGATTCAGGACTACAGGACAAACAAATCACGGTCCACTCGGTGCATGGTGCCGTTACGCTGACCGGCAATGTGGACAATAACACGCAGCGCGACACAGCTGCCCGCTATGCATCCGCAGTGCCAGGCGTTGGACAGGTCGTCAATAACTTGCAGATATCTCCGACAGCAGTTCCTCCTCCTGACCAGATGGCAGTTGAGCCGGAAGCGCAACAGCCACCGCCAGAAAGTGACAGGCCGACTCCGGCAAAACGGGAGCGACCGCGAAGACGAGAAAAATCTTCCGCTTCATCCTACGCGGACGAAAGACGAAGTTCTCAAAATCGCTCCTCGCAAGACAACGTCGCACAAAATCAGTCTCAAGCCTCGACGTCATCTACACCTTCGAATCCTTCAGCCAGCAATGTAACACCAGCTTTGACACCGGCAGCTACCCCGGCGCCGCCTCCGCCACCGCGCAAAGTCACTATTCCGTCTGGAACGCAACTTGCGATTCGGCTGGTGGATTCGATTGACACCCAGACGAGTCAGTCCGGTCAAACATTTCATGCAACGCTGGATTCGCCCATCTCGATTGATGGCGAGACCGTCGTTCCTGCTGGCTACGACGTTGAAGGCCACATTGCGAACCTGCAGAGCGCTGGCAAGTTTTCTGGCAAATCGGTGCTGCAGCTGCAACTTGACCGCATGAAGGTCGGCGACCGCTATTACAACATCCAGACCGACCAGTTCAGCCGTGAAGGCAGCGCGCGCGGCAAAAACACTGCCGAGAAAGTTGGCGGAGGCGCCCTGATCGGCGCTCTCATCGGAGGTCTCGCCGGAGGCGGCAAGGGCGCAGGCATCGGAGCTGCCGCCGGCGCAGGAGTGGGCGGTGGCGTTCAGGCCGCCAGCAAAAGCCAGCAGGTAAAACTCGGATCCGAGACCGTGCTGACCTTTCATCTGCAAGCTCCGGTTACCGTCACGCAAACCAGCAAAGGTCCCCACGAGGGACGCCAGCAACTGGACATACCTAACCAACCCTAGAGTGGGAGGGGGCACGATGCATCGTGCCCCCTCTCTTCGCGGAACTAAAAATCGCAGTGGTCTTTTGATGCCTTCAGCACGCCCGCACGTACCATGACTTTAGTGCCTGCGTCTTGCCTCTGAAAGCCCCTATAATCAAGCAAAATCGAGCAGTTTTTCGAGTCACAAAACTTAATGGCAGATCCACTCATAGCAGCGGCGATTTTCGCTCTGGGGCTGGCTTTTGGCAGCTTCCTGAACGTGTGTATCTATCGTCTGCCGCTCGGCTTGTCTACTGTGCATCCGGGCTCGGCCTGTCCAAATTGCAAGCGCGGTATTCGTTTTTACGACAACGTGCCGGTCTTGAGCTGGCTACTTTTGCGCGGTCGCTGCCGCAACTGTAAACTGCCGATTTCCCCTCGCTATCTGATGGTCGAATTGCTGGTCGGCGGCCTGTTCCTGCTGTGCTATTTGCATTTTGGATATACCCTGAGCGCGCTCAAATATTGCTGCTTCGGATTTCTGTTGCTGGGGCTAATCTTCACCGACGCCGAGACCCATCTGCTTCCAGACAAGATGACGCTACCGGGAGTTGCTCTGGGAGTGGTTTTCAGCCTGCTGGTGCCGGTAAATGATTTGGTCTCACAGTTTCTGCCGAGTGCGGGATTCATGCAATCGTATTCCGGACTTGCTTCGCCAGTACTATCGTTTCTGGATTCACTGGTCGGAGCGTTCGCCGGGGCTTCATTCATCTACGGTGCAGGCGCCATTTACCTACGCGCTCGCGGCGTCGAAGGCATGGGATTTGGGGACGTCAAACTGATGGCCATGGTAGGCGCATTTCTTGGCTTGAAGTTGACCATCTTCACTATTTTTGCGGGCTCAATTATCGGCTCGATCGTAGGCGTTTGGACGGTTTTGTCAGTGTGGATTAAACGAACGCGGCGCTATTCCGCTCATGGTAATGCGCCATTGAGCAGGGCTCGAAAGCGCGCTTGGGAGTCGGCCACCGTTGCGCTCCGCGGTTATCAGATGCCTTTTGGAGTTTTCCTGGGAACCGTGGCGCTGGCTGCGGCTTTTTTCGGAAACCAGTTCCTGCGCTGGTACTGGCGGTCGCTATGAGGTTATTGGGTAATCCGATTGCGATGCGTATGCTCCTGCTACTGATCGTGGGAGGTTTCGCGCTCTTCTTTGGAATCGCCATCATGCGGCGTTTGCGCCGTGGTTTGGTTGATGAAGCCACCCTGCCAACCGGCTTCAACTCGCCCGACGGTCTACCTTTGGAAACGTACAGTGCGGTCATTCAACAACTGAAACAGCAAAAACACGAATTGCAGAGCGGTCAGGTGACAGAAAAGCGCCGGGCGAAAACTTCGGAGACGATAAGCGCCTCCATCCTTTCATGCCTTTCCTGCGGAGTTCTGTTTTTCACTTGCAACGGACTGGTTCGGCAGGCAAATTCCGCCGCAAAACAGATTCTTGGGTTTTCATCTCCTCTAGGGATGAGCGCCGACGAGATTTTCCGACAAGCAACAGTGACCCAGTCTGACGAATCGCGCCAGAAGCTGGCGAGTTTAATTGCTGAGAGTTTGCTCCAGAAAAGCTCCGTCCGACGCTTGGACACGCAATATATAACGCCCGCTGGGCACGAACGCATGCTCGACGTCACGCTCACGGCGGTGCAGTCTCCAACGGGTGAGTTTTTTGGACTCACCTGCCTGCTGAATGACCAAACTGAAATTCGCGATCTGCAGGCGCGCGAGTCACTTCGCGAGGAAACTTCGCTGTCAGTAGCTCTGGAGTTTCGCAATTCGCTGGCTGCCATCCGCGGCTACGCGCAACCACTGGCTAGGAGTACCGACCTCGAGTCAGCGAAGCGAGTGGGCCAGGACATCATTTCAGAAGCAGAACATTTGGAAGCAGCAGTGGGAAGCTTTTTGAGCAATACCGCCGCGAGGGGAGCCTCGGGAGTCTAGACAGAGAGTTCGCGGCACAAAGGGATCAGAACATGGAGGCAATGACTATGAAACGTATCGTACATCTCAGCTTGGTGGCGGCATTTCTGGCTTATGGTATGGCCACGTTGGCCAGCGCTCAAGAATCGCTGGGAGACTATGCGCGCGCTGTACGCAAGGACAAGGGTAAGGACACAGATAAGAAACCCACGTCCGCCAAGCGTTACGACAACGACAATCTGCCCGCAAACGATAAGTTGAGCGTGGTGGGAACTGCGCCCGCCGAGCCAACGAACTCTGCTTCTTCCCAAGGCAACGAACCTACCGCGGCGCCGGACGCATCTGGTAAGCAGTCCCCTGACAATGTCAAACAACCTGACAATGCTAAACAGGCGGATAACACCAAGCAACCTGACGTTTCTTCCGACGAGGCGAAAAAGAAAGCTTTGGAGCAATGGAAGGAAAAGCTTGCCAAGCAAAAAGAGCAGGTTGACCTGGCCACGCGCGAGTTGGATGTTGTGCAGCGTGAATACCGCTTGCGAGCTGCCGCTTTCTATTCCGACGCAGGGAACCGCCTGCGAAGTCCAGGAGGCTGGGACGAGGAAGACGGAAAATACAAACAACAGATCGAGGAAAAGCGTAAAGCCCTGGACTCTGCTAAGCAGAAACTCAGCGACATGCAAGAGGACGCGCGAAAATCAGGCGTACCGGCATCCGCGCGCGAATAATGATGAGAAAACTTCGGGCCCTCGCACATCGAGGGCCTTTTATTTTGCCTGAAATTAGAAATGAAGTCCCGCTACGAGAGTTGTGTCTCGCGCAAACGCTTGATTTGCTTAAGATGGTGCTTCCCGTGTACCCAATGAAATCTTCGCCACTGCCGCGCCGTTAGGGGACCAATAATAGGATGATCCAACACACAAACGCCGGATCCATAAAGGCGTTCACAATTCCCTATCAACTCATCCATCTCAGCAATCAGCGGTCCGATAGTGCCCCGTACCGTTTCGAGCGACTTTCCTTTGGGCTTAGTGTTCTCCGGAGCGGTCCTTCCTTCGGGAAGATAACCTAAGCTTGTTACCACATAGGCACCGATCCGAGATTTTAGAGTTGCATTGGTCGCCAAAGGTTTACCTGCCTCCAGAGAGCGCTGAAATCCTTTGATAGTGCCGCTATATGTGAGGCTGAGATGCTCCAGGATTTCCGCTGCACACCACTTCCCTTCCGAGTGGCGTCCCATCGCCTCGGTTGACATACCCTCGAGAACGGATTCGATTTCCTGGCGTAGCTTTGCTAAGACTGGATCCACCAATGCCTCTGGTTTGGAATGTTTTTCGTAAGAGTAGAATAAACCCCTGATACACTCCCGTTTGCAAGTTTTTTACGGGCCAATTTTCTGGATGCACGAGTGTCGAATTTAAGGAGCTCCGGTCATGATTAAACTTTCGATGGCACTGCTGGCAATCGCTCTGTTATCCGGATGCTCTAACCAGCCCAGTAAACCGGCCGAGAAGCCGCAGCCTAAACCGGCGGAATTCGAAACTGGACGCACCGCTTTTCAGAAAATGTACATTGCCGCCCACGGCTGGGCGCGCGACGCTCAGCCATTCAGTGTGGAATCGCAGCCTACCTCGGATTCGAAAGGAAAGGATGGAAAGTCAGCCGTGTGGCATGCATCGTTTGCATCGCCAACTGGGCATGGCGCCAAACCATACGATTGGTCTGGAACTGACGCCGAGGGGGCGCCCGCGCGCGGGATTACGCCTGGCACCGAGGACACCTACAGCCCGACAAATTCATCCACGCAGGTGTTTGACATCGTTTATCTGAAAGTGGATTCGAATAAAGCTCTCGAGGTCGCTCAGAAACACGGCGGCGAAAAACTCCTGACGAAAAATCCGGACACTCCGGTGATTTACAAACTTGACTGGAACCACAACACCAGCGAGTTGATGTGGCACGTAATCTACGGATCTTCTCCGGAAGACGCAAAGTTGCGAGTCGTGGTCAACGCAAGCACCGGCGCCTTCATGCGCGTGGACAAATAGCGATTCCTCAAATGTCATCGGTGATGATGTCACCGTGCAGAGCGGAGTTCCGCGCTTGCGCGAAATCCTGACGAAGGAACTCGATACGCTTGCCGCGCTGCACGACGTGCGCGGAAGCCTAAGAGTTCACGCTCACAGGTTTGGCACAGAATTTATTGAAAACGATTCTTAGTTCAGCGGCGATATCTGCCGCCTCTCGATGTTCAATGTCGCTGCGCTGCATAAGGTAAACCAGCTTGCCGTCGTTAAGAAGCGCTATAGAAGGGGAAGACGGCGGGTACCCAGTGAAGTATGACCGCGCGCGATCGGTGGCTTCTTTGTCCTGTCCGGCAAAAACCGTGTACAGGTTTTCTGGACGGTTAGCATTCTGCAACGCCGCACGGACCGCGGGACGCATACGCCCTGCCGCGCAACCGCAGATTGAATTGACTACGACCATTGTCGTGCCGGGTTTGCTTGTTACGGCCCGATCCACCTCCTCGGGCGTTCGCAGCTCCTGAACTCCCAGCCGCGTCAACTCTTCGCGCATAGGCACAACCATTATCTCTGGATACATTTTTTCCCCTCAGGAATAATTGTACCGCAGCGCCGCAAGCCCCCTAAGGCGTTCAACCGATCCCTGTCAGATTTCGGGCTCATATATAGTTAATTTTGTGGCGATCCTTATACAGGAAAACGTTCCCTTGGCACCGCTTACCACCCTGAAAGTGGGTGGACCGGCGCAGTATTTCGTGGAGGCCAGGAATTCCTTCGAGGTCAGAGAGGCGGTAGGTTTTGCGCACACTCGCAATCTTCCGCTCTTCGTCTTGGGCGGAGGCAGCAATCTGGTGATCTCCGATGCAGGCTGGCCCGGACTGGTATTGAAGGTTGGAATCACCGGAATCAATCATCGCCACAGTCATGATCCCCTCGTGTTCGAAGTCGCCGCAGGCGAGGATTGGGACAAGTTCGTCGCCTACGCTGTGGCCCACAACTGCGCGGGGATCGAGTGCCTGAGTGGCATTCCTGGGAATGTAGGTGGCACTCCGGTGCAAAACGTCGGCGCCTACGGACAGGAAGTTGCCAACTCAATCGAATCCGTTCAGGTGCTCGATTTGAAAGACGATCAAGAGCGGGAGCTCTTCCAGGAAGACTGCCGCTTTAATTATCGGACGAGCATCTTCAACACCACTGAACGAGGTCGCTATATTATTCTGCAGGTGAATTACGCCCTGAAAATCGGCGGCGAGCCTTACATCGCCTACGCCGACCTGAAAAAATATTTTGCCGGATGGAGCCAGCATCCTACCCTGGCCGACACCCGCGAAGCGGTCCGCCAAATACGCGCTACAAAAGCCATGCTGATTAAACCCGACGACGACGATTGCCGCAGCGCAGGCTCGTTCTTCAAAAATCCCGTACTCTCCTCAGAGCAATATGAAGATTTGACGCAGCGCGCTGCGTCACGATACATGCAGGTGCCGAGTTATCCGGCACTTGATGCCCAGAGAAAGGTATCCGCGGCGTGGCTGGTTGAGCATTCTGGATTCAGCAAGGGATACGGTACTGGCAGCGTCGGCATTTCACGCAAGCATGCTCTAGCCATTGTGAATCGAGGCTCTGCAACCGCCAGTGAAGTGCTGGCGTTGAAAGATCAAATTCAACATCGCGTAGAAGAAATCTGGGGAATCCGCCTCGAGCCGGAACCTGTTTTCGTGGGGTTCTAGCGTTTTTGTGAATTTCCCGAGCTATCCCCTTTCGGCTAACTTTGCCGCCTCTTGGAAAACCTTAATAAACATCTCTCTCGTGAGCTTTCCAGTCTGCGTGTTCTGATTCGAAGGATGATAAGACGCCAGCAAAATCTTGCCATCAGGCATTTCGTAGCGCGCGCCATGGCTAAAAACGTACTCACTTCGACTGGAAACTTGACCTCGGCGCTTAAGATAATTCAAGTACGCATCGAAGGCGATTCTGCCTAGCATAACTACTACACGCAGACTTTTTAGTCCTTCTAGTTCGCGATCGAGATAGGAAGAGCAGTTGGCAAGCTCTTGCGGTAAAGGTTTGTTGTCGGGAGGCGCACAGCGGGCGGCAGCGGTGATGAATAAATTCTTCAACTCCAGTCCGTCGCAACGGTCAACGGCCATGGGCTGATTCGCAAATCCAGTCTCATACAAAATCGGATACATAAACTTTCCAGACGCGTCACCGGTGAACGGACGCCCCGTCCGATTGGAACCGTGGGCACCCGGGGCAAGTCCCAACACCAGCACGCGTGCGTTAGGGTCCCCGAAACCTGGCACGGGCTTTCCCCAATACTCGCAATCCGCGTAAGCTCGCCGTTTCTCTCGCGCGATCCGCTCGCGATACTCCACTAGCCTTGCGCAGCGTGTGCAGTTGATCACTTCTTGATTGAGAACAACCAGCCAGCGCGGTAGGGATTCAGGCATTTGTCCTCAGAGTGGAATGGATATTTTAGCTTGCTGGTTTAGAATCTCGCTCGCCTGAGATGATTTCCACAGGATGATTTCACAGTGGCGGATCTCCACAGAGAGTTCTACGTAGTTCCAAACTACAGCTCCTGATGTAGCGAAGTGCCTCGACTACTGTATGGCATCTGACTCCGGTAGCAACTAACGTCAAATCTACACACCGAACATCTTCAATCGGCAGCAATCATGACAACTTCCGCTGGGGAAAGGAATCCCCGGCAGTTTGAAAAGGAGACCCAAAATGGCAAATACACTCGACCAATTAAAGCAGAAGTATCAGTCAGTTTTGACCACAATTCAGAACGAGGGCGCTGAGCTGCACAATTTGAACATGGATGGCAACCAGCTTTATCTGAAGGCGACCGCCACGTCAGAAGCCAGCAAAAACCGCATATGGGACGCGATCAAGAAGGTTGATCCATCGTTCTCGGACCTGAAACACGACATTGATTTCAGGCAAGGAAAAAGCGCAGGAGCCCCAGCGAGCGGCCAGAGATACACGGTCAAGCCAGGAGACAGTTTGTCAAAAATCAGCCAGCAGTTTTACGGCGATGCCAAGAAATATATGACTATCGCCAAGGCGAATAATATCGAGGATCCCGACAAGATTCGAGCCGGGCAGGAACTGTTGATTCCCGCCGCTTAGTAAGAGCTTTATTAAATCCGTTTATTCTTTCCGGCCTCGTGCTTTTTGCGAAGGCCGGTTTTTTGTCGTCGCTCCAGCTTCAGGCATCTTCATGACAGCCGCCTTCTCAACAATTCTCCCCTTTCCAATGCTTCATCCTGAACTAAAGTGTGCAACAAACTTATTTAGTAGATTATGTTCTTGACAAAATCTTGTCTCTTCTCTAAAGTTTGCGCGATTATAGTAAGGTTGGGTTTAATCAACTCCCCTTTGTGCACTAGAAAGATGTCCTGATCGAATGAAAAAGTCCGGGAGGACAGACATGGCCAACAAGCCAGGAGACGGCATCAATCGGCGCGATTTTATAAACGGCTTGCTCATTGCCGCAGGAACGGCCTCGGTAAGCGGCTCTTTTCCCATGAGAGCATTCGCCGCCGGCTCAACATTTCCTTGTGACGGCCTTATCGGCACCGACCCCCGCGTATTACGTGGCGGCAATCTGCCCTCGGTATTCAATATTGCTCACTGGCTTCGCGATAACCGCCTTACTTTCAAAACATCTTCCGTGGTCATCGCACCGTCGAAGTGCGACAGTTTTAGCGGCAGTCAACCAATTCTGACCGACAATGGCAACTAAGATCTGATTATTGTGGGAAGCGGCATGTCGGGTTGTAGCGCCGCTTACTTCACCACTAAGAACCGGCCGGGAACAAAGATTCTGATTTTGGATGGCCAGGCCCGCCCCGGCGGAAACGCCAATCGAGATGATTTCTCTCCGATTCCAGATATCGCGTCGACCGCTACTGCTTATGCAGTTCAGCCCTATCTGCCATTTTTGTCAGACATCTATGACACAACTGGAATCAACTGGTCGGCTTACGTCGTGCCGGCGCCCTTCTACAGCTATTACTTCGACAGCCAAACTCCCTACGTAAATCCTGGAACTAACAGTTGGAACATTGATACGTACGGCGCTGGCACAAAAGACATGCCGTACCCCACGGCGATTGTCAACGACCTGCAGGCGGCTAAGCAGGATTTATCGAACTGGTATCACAAGCCAGGCGCGCCCACTGATCCTGCGGATATGAGCGATCCTAAATACGATTACCTGTCGCCCATGACGTTCGATCAATATCTAACGCAAACCAAGGGCTACCATCCTGCCGTCTCAGATTTCTATACGCGCTATGCCGTGGATGCACTCGACGGCACCACTAGTCAGGCGAGTGCTTACACGTCCATCAGCTTTCTTGGCGCGGAATACAATCCAGAATTTGCTTACCCGGGTGGAAACTCGGGAATGCTGCGGCACATCATCAAGTGGCTAAACCCTGGCGCCATCACTGGAACCTCCGACTCGCAACTCCTTACAAATCCTTTCAACATGAGTGCGATGGACAGCGCCAACAGCAATGTGCGTATTCGTCAGAATTGCCTTGTGTTGCGTGGTGACACCACGAGTTCCAACGGCAGCGTGATCTATTACAGCAATGGAAATTTCTATCGCGCGACTGCTAAAGCAGTGATCTTCGCGGGCCAGTCGCACACAGCGCGAACGGCTTGCGCTCAATTGCTCAGCACGTCACAAGCGAATGCTTTTGATCAAGTCACTCTGTCACCCGTGGTGGTGGCCAACGTGGCGATCCGAAGCGCCGCTCCCGTGATTGATCTGGGATACGACGGTTATTACTGGGGTGGTCAGTACTTCGCAGATTTCGTCGTCGCGGACTATATGGGGCTGACGGGACCAAATCCAAACCGATTCGATCCCACACGGCAGACTGTCCTTACTTTTTATGGTGGTAATAACCTGCCGGTGGATCAGATGCCACAAGCACGTATTGATCTGCTGACCACTCCGTTTTCCAGCTATGAGAGTTCCCTGCGGTCTGACATGAACCGGATTTTCGCTGGCCGAAATTTCGATTTTGATCGCGACGTCACTGCCCTTTACCTTTACCGGTGGGGCCACAGCATGGTCTATCCTAAGCCAGGATGGCCTTTCAGCGCTCCAATCGTGAATGGCGGACAGTTCACGCGGGTTCCGTCCGCACGTTTTTATGCACGCCAGCAGGTTGGACGAATTTCCTTCGGTGCGCAGGATGTCGAATCCAGCCCCGCGAACGAAAGCGCCATCGGAGCCGGGGTTGCGCACCACCGGCGAAGTGATCCCACTGCTATGAGCCCGAGTTCTCCTTCTCGATAGATTTTCAGAAGGACGGGCGGCGGACGCGCGGAAATTTATTCGAAGTCTGTTGCCCGCTCCAGATGAATTTCAGCTTGAGCGGACATTCTCAAGCCTAGATTCAGGTCTCTCTCCTGCAGCCAACAGATACTTCAATCGCGCTATCCACCTGCACAATATTAAAATGGCCAGACGTGAGTGGAAAATGAGGTTTGCGTCGCGTGACTCTTTCGCACTGTGCCCAAGATGAGTCAACTGCCCGCTGGACGCACGCAATGGCAAAGATAACAATTCCAGAGAAGGTGGAAACCGAGCGGCTAACATTGCGCCGATATCGGAGCGAGGATGCCGCTGGCATTGTCGAACTCGTCCGGGAGAATCGCGAGCAACTGATTCGAGAATTCGCAGCGATGACCAATCTTCAGAATCTCGATCAGGCGGCATCCTTCGTAAGAGAAAAAGAAGATCAATGGGAAGCTGAGAAAACCTTTTGCTTCGGCATCTGGCTGAAGGACCGTGGAAAGCAGATTGGACAAATTCAAATGAAGAACGTCGCGTGGGAAATTCCTGCGGGTGAGTTGAGTTATTTCATTGATCGAGAATTCCAACAAAAGCGGTATGCGACTGAGAGCATCCGTGCAATTTTGGATTTAGCATTCCTGAAATCGGGATTTCAGCGAATCTACGTGCGCGTTCTGCCTGTTAACCGTGAAAGCCTCTCGTTAGCAAGGAAGCTCGGATTCCAGTCGGAAGGCGTGCACCGCAAAGCATTCCGCTGCGGTGCTGGAGATCTCCACGACGTGCACTTCTTGTCCTTGATCGCAGAAGATTATTCGACTTAGGCAAGATTACCTGCATAGGGTTACCCGCCCCTTCTCTATTGTTCAGCGACATCGAAAAACTTTCACCTACAGGAATTACTGTAGTTGTCACAATAGTGACTGGTTAAACCTCAGTACACGCGACATCACGATCACCAGATTTATATGTGCAATCCAAATTCTCTTTTCGCACGTACACCATAAAGAAGTCATTTTGGCTTTTCATGAAAGGTGTCTTGTGGAAAAGATGAAAAAAATACTTGAAGCAAAGCATTCCCGGCGCGGATTTATAGCAGGAGTTGGTGCCGTAGGTGCAACCGCGATGTTGGCAGGATGCGGCGATAGTAGCGCCAAAAAAGCACGTCCCGCCGGAATTACGGATGCGGACGTCCTGAATTTCGCCCTCAATTTGGAATATCTTGAGGCTGAGTTCTATTTGCGCGCTGCGACCGGCCAAGGGCTGTCTGCAGCGGACGCTGGCTCAGGCGCTGGCGCCGTCACAGGCGGTGCGCAAGTTACATTCCCCTCCCCGGTGCTTCAGCAGTACGCCTTCGAAATTGCGCAAGATGAACTGAACCACGTACGCTTCCTTCGGCAGGCGCTCGGTTCGGCAGCGGTTTCTCGACCCGCAATTGACCTGACTAACAGCTTCAATGGTCTGGCCATGGCAGCCGGCATTGGCAGCACTTTCAATCCTTTTGCGGACTCGAATAGCTTTCTAGTCGGCGCATTTGTTTTTGAAGATGTGGGTGTGACTGCATACCACGGAGCAGCAGGCCTTCTCACTGATAAGGGAAATCTGACCGCTGCGGCTGGGATTCTGGCGGTAGAGGCATATCACGCCGCCGAAATTCGAACCTTGATCTATGGCATCTCGGTGGCAAATCCCTCCTTCCCGTATCTAGCCGACGCCAACAAAGTTTCTGCATTGCGCGGCATGCTGGGAGGCGGTAACGAGACTGCGATTAGCGCCACTACCATTGTGGCTGCTGATACCACCAATGCCATCGCCTTCGAACGAACCACCGATCAGGTACTCCACATCGTTTATGCAGCGGGACCGGGCGTCGCGACTAAGGGCGGCTTCTTCCCCAGTGGACTCAACGGAAAAATCACAGCGACTGCCTCCTAAAGGACATATTTAAATATGGAAACGACAAAAAACGCTACGGAACTATCTGAGACAAAACGTCTGGACCAAATCATTTCGACTCGGCGCTCGATGATCGCACTTGGCGGCGCCGCGCTGGCTGGCCTGGTTCTCGCGGGACCAGCACGAGCACAAGCTGCTGTCTCTGATAACGACATCCTTAATTTCGCCCTTAACCTGGAGTATCTCGAAGCCGAGTACTACACCATCGCAACCGCGGGAATGACGATTGACCAAATGGGGATCGGCATCACTGGAACGGGAACCCAGGGCGGCGTCACCGTCAAAGGCGGCTCCGCGGCCAATGCTAAAGTGCCCTTCTCCGATCCAACGATTAAGTCCTACGCGTTAGAGACGGCCGGAGAAGAACGAAAGCATGTCTCATTTCTACGCAATGCGCTGGGCACAGCCGCGGTAGCGCAGCCGGCTCTCGACCTGCAAAACAGCTTTAATGGGCTCGCGGCAGCTGCGGGAATCGGAGTATCCTTCGATCCTTTCGCTTCCGACATCAATTTCCTGCTCGGCTCTTACATATTCGAGGATGTGGGGGTCACGGCTTATCATGGCGCGGCCGCTCTGATCACTAATCCCACCTACCTGGATGCGGCTGCGGGAATCCTCGCGGTTGAGGCTTACCACGCAGGCTTGATTCGAACCGTCCTTTACGGAATGGACGCAGCGAACCCTTCGGCTGGAATCAACGCGACAGCCACCAAGATTTCTCACGCTCGCGCTATGCTCGATGGCACGAATAATGACGACATTGGTCTTGGCGTCGTGGTGAACTCCTTGGGGAACGCTTCGACTGTCGTAAATGCCGACGCCAATACGATTGCATTCGCGCGTACAACCACGCAAGTGCTGAGTATTGTCTACGCGGGAGGTTCAGGCAGTGGAGGATTCTTCCCGTCCGGACTGAACGGCACAATCAAGTAGACGCGAGCAAAGTAACCGGTTCTGGAATCAGATAGAGGACCGGACGGGTGGCCCAGCCTATCGCGGTCTTCGCGAAGGCTGGGTTGCTCACACAGCACTATCAGTCGTTCCGAGGCCGATCTTTTGGCCCACCTGATGTCGGCTGCCTCACCCTTCGCGATTTTCGAAGGGTGAGCACCACAGACGATGCATCCTGCGATCTTGCTCATTTTCATCTCAGCCCGAGGTTCGTTCACAAGGACGGGGCCGCTCACGCCACGGACATGGTGTCGAAAGCTACTCCACGCCCAATGTTCCGGCTTGAGCACGTAACCAACGACTATGAAACGATATCGGCGGCGGACCAAATCCAGTACTTGGAGAAACAGGTCGCGATTTCTACGGCTACCGAGTAAGGCACGCCGCTGATAACAACTGGTGGTGATAAAGTGCAGGTATCCGGCGCCATAGTAACGTACCCGTTTGTGTGTGATGGTTGGACATCGTTTCGAGGTCGGTTGGGGGCCGAGGTTCGTGGCAGCCCCTTTAGTGGCGCTTCAAAGCTGGGCCAGCCCCCGACATTGGGTGGGGCCAAGGTTGGCCAGCCCCGCTAATTTGGGTTTTCTGTCGTGTCCGGGCGGATGGCGGCTCATCCGCTCGCGGTGTCTGCTAAAATTCTGGTAGTGACCGCCAACGAACTGCTCCAGCTAAGACTTGCGATAAACGAAAACCTTCGCATTCAACGCGGAGGCGCAAAGGCCGTTCCCTATATCGATGTCTCCAACGCCCTCGGTGACATTGCCGCACGCCAGAATCACGTTATTTTCGCACGCCGTGGGTGTGGCAAGACTTTGTTGCTTCATTATTCCGCAGGAAAGCTCCCCAACGATATTCGGACCGTTTATCTCAACTGCGAGGATTTCAAAAAACACTCATTTCCAAATGTACTTATCGAAATCCTGGACGCGCTGTTCGCCGAGCTTCAGCGTCAGTTAACATCATGGTTTGGTAAGAAGCGGCGTTCCCGGGAGCTCATTACCCAAATCCGAAACGAACTCAGTGAATTGAAGGCCAAATCCGACCAGCAGGACGCTGAAGTCCGGGAGGCACACGGAAAAGAGGCTCACGACACACGCAAAGTGCCGCACTCAAGAGCGGG
Source organism: Acidobacteriota bacterium (assembly GCA_030775785.1). Taxonomy (GTDB): domain Bacteria; phylum Acidobacteriota; class Terriglobia; order Terriglobales; family Acidobacteriaceae; genus JALYIM01. The sequence continues at coordinate 35,206 of JALYIM010000124.1, forward strand.
ATTGGGAAAACACAAGCGAGTATCGGCGCTGACCTAAAGAGCTTCTCTAAATCAGAAAATTGAGCGCAAGTACTCGCAAAGCAGCAACAAAATTAGGGATCTTGATATGTGGCTGCCCCAATTAAAAGGTCATATCAGAGAATTTTTCGAATTATCCAACGACGTGCGAGCTGTTTACTTAGAGATTGATGATTTTTACCACCTTCAGCGCGATGACCAGCCCCTCGTAATGGATTACATACACCGTCTTTGCAAGGACTTACCTCTATTTTTTAAAGTTGCCACGCTTCGCCATGTGAGTACCTTATACGCCGATCGCCTTGGTCAGCCGCTTGGAGCGCAGGAACGTCATGACTACCAGCCAATAAACATTGATTTCACGTTTTCGGATTTTCAGAAGACGGCAAATCAAAATGACAAAATTTTCAAGGAATTTGGCAGACGTGCAGGGTTGGTAGATGGGGCTATTGAAGGCCTGTTTAAGGGGAAGGGGTTCGATCGGCTAGTTTTAGCTGGCGGGGGCGTTCCGAGAGACTGTCTGTCTCTCTTCCTCGAAGTTCTCGACTCCGTGCAGCCGCCGAGTGGAGACGGCCGCATTGGTAAAGATGACGTAAGAATTCTTAGCAGGGCTAATTTCGAGCGCCGCATTGAGGAGCTCAAGCAAGATTCCGAAGGAAAGGACCAAGGCGTGTTAATCCGGGGTATCTACGTTCTCCGGCAATTCTGTATGGAGCGAGGAAGCAACGTTCTTCTCGTATCCGAGGCCCTTCTCCAGAAGAACGATCGCGTTCGCAACTTGCTGTATCGCTTGTTGGACTACCGTGTAATTCACAGTGCCGGAAGTGCGCTCACTCATAAGTCAGTTAGCGGGACCTATCACTCATTCGCAATAGACATTGGTTGTTACGCGCATTTACGAAAGTTAGAAGGAAAGTTCAGTGAGATTGATTTGTCGGCAACCGATGCAAAAGAAAAAATGCGCTCGGGACCGATTATGGACGAGACTACTTTCGAATCATTTTGGCAAAATGCGCCGGAGGATTCTGAGGGCGCCCTGCTCTCACAAGAATCCAATTAATTGTTGCCCAAAGATTATTACCGCCCTTAGCTCCCAGGCAAACGTTTGACGCTGCTCTCTATATATCTTTACACTCAAGACACGGTCCCTGATCCGGCTTTGCCCGCTTGGATACTCGTCAGCTGAGAGTTAGAACGGTTATTTCTAAGAACAAACTTGAAAGGTAAACGTGAGCCCCACAGAAGCTGCCAGCAGCACGAAACGTGAGATCGAAGTTGAGGTCCCTCCGCAGGAAGTTGCCCGCGAAACTGAGACCCTGATTGCCAAGTATCAGAAGTTGGCGCGCATCCCCGGATTTCGGCGCGGACACGTGCCCGCGTCCGTGATCCGGCAGCGTTTTTCGAAGGACATACAGAACGATGTTGTGGATGCGCTGGTGCCGAAGTATTTTCGCAAAGAGACTGACAAACTGGGACTGATTCCCGTCTCCCAGCCGCGCGTGACTGATCTTCATGTGCATGACAACGAGCCGCTGCGCTTTAAGGCCAGCTTTGAAGTCATGCCTGAAATCAAAGTCGAAGGCTACAAAGAACTGCGCGCCGAGAAGAAGGACGTAGCCGTCTCCGATGAGGAAGTGCAGGAGACGCTAAAAGGCCTGCAGGAGCAGCACGCGACTTACACCTCGATCGAAGATCGCGCGCTGGCGGATGGGGACTACGCGCAAGTTTCGTTGGATGGTGAGCCAAAGGACAAAGAGAGCGATCCCGATGCCAAGCCGGTCCATATGGATGAAGTGCTAGTGGAAATCGGTGGCAAGAATACCATGCCTGAATTCAACGAGAACCTGCGCGGCGCGTCTGCCGGAGACGAACGCAGTTTCGATGTGAATTATCCGCAGGACATTGCTGACCAGCGGCTGGCGGGAAAGGCGTTTACATACAAAGTGAAAGTTCAGGGCGTAAAGCACAAGAGTTTGCCGGAACTGAATGACGATTTCGCCAAGGAGCTCGGCGAATTCACCAGCCTTGAGGAAGTGAAGCAGCGCATTCGCGAAGGGATGGAGCAGGAGCGCAAGCACAATGCCGACCACGAAGCCAAAGATAAATTGATGGCGGAGCTGGTGAAGCTTAACGAATTCGAAGTCCCTGAGGCTCTAGTCGAGCGCCAGATTGATGTCCGGCTCGAACGCGGATTACGCGCTCTCGCCAGCCAAGGCATGAAAGCTGAAGACATAAAGAAGATGGACTTCACCCGCCTGCGTGTCGGCCAGCGTGATCAAGCTTTACAGGAAGTGAAGGCTTCCCTGCTGCTCGATAAAGTCGCCGACGCCGAAAGCATCGAAGTCAGCGATGCGGAAATTGACCGCGAAGTGGAAGCGCTTGCGACGCAGTCAAAACAGACGCCTGAATCCATCCGCGCGCGTTTGACACGTGATGGAGCGCTGGATAGAATCCGAAATAGAATCCGCCAGGAAAAGACCCTCGATTTTTTGTTTCGTCAGTCCGCCTAAGGCGGACGCATTCGATCCCCCCAGAGGCCCAGGTTGTGCAGGGCAGGAGTGTGAAAGGTGAACGTGAAAGACCCACAAATGATGCTGGTGCCCATGGTCATAGAACAGACCGGGCGGGGTGAGCGCGCGTATGACATTTATTCGCGGCTGCTGCGGGATAACATCATCTTTATTGGCACTCCCATAGACGACAATATTGCCAACCTGGTCATCGCGCAGATGCTGTTTCTCGCGCAGGAAGATCCCGAGAAAGATATCCAGCTTTACGTAAACTCTCCCGGAGGCTCAATCACTGCCGGCATGGCGATCTACGACACCATGCAGTACGTGAAGAACGACGTGACCACGATTTGCATTGGCCAGGCGGCCAGCATGGCGGCCCTGTTGCTTGCGGCGGGAGAGCCCAAAAAGCGGCTGGCACTGCCGAATTCCAGAATATTAATCCACCAGCCCTCAATGGGAGGGCTCTCCGGCCAAGCCACTGATATTGACATTCACGCGCGAGAGATTCTCCGCATGCGCGAGATTACAAATGAGTTACTGGCAAAGCACAGCGGTCAAAAGCTGGAAAAGGTGGAGAAAGACGTAGAACGCGACTTCATAATGAATGCGCAGCAGGCAAAAGAATACGGAATCATAGACGATATCATTTATAAGACTAGATAGAGTTATGATCGGTTTTCTGCCGATCCGTATTCCGTATGTCTCGGCGTGAACCGATTCTCCGGCTGACCGGACAGTAACAAGGTCTTAGCAGCGGGATGAATCGGAGGCTAACAAGGAGCAAAGCCGAGTGAAAACAAGGACCGGCACGGAAGAGATTTTGCGGTGTTCGTTCTGCCACAAGTCACAAGACGCGGTGGCTAAGCTGATTTCGTCCCCCAGCGATTATCCCAGGGCCTACATTTGCGATGAGTGCGTGGCGGTTTGCAATTCCATTCTGGAAGATGACAAGGTTGCCACCCCTGCGGTACAAACTCCGAACCAGCTCCCTAAGCCGCAGGAAGTCAAAACTTTTCTTGACGAGTATGTAATCGGACAAGAACAGACCAAGAAAAAGCTCGCCGTCGCCGTTTATAACCATTACAAGCGCATTTACATGAATCGCCAGCGCGCAGGTGATGGCATTGAGCTGACCAAGTCGAACATCATGCTGATCGGACCCACAGGAACCGGCAAGACACTGATGGCGCAGACGCTGGCCCGCATGTTAGACGTTCCATTCGCGATCGTGGATGCGACGACGCTCACTGAGGCCGGATATGTGGGCGAGGACGTAGAAAATATTATTCTCAAGCTGCTACAGGCGGCGGACGGTGATGTGGGTCGCGCGCAGACTGGCATCATCTATATAGATGAAGTGGATAAGATTGGCCGCAAGGACGAGAATCCTTCTATCACTCGCGACGTTTCCGGAGAAGGCGTGCAGCAGGCACTGCTGAAGATTCTCGAGGGTACGGTGGCGAATGTTCCTCCGCAGGGAGGGCGCAAACATCCTCACCAGGAATTTACTCCGGTGGACACGACGAACATCTTATTCATTTGCGGCGGAGCTTTTGTAGGTCTCGACAAAATCATTGGACGACGTGCCGGCAAAAAGTCGCTGGGATTCAAAGCCGACGAAGAAGTCGAGCAGAAAGAACAACCGTTGGAGGCGAAGAAGACGTTCGAAATGTTGAACGAAGTTCAGCCTGAAGATCTCATCAAGTTCGGATTGATTCCGGAATTTGTGGGTCGCCTTCCAGTCGTAGGGTTGCTGCAAGACTTGGACGAAGCTGCGTTGATGGAAATTTTGACGCGTCCCAAAAATGCCATCATCAAGCAATATCAGCGGCTCTTTGAGTTTGAGAATGTCCGGCTTAAGTTTAGCGAGGAAGCGCTGCGTGCGATTTCACGACAAGCAATGGCGCGAAAAGTCGGCGCTCGCGGACTGCGGATGATTCTTGAAGAACTCATGCTCGACTTGATGTATCACCTGCCGAGCCAGAAGAAAGTTAAAGAATTTGAAGTCACGCGCGAGATGGTAGAAAAACGAAATGTTTCACTCGCGATGATGGAAAAGGCCGGGTAATAAGCTTTCTGCTGTCAGCTCTCAGCTTTCAGCTTGAAGCGGTATCAAAAGAGAAAGACTGAATCTAAAGCTGATAGCTTACAGCTGAGAGCTGAAAGCTTTCTGGAGCCCAATTGACCACTGCCAAGGAAAAATTCGAGACGAAAAAACTTCCAATGATGCCGATCCGCGATGTTGTCATCTTTCCTTACATGATGACGCCCTTCGTGGTCGGACGTGAATCCAGCGTGCGCGCATTGGAAGAGGCCCTGGCTGCGGACAAGAAGATTTTCCTCGCAACTCAGCACGACGCCAGCATTGACGAACCTAAGGGAAACGAAATTTATCAGGTAGGCACGGTCGTCAACATCGTACAGAGCCTCAAGCTGCCTGACGGAAACATTAAAGTGCTGGTCGAAGGTATCGAGCGTGGAAAGATTCTCCAGATCACCGAGACCGAAGGCTTCATGCAGGCTTCTGTGCGGCTTGCGCGCTACACGATTGAGACGAATCCTCAGGTTGAGACCGGGATGCAGCGCGTCACTGCCTTGTTTGAGCAATACGTGAAATTGTGCCAGTCGTTGAATTACGAGACCATGATCGCCGCCGTACGCATGGAAGATCCGGCAAAGCTCACAGATACGATCGCGGCCAATCTCCAGCTTTCCATCGAGGAGAAGCAGGAGTTGCTGGAAATTTTCGATCCTGCTGAACGTCTGAGCCGGATAGGCGACGTCCTTGATATCGAAATCGAAAAGCTCAACATGGACCGCACTATCCAGTCGCGCGTGAAGCGGCAGATGGAGCGCGCGCAAAAAGAGTATTACCTCAACGAAAAGATCAAAGCCATCCAGAAAGAACTGGGGCGCGGTGAGAAGAGCGAGTTCGACGAGTTGAAGAAAAAGATTGATAGCGCGGGCATGCCTAAAGACGTAAAGGACAAGGCCATCCAGGAATTGAAAAAGCTCGAGGCTATGCCTCCGATGTCGGCCGAGTCCACGGTCTCCCGCAATTATCTGGACTGGCTGCTGGCAGTGCCGTGGAAGAAGCGCTCCAAGGAAATTCGTAACATCAGCCGCGCCGAGAAAATTCTAAACGAAGATCACTATGGTCTCGAAAAGATTAAGGAACGCATTCTCGAATTTCTCGCTGTACGGCAACTGGTAAAGAATCCCAAGGGTTCGATTCTTTGCTTTGTCGGCCCTCCGGGAGTAGGCAAGACTTCTTTGGGGATGTCCATCGCCAAGGCGACGGGCCGCAAATTCGTTCGCATGTCTCTCGGAGGAGTGAGAGACGAGGCCGAGATCCGCGGTCACCGTCGCACCTACATTGGCGCTTTGCCGGGGCAAATCATCCAGATGATGAAAAAGTCGGGTACCAAGAATCCCGTCTTCATGTTGGATGAAGTGGACAAGATGTCCATGGATTTCCGTGGCGATCCGTCTGCGGCTCTTTTGGAAGTGCTCGATCCCGAGCAGAATTTTATGTTCGTGGATCATTATTTAGACGTTGAATACGACCTCTCACAGGTCTTCTTCGTGGCGACCGCCAACGTGATGCATACGATTCCAGCCGCTCTTCAAGACCGAATGGAAGTGCTGCGGTTGCATGGTTACACCGAAGAAGAGAAGGTCGAAATCGCCAAGCAGTTTCTGGTCAAGAAGCAGATGGTCCAGGCTGGGTTGACCGACAAGAACATCAAGTTCACTGATGAAGCGATCACATCGCTGATTCGTTCTTATACTCGCGAAGCTGGCGTCCGCAATCTGGAACGCGAAATCGGAAACGTTTGCCGTAAAATTGCGCGCAAGGTTGTGAAAGACGGAGACAGCTACAACATCGGCGTCACGGCGGAAAACGTACACGACTTCCTGGGAGTGATCAAATACCGCGACACGCTGGCGCACGAGAAGAGTGAAATCGGACTGGTGACCGGCCTGGCATGGACGGAGGTCGGTGGTTCCATCCTCAGTACCGAAGCCACGGTTGTGGATGGCAAGGGAAAGCTGACGCTTACCGGAAAACTTGGCGACGTGATGCAAGAGTCCGCTCAGGCTGCCATGTCTTATGTGCGCTCGAGAGCTCCTTATCTAGGCTTGACGCGCGATTTTTATCGCAGCCTCGACATTCACGTCCACGTGCCGGAGGGCGCAATTCCCAAGGATGGTCCTTCTGCCGGAATTACCATTGCCACCGCGCTCGCTAGCGCATTGAGCAAGATTCCGGTGCGTCGGGACATCGCGATGACGGGAGAAATCACTCTTCGCGGCAAAGTGCTTCCGATTGGCGGATTGAAAGAAAAATTGCTCGCAGCTCATCGAGCAGGTTTATTTGAAGTGATCCTGCCTCAGGATAATCACAAAGACCTCGCGGAAGTTCCGGAAAATTTGCGCAACGCGATGAAGTTACACTTTGTGGACACCATGGATCAGGTGCTCACAATTGCTCTGGAAAGTCCGTTGCCCGAATTAGCGTTGGCACAGGAGAACCC
>JALYIM010000125.1 GCA_030775785.1 Acidobacteriota bacterium
GCTCAAATCCGCGAGGAACTGAACCACGCGCGGGCTTTTCTCTCCCGTACCACGCAAAGACGTGAGCGCATCCTGTATTGAATTTACCGCGGCTCCGTACCGGCCTTGCGACTCAAATACCAAGCCCATGGCACGGGAGACACCTGCAACACCAACCTGATCTCCGGCTTTGCGGTAAAGCTCAAGCGCGCGCATATAGTTCGACATTGCCTGTTCGTGCTGGCCAATGTTGGCGTACGCTTCGCCTTCATTGTGCAGACTGTCGGCGATGTCGCCTGGCACATTCAGTTTTTCTCTCAGCTGTAGCGCTTGTTGCTGATAGGTCAACGCGTTGTCCCAATCACCGCGGCTTGAATAGACTTTGCCGATATTGCTCAGACACAAAGCCTGATAGGTCTCGTCTCCCGCATCACGCTGGATCTGCAAAGACTGTTTATACATATCCAGCGCCGAGTCGTGCTGGCCACGGCTCTCTTCGATATCTCCGATGTTAATGAGGGTGTCCCCCATCTCCTTCTTTTCGCCGATCTCGCGTTGGATGTCGAGGGCCTGTTTGTAGCTGACGAGCGCTGCATCCGGTCTTCCCAATGTATTTTGCACTTGCGCAATCTCGATTAAACTAGCCGCGACGCCTCGCTTCTGTCCTAGCTTGCGATTAATCTCCAGAGACTGTTGAAAGTCTCGCAACGCCTCCTCGGGTTTATTTAACACTTGGTAGGCAATGCCCATGGCTAGGAGGATCAGGGCCTTCTGTTCCTGGTTGTCGAACTGGACCGCCAGACTCAAAGCATGGTTGAGAGGATCAAGACCGGATTGTGTATCTCCATTCTTGATCGCGACCCGCCCTACTGCTAGCAGGGCATTTAGGTTGTTAGGATCCGCTTTCAGTACAGCATCAAAGTTTTCTCGAGCCTTAGCCAGATTTTCGCTGTCCTCGTAAGAAGTTCCCAAGGCGAAGCGTATATCCGGGTCCTCCGGCGAGACCCTAGCGAGGTTTTCATAAGCTTCGATAGCCTTCTTCTTGTCCTTCACCACGCGGGCGTGGCTGGCCTCTATAAGATATTTTTCCTGCACTGGAAGGTCGCCCGCGAGATCAAGGGCCTTGCGCGAGTTCTGTTCGGCATCGCTGTCATAACCCAAAGCTGAATCGCTCTCGGCCAGACGCGAAAGCGCCAACGCAAATTGCGGATCTTCCTTTAACGCTCCTTGGAAAGCGTTAACGGCGTCCAGATTCTTGCCCTGGCGCATCAATTGAATCCCCTGGTTGTATCCGCGAAGTGCTGCTACTGACTTTGTGCTCGGCTGAAATGAACTGGCCTTCAACTCCTTCAAGACGCTGTCAGGCAGCGCGAGTTTTTGGCGGATGGAATCCGCCAGATGGTCCACGGCCGCGGGAATCTCTTTCTCACTCTGCGCTTCAATTTTCAATGGGACGCTGCGTTGGTTCTTAACGTCTTGCAAGGTTGCGTCAATGCGTATCTGGTCACCGAATTTTGCGTACTGGCCCCAAACCACTCGATCGGCAGAGCTCGAATCTGCCACCCGACGGATTGTCTGCGGATCAAGCACCGTTTCCGGTGAGATGCGAAGGTCGCTGAAAACCTGGTGCAGACGATTCGGACTAATGGTCCGGACACTCGAAGACTGGCCGAGATCTGTGCTCAGCATTTCGGCCAAGCTCGGGCCGAGCCAGTCAAGCTTCGGGTCGCCGGATGCATTGCGAAAAGGCAAAAGAGCAACTGCGGTCAAAGGCTGAACGGGGGCAGGATTTGAACTTGAGCTAGAAGGACTGAACAATTTGTCCCGCATTAAATATCCAACGCTGGCCAAAACCAGTACCACAGCGACTGCGCTCGCCACCTGCCAGGAAAAACGCCGTCCTAAAGGGGAAGGATGTGCGAACTTCAGCGAGGCTGCGGCGCCCTGGTTACAGTAAAGCTCCAGGTCGGCCAGCACCTCCCTCGCATTCTTGTATCGCAATTCCGGATCCCGTTCCAGACAACGCGCAATGATCTGGCTCACCGGTTTTGGAATTGTGGAATCAAGATCAGAAATTGGCAGCGCCCGCTCCTGCGTCCGGCGCAGAAGACTGGCGATAGCGCTTTCAGCGTGGTAGGGCATCTTGCCGGTCAGCAGCTCGTAGCAAATCAGTCCTACGGTGAAGATGTCGGAACGCGCATCCAATTCTTTCGCTTGGGCTTGCTCCGGTGACATGTATTCCATCGTTCCCAGGAGCGCCCCCGACTGCGTCATCCCATCGCCACCAAGCGAGCGGGCGAGGCCAAAATCCATGACTACTATCCTGCCCTGCGAATCGCGCATGACGTTGCCGGGCTTTAAATCACGATGAATAACTCCTTCCCGATGGGCCGCGTCCAGTCCGCAAAGCGTCTGGCGCATGATTTCGAGCGTTTCCGGCACAGCAACCTTGCCGGATTCTCGCAAAATTTGTTGAAGGCTCTGGCCTTCTACATATTCCATGGTGATAAATTTGATTCCGCTGGCTTCACCCAGATCGAAAATCCGGATGACATTGCGGTCGGTAACCTGGCGCGCCAAAATCAGCTCTTGCTTAAAGCGCTGAAGGATCTCCGGCCTGCTTGCCAGTTCTGGCCGTATGACCTTCAAAGCAATCACGCGTTCTAGTTCGCGATCTCTACTCTTGTAAACCGCGCCCATCCCGCCTTCGCCCAGCAGTTGCAATACTTCGTATCGCTCCCCTAATACAGTTCCCGGCTGAAGGAGTGTGACGTCCACCCCGGCGCCGTAGACCGTGGCGGACGAAGTTACGCGCACCGCTTTACTCTTAGTGCTCGGTTTCGATGCGTGGGCGTCCGCTGAAGAGGCGGCGTCAAAAATGGTAGGAGTATCGAAGACTTCGCTCGGAACTGGAGGGGGGGTCTGCACCGCAACTTCGGTGCTCTTCAGAGCCTTTGGCCCAGACGCGTTTTCCGGCACCAAG
>JALYIM010000126.1 GCA_030775785.1 Acidobacteriota bacterium
TGGGGAACATGCGAAAGGGATAGTCGCAACAACCGCAAGGTTGAAAAAAGCCTGGCGCCCAATGATTACGATGATTGTCCGGGGCTACCCGAATTGCTGAAACAGGACATGCGAGAATTACCGGGCCATAACCATGTTCGATGGTTTGCACTGCGAAATATTTCCGCTCCGGGTGTGGCTCGTTGCGCCGACCAAGACCAGAATACATCTCACAATGCTTGCCGGTGCCGGCAACACAGACCGGGCAGGCCGTATAGAAATCCCCGCTACACTCCTCCACACGAACGCGAGACGGAATCATTCGCCGGAATCGGAAACAACTTCTACATGCTCGATCGTGGTCGGGAAACAGAACAACTATGTGGAAGTCTCAGATGGATTTTGCAGGCTCGTCGGTTACAGCCGCGTCGAACTACTGCAAATGAAACTGGAGGACCTGGCGGCACCCGGTACAGCTGATATCACCACCAGCTTCAACCCCTCTAAAGCGACCGGATGAGTGCATGGTTTATGGCTTTTAGTAAGCCGTGAGGGGACCAGGATACTGGTGAGGTATGAATCTCGAGTTCGGAGCGATGATTTGCTCATGCAAAGCCAATTGGAACTTATCGGTGCGGGATATTGAAATGTTTCCGAACTTGAGTGACGCTGAATCCGAGGACGGCAATTCGCACCGCGGATTTGCTTGGGGTACGGGGCACTTCGGCGTCCTATAACTTTTCAATCGCTAATTTATCACTTGTTCCCGTATTCCGGCCTCAAGCAATTTGCCCGCCTGAGCTGCGGCAACGGCCCGGCTGAAATAATAGCCTTGCCCCTCGTCGCATCCGTAACGCTTGAGGAATTCCAATTGCTGCCTAGTTTCAACGCCCTCTGCGATTACCCGCTGCCGTAGACTTTTGCCGATATTGATCATGGCGCTTACGATGGTCGCATCTTCCGGGTTAGCCGTGATCTCCTGCACGAAAGACTGGTGTAGCTTCAGCGCATCCGATGGAAAACGCCGAAGATAGGTAAAGCTCGAATACCCCGTACCAAAGTCGTCGATAGCGAGCTGCACGCCCATGGCCTTCAGCCTAGCCAGCGTCACCACGGCCGCCTCCGCGTCTTGCATGAGCACGCTTTCCGTCAGTTCCAACACTAGATTCTCAGGTTCCACTCCCGTTGCAATCAGTACCGTCCGAACGCCGGACAGAAAATCCTTGGCGGCGAATTCCGATGCCGACACATTCACCGATAACGGCACAATTCCGAGCCCCGCTTTCTCCCACGCGCGTACCTGTGTGCATGCTTCCAGCCGCACCCAATGTCCGATGCGCTCAATCAGACCATATTCTTCCGCAATGGGCACGAACTGCGCCGGAAATACCATTCCCCGCTCCGGGTGTAGCCACCTTAGCAATGCTTCCACGCCAGTGATCTTGCCTGTCTGGAGATCAAGTCTGGGCTGATAGTGCAGCACAAACTCGTTCCGCCCCAGCGCGTAGCGCAAGTCCGCTTCCAGTGATTGTCGTTCTGCAAGTTGCGCGTGCATCTCGTGACGAAAAAACTGAAAGTTATTCCGTCCGTGCTGCTTCACGTCATACATCGCGTTGTCGGCTGTGCTGATCAAGCCTTCCGCATCTTGCCCGTCAGCCGGGTACGTGCTCACTCCGATGCTTACATTGATGTCCAGACTCTTATCATTGATAAGATACGGCACTGATAACGCTCTCAGAATTTTTCTCGCGCTGAACGCCGCATCTTCGGCATGCTCGACTTGGGAAAGCAGTACCACAAATTCGTCGCCGCCCATTCTACTGATGGTGTCCGACCGCCTGACGCTCGCAACCAATCGTTTGGCCACGGACTGCAACAATTTGTCGCCCACGTCGTGTCCCAGTGAGTCGTTGATCTTTTTGAAATGATCGAGATCGACAAACATCACCGCGAGTTGCTTGTCCTGCCGCTTCGCCAATACAATCGCTTGCATCAGCCGATCGTTGAACAGTGCGCGGTTTGGTAAGTCGGTCAAGACATCGTGTTGCGCGGAGTGTGACATCTCCCGCGTCTTGGCCCGGGCTGCGCTCACATCGTGGAACGCCACCACCGACCCAGCAACGCTCCCGTCGTGGTCATAGATGGGAGTCACTTTAATATCCACGCCAAATTCGAATCCGTCCCGTCGAAGCAGATGACAATCTCTACAGTTGGGCATTTCCGCAGTGGTTTTGTCTTTTTGCGACACCATTCCCGCGACGGTGACAAAAGCTGTGCCGCTGACGGTCTCGGTGATTCGCAGTACATCCGCCACCGGGTGCCCCCGCGCTTCCTCCCGGCGCCACCCAGTCATGTCCTCCGCCATGCGATTTAGATATGTGATGTGGCCCTGCGCGTCAGTGCGCAGCACCGCCTCGCCGATCAAATCGAGCGTCATGTTGGCGACTTCATTTTCCAATAACATGATTTTTGCCCTTAGGACTAACCATCACGATGCGAGCAATCCGTCCGCCTAGAGCTGAGGCAGTTAGC
>JALYIM010000127.1 GCA_030775785.1 Acidobacteriota bacterium
TTCGATACCACAGTGAATTAATCGCCCCATCTGCGTTGTATTCATCCCATACTCCCGTACAATCTAGCCCTCTTGCATGTTTGCTGTGATCATTAGTAAGTTGACTCATGTCGCTGAAGGAGTCGGAAGCGATCGTTCTGCGCACGTATCCTCTGCGTGAGTCGGATTTACTGGTCACGCTTTTCACTCGCCTCGAGGGTAAAGTCAAAGGCGTTGCGCGCGCAGCCAAGAAGTCAAAGCGACGTTTCGGAGGAGCTCTCGAGCCGCTCACATACGTGAGAATCTTTTATGAAGACCGCGAACGCCAGGAATTGGCCCGCTTGGATTCGTGTGAGGTAATCGAATCACCGATGGCGCGCGAGGTGGGATATCCAAGAGTCGTTGCGTTGAGCCATGTCGCGGAGGTGCTCGACGAATTATTGCCGGACCGCGAAGCGAACGATACTGTATTTAGACTGGCACTTTCGGCGATCAACCATTTGCGCGGCTCCGAGATTTGGATGCCCGTCACGTATTTTGATGTATGGATGACCCGATTAATGGGATATTTGCCAGAGCTTTCAGAGTGTATTGTTTGTGGACAGTCACTCAATGGCAGTCGGGCATTTTTTCACGCGCTCGCGGATGGTTTGATGTGTGCTGCGCATAAGAGGCTTGCGTCCTCTGAGATATCACCGGAGACCCGGGTGCTGGTTTCACAAATTTACCGTGCGCCTATGGAAAGTTTTGCGGGGATCGTGTGGCCGAAAGTTCTGGGAGCGGATTTGCGAAAATTCTTAACACAGATTCTGCAGCGGCATATTGAGAAGAAGCTGGTAACGGCCGGGATGTTGGAGAAACTTTAGCAAACTCGGGGCTTGATCCCAAAGAAAAGTGACGAACAAATCCAATTCGCTGACCTTCCAGGAATTGATCCTCCGGCTGCAGAACTTCTGGGCTGATAGGGGATTGGTGTTGCAGCAACCGCTTGATCTCGAGGTGGGCGCTGGAACTATGGCTCCGGAAACTTTTCTTCGCGTACTGGGCCCCAAGCCCTACAAGGTCGCATACGTGCAGCCTTCGCGTCGGCCCGCTGACGGAAGGTATGGAGAGAATCCCAACCGTCTTTACAAGCACACGCAATTGCAGGTCGTTTTGAAGCCGCCACCGGAAAACATTCAAGACCTGTATCTGGAATCTCTGGGCGCTGTGGGAATAGACCTGCGCCAGCACGACATCAAATTCGAAGAGGATAACTGGGAATCCCCGACGCTGGGTGCGTGGGGAATTGGCTGGCAGGTGATGCTCGACGGACTTGAGATCACGCAGTTTACGTATTTTCAACAGTGCGGCGGAGTTGACCTGGATCCTATTTCGGTCGAGTTGACTTATGGACTGGAGCGCATCGCAGCTTTTCTACAAGACGTGGACAGTATTTACAACATCGTTTGGGCGCGTGATCGCGACGGACAGGTCACGACCTATGGAGATGTCCGCTTAGCGGAGGAGCAGCAATTTTCTGTTTACAACTTTGAGAAAGCCGACGTTGAAAAAGCCTGGAAGCACTTTGAGTTGTACGAAAAAGAATGCGCGGCTCTGATTGAGGGTTACGGGATCGTCGAAAAAGACGAGAAGTTGTTGGGACTGAATAATAAGAAGAGCAAAGCTCGTTTTCCATTGCTCGCAGCCTACGACCTTTGCCTGAAGTGCTCGCATTTGTTCAACATTCTGGATGCCCGCGGCGCCATTTCAGTGACCGAGAGAGTCGGTGTGATTACGCGCGTCCGCGCTCTTGCTGTCGGAATCGCGAGAGAGCATGTTGACCAGCAAACCGAAAGGTCCCAGCTTGACAACCCGTCAACACCTCAAAAATCGTCAGCCAAAAAAGAAACTGTCCCAGCTAGTTGAGCCTTGTCCCCTAAAAAGATTGTCATTGTGAGCGCAACGAGGAACTTATGCCTTCTTGATTAGAGCAGAATGCAGAGGTCCTTCGTCGGGAGTTCTGCCCGAGCGCAAAACTCCTCTTTCTCAGGATGACAACGGCCTGGGAATGTTAGTGAGAAACTTGCATTTGAAGCGCGAAGAAGATGGCTCCTTTGTCCCTGCAAGTGACATGACAGCAGGGTCTGTGCCCCACCTCCAACTCTGTTTTATGCGAAGATAGTGTTTTCTCCCCATGCCAGAATTCCTGCTCGAAATCGGTTGCGAAGAGATTCCTGCGCGGATGATTGGCGCCGCGTCGCAGGAATTGTCCGAACGTGTGCGCAAGCTACTCGATCGCGAACATCTGCTGAACGGCGGCGCGCTGACCAGTTTCGACACGCCGCGCAGGCTCGCGGTGCTAGCTTCGTCAATATCCGCGGGGCAGCCGGACGTTACCGAACAAGTCACAGGACCGTCGGCGAGTATAGCGTTTAAGGACGGAAGTCCTACACCCGCGGCCACGGCCTTTGCGAAGAAAGTTGGCTCGGATGTTGCAAAGCTAACTCGTGTTCAAACTGCTAAGGGCGAATATCTCTCCGCTTCCGTGACAAAAAAAGGCCGCACTGCTCAGCAGATTCTTTTCGAGTCGCTTCCTAAGGAGATCGGTTCAATCTACTGGCCGAAAAATATGTACTGGCGCAAACCCAGCGAGCGCTTTGTGCGTCCGGTGCGGTGGCTGGTCGCCATGTTGGATGGCGAAGTTATCCCTCTTCAGTTCGATGGAATCTTGGCTGGCAACCAGTCGAGGGGACACCGAATCCTAGCAAATCGCAATGTGCAAATCCCCCGTGCGGGCGATTTATATGCCGAGGCTCTGCGTGAGGCCAAGGTTCTCAACCGCGTTGATCGAGAAAAACAAATTCGGAAGACGCTTGATGCGGCCGCGCGTACGGTCCCGAATGTGCGCTGGCGCGAAGACAGAAGCCTGCTCGATACTGTTGTGAATCTTACGGAGTATCCCTCTGCGATTCGGGGAGACTTTGAGAGGGAATTCCTCGACCTGGCGGAAGAAGTTCTGGTCACGGTAATGCGTGATCATCAAAAATATTTTGCCATCGAACAAGCCGACGGAAAGCTGGCTCCCCATTTCCTTGCCGTCCTGAATACGGACGGCGATCCGGATGGGACGATCCGTCATGGACACGAACGCGTGCTCCGCGCCCGTTTTAACGATGCGCGTTTTTTTTGGCAGGCAGATCAGAAGCATCCTTTGCGCGAACGGGCGCAATGGCTTAAGAAGGTCACATTCCAGAAGGATTTAGGCAGCTACTACGAAAAAACGCGGCGCGTGCAGCGCCTGGCCAGTTGGTTGTGTGAAATTGTCTGTGATGGCGGCATGAAGGTGCGTCCGGGAGTCGTTCATAAGGCCGCGTTGCTGGCGAAAACCGATCTCACAACTGAGCTGGTAAAAGAATTCACTGAGCTACAAGGCATCGTCGGTGGTCTCTACGCCTGTGCGCAGGAACTCGACACCGGAATGTCAGGAAGCACGCGGCAGGTGATTGCGGACGCGATTTACGATCATTACAAACCTACGTCCATGGAGGATTCCGTGCCGCGAACGATCGAGGGCGCGATGCTCTCCATTTCTGACAAAGCCGACTCCATCGCCGGGATGTTCGCAATAGGGTTACAGCCGACAGGTTCAAAAGATCCTTTTGCACTCAGACGGCAAGCAAATGGCATCGTTAAAATTATCGTCGAGAAAAAGATCCCTCTGAAGTTCACCGAGATTTTTAGTGCGGCCCTGGCTGCTTATCCCACTGCGAAGGTTGATAAGACGAAGACTTTGCCGGTTCTGCTTCCGTTTATGAAGGAGCGCCTGGAGTTTTATCTGCGTGATGTGCTGGGTTACAAATACGACGTCGTAAATGCGGTGCTTGCGTCGGACGCTGATGATGTCGTGGATGCTGCGGCGCGCGCGGAAGCGGTGTCTACCGCGCGAGGTTCGCAAGACTTCCTGCAAATTTCCGCAGCGTTCAAAAGAATTAAGAATATCCTTTCGCAGGCGCGTGACTCCAACAAAAAAATTGGTGGCGACATTGATCCCGCTTTCATGTCGGCTAGCGAAGAGCGTTCATTAGCAGAACAAACGCAGAAACTCGCGCCGCACGTAGAGAAACTTCGCCGCGAGGGGCGCTATGAAGATGCCCTGGTCGAGATCTCCAAGCTGCGTCCTGTGATTGACCATTTTTTCGATAAGGTGATGGTGATGGTGGAGGATGTGCCTGTCCGGACGAATCGTCTGGCACTGCTGCAAACTCTGTTGAAAGAATTTTCCACCATCGCAGATTTTTCCGAAATTGTGACCGAAGGCAAAGTGTCCAAAGAATCTACAAAACCATAAAGGACTCCAACGATGGCAACCGCAACTCTCCCCGAAACTGGCACTAACGGACGCAAGGATAGCTCGACAAAATATGCCTACTCGTTCGGCGGCGGGCAAGCCGACGGCAGTGGCAAGATGAAAGACGAACTCGGGGGCAAAGGTGCCGGCCTCGCTGAGATGACGAATGCCGGGCTTCCCGTACCTCCGGGGTTCACCATTCAAACCGAAGCCTGCCGTGAATACATGCGGCATTCCGCAGTTTCCAAAGACGTAAATCGCCAGATGGATGAGGCGCTTAAAAAATTGGAAGACTTGCAGAGGCAAAAGCTCGGACAGGGAGACAATCCCTTGCTGGTAAGCGTGCGTTCCGGCGCCAAATTTTCCATGCCGGGAATGATGGATACCATCCTGAACCTCGGACTGAATGACAAGAGTGTCGAAGCCCTGGCAAAAAGAAGTAACAATCCACGCTTCGCTTATGACTCCTATCGCCGCCTGATCCAAATGTTTGGGTCGGTTGTGCTGGATATTCCCAAGCATGCCTTCGATGAAGTGTTCGACGCGAAGAAGAAACAAAAAAAAGCAAAGCTCGACACCGATCTCGACGCCAAAGCATTAAAGGAAGTGATCGAGGAATACAAAAAGGTTGTCAGAAAACATACCAAAGGTGACTTTCCGCAAGACCCGCATGAACAGCTTGTCATGGCGAGGGACGCCGTGTTCCGCTCCTGGCAGAACGATCGCGCCAAGCATTATCGCCGCATCAATAACATCTCCGACGATCTGGGGACCGCGGTTAACGTGCAAGCAATGGTATTCGGAAACCTCGGCGATACCAGCGGAACTGGTGTGGGTTTTACACGCAATCCTGCGAACGGACAAAAGGAGTTTTATGGCGAATTCCTGATGAACGCTCAGGGAGAAGATGTGGTCGCGGGCATTCGCACGCCAGTTCCAATCCTCGAATTGCAAAAGGTGATGCCGAAAGTTTATGACCAGCTGCGCGACATTACTACGCGCCTGGAAAATCACTATCGCGATTTGCAGGATTTCGAATTCACCATTCAAGAAGGCAAGCTCTACATGTTGCAGACCCGCAACGGCAAGCGTACCGGGCCTGCCGCGGTGCGAGCGGCGATCCAGATGGTTGAAGAGGGATTGATTACCAAGGAAGAAGCCATCTTCCGCGTGGATCCCAATCAAGTTTATGAATTTCTGCTGCCACGGCTGAATGAAAAAAATGCGAAGGTGGAAGTTTTAGCCACCGGTCTGCCCGCATCTCCAGGCGCGGCTGTGGGGCAGATCGTATTCACCGCGGATGAAGCGGTGGAGAAGGCTGGAAGCAGTGACAAGCGAGTGGCCGTGATTCTGGTGCGTGCTGAGACTACGCCGGAAGACATTCACGGAATGGAAGTCGCAGCCGGAATTCTCACTTCGCGTGGTGGCATGACCAGTCACGCTGCCGTGGTCACGCGCGGCATGGGAAAGTGCTGCGTGGCGGGCGCTGGTGACATTGAAGTGGACGAGAAAGCTCGTGAGATGCGGGTAAAAGGACAACTCTTCAAAGCTGGTGATTGGATTTCACTCGATGGAACTACAGGCCGCGTAATAAAGGGCAAGCTCGACACGGTCGCAGCCAGGCCCGACGATCCGGAGCTGATGAAGCTCATGAGCTGGGCGGAGCCTTTCCGCAAGCTGAGAGTTCGAGCCAATGCCGATATTCCGCGGGATGCCATTCAAGCCCGCGCCTTCGGTGCCGAAGGCATCGGCCTGTGCCGCAC
>JALYIM010000128.1 GCA_030775785.1 Acidobacteriota bacterium
GGTCGCGATGCTGGCGAATCCCCATCCATTTTTCAGCTTTCGCATGCCGCCGCCCATGGCCGGCAGGTCGTATGCAAAATTCCAGGTGAAGCGGTGAGGCACGTTGAAGTTCGATGGTCCATATTCCAGATTCGGACGCGTGCTGTCATTCGGCTGCGCAGCGTTTGGAACGAAGTCTTCGCCGTCGCTCGAATTATCCAGCGACTTCGACCATGCGTAGTTGATGAAGGAGGTGATTCCATGCCATCCGTTAATCCGGAAGCTGGCCTGCAAAGAGTTGTAATTCGACTTGCCGGTTGAGTTCTCCTGCAGGACATAAAATGCGCCATAGGGATTTCCCGCGAGCGGGCGGGCTGCGCTGCCGTAGTCGTTGATGCAACCACATGCCAAATCGGCGGCGTTGATCTGCGCTTCGCTTGGCTGGCCCAGATCGAAGAACCTCCACAAACGATGACCCTGCGATCCGACATATCCCAACTGAATCACGGTCTTGCTGGAGAGCTGATGCTGAATATTGAGGTTGTAATTTTCCATGTACGGCGTCTTGATGTTGCGGTCAAAGCCGAACACATCGCACTCAAAGTTGCAAACCGTTTCGTCGCCAAATTGCGGAGTACCGGCCACAATCAGGCCGCCATTGGCTCCCGCAGACAAGATGGGCTTTGGCCCGATGTTGTTATAAGCCGGACCGGGATCGAAGAACGGAGCGTATGGGAGATGACCCAGTGCCATATCCTGCGAAAAGGAATCAAAGAACAATCCAAAACCGGCCCGTATGACGGTTGACGATTTACCCGTTACATCCCAGGCAGCGCTGACGCGTGGAGCAAAGTTCTTTTTGTCAGGATTGTACAAACGGCTCAGTCCCGGCTGTCCTACTTGCGTCAGGGTAAAGGTGCCTGAACCTGGAGCGGGAGAAACGCTGGTGATGTTGCTAAGCAAATTGTTCTTTTCACCGACGACACCGAAGTAGTCCCAGCGCAGTCCGTAGTTGAGCGTCAGATGGGAAGTGGCGCGATAGCTGTCCTGGAGGTAAAAGCCATAGCTGTGCTCAAACGTGTGGCGGGTGGAATCTCCAGCGTATTGAAAGCCCCCCTGGACGTTGCCTGCTAGAAAGTTCTGCAGGCCAGTCGAGATAAGATTTCCGCTAGAATCCGTGACATCCTTGAATTGCAGTCTTCCCCTGAAGTACTTATCAAAATACTGTTGGATGGTGGTGCGGTGGTAATCCACGCCAATCTTCACGTCGTGCTTGTTCAGCTTCCACGAAAAGTTGTCGCTCACCTGGTCGTTGCTATCAACGCGATGACGGGGAACGCTGCTGGTCGCGCCGAGCTGGGCAACTCCGCTAACCAGAATGATGGGCAGGCCGGAGTCAATCAGCCCGGTGCAACCAGTGGTGGTGCTGGAATCGCACAGTCCAATCGAACTGGGATGGAAATTCTGGTCGGCTGGGAAAAATCCTTCCGCAAACCGGTTCCAGCCGTATCGCAGTTCATTCACTTTGTTGGTGCCGATGGTGTGGACGTAAGAAAGAGAGACCAACTGGACACGCGTTGGCGTGAAAGTGTTGAAGCCGGGAAGCTGTCCGCCGGAGGCGGTCAGCGCCAGAGGGAACGATTGGATGCTGTCGCCAAAGAAGTATCGCCCGGTGAGAATGTTGTTTGCATTGAAGGTGTGATCAATCTTCGCGATCAGACTGGTGAGCTTGTTGAACGAAGGAGACACGACCGAGGCGACGCCGTTCCCGAGGTTCGGTCCCGGCCAGGGATGGCGGGCAAGCAAAGCTGCAATCACGGGATTGCTCGCATCACTCGGGCTGAGTGATCCATCCGGAGCGGATCCGGTTGGTACATTCGCCAAGGTCACGACGCCCACCGGTTCCTGCTGTCCTTCGTAGTCCACGTAAAAAAAGGTCTTGTCTTTGACGATCGGTCCGCCCAGCGACGCGCCGTACTGATTGTTATGAAACGGAGCCTTAGGGTTTTTTGAGCCGTCGGCATTCCTCACGGGATTGAAATAGTTGCGGGCATCAAGAGCGCTGTTGCGGAAGTATTCCGCCGCCGTCCCGTGCACCTGATTCGTGCCGCTCTTGGTGACGATATTTACGACCGCGCCAGCATTACGCCCATACTCGGGCTGGAAGTTTGAAATCACCCGCACTTCGGCAACCGCATCAATTGGCAGGATGGTGGACGGCGTTCCGAACACTCCAGCCTCGTTGATGGCGGGGTCATTGCGATAGCCGTCGTTCATGTCGGTCCCATCCAGCAGATAATTATTCGAGCGGCCGCGCGCTCCGTTCATCGAAAATTCGCCGAACGATCCGGGAGAATCCGAAATCTGATCGGGAGAACCAGCGACGCCAGGATTCAGATAGATCAACTTGGTGTAATCGCGGCCGTTGACCGGAAGATTCTCGACCGTTTGACTGGTGAGGACTCCTCCCAGATCGTTAGTCGTGGTTTCTACTTGAGGCAGAATGTCCCCTGAGACTTCGACTCGCTCAGTCACCTGCCCCGGTTTGAGGGCCACGTCCACTCGGCGCTCCCCACCTACGTCCACAGCCACGCTGTTGGTCACCGAAGTTTGGAACCCGCTTTGCGAAACCGCTACTTCATAAGTGCCGATCGGGAGCTCTGAGACGGCGTAACTGCCGTCCTGACTGGTCTCGGTAGTGCGCTCCAAACCGGTGTTTGTGTTCCGCACAGCCACCTTGGCGCCCGCAATCACGGCCCCGGAGGCGTCCGTTACTGTCCCCAAGACGGCCCCACGAAAACTCTGCGCCACTAGGGCAGCAGCGCTGAGAAGAACGCAAACTAGGATGATTCGTAATTTCATGTTGCCTCCAACCGTGATGGCGTTCGATTGCTTCCCGAGACAGTGCCACTCGACGGATACGTCGCTGGTTCACTGCAATTTATTGGAAAGGCGGATTGTACCGCATCCTCACAACCAAGGAAATTGGAACTCTTGATGCAGACGATTTGGCGAGGCGATAAGCTGGATTGAATGGCTGAGCCCTCGACTTGATGCCGGACGGCAGAGGAAGCTAGAAATGAAACTATTTGCTCGTTCCAGGGTTTATCGTTTGCTGCGAAGTTTTTATGTAATCCATTTTCGTAATACGGAGGCCACACATGCTCAATCTGCGCACCAAGCTGTTTGCCATGATCCTTCTGATTTCCGGCGTCCTGCTTCTCGCAGGCTGTCCTCCACGGGAACGCATATCGAAAATTGACCAGTATCCAGGACGATATGCCGGACGTGAAGTGACCGTCGCCGGGCGGGTGGTCAATTCTTATGGAGCGATGGGGACCGGCGTTTACCAGCTCGACGACGGCACCGGAAAAATCTGGGTCTTCAGCGAAAGATACGGCGTGCCTGGCCGCGAGGCGAAATTGGCAGTTACCGGGCGCATCGAAGAAGGCTTCAACTTTGGCGGACGTAACTTCGCGCTCGTTTTAAGAGAGACACGTCGTCCCCACTATTGATTTTGAGTTTTAATTAAGCGCTTGCGGAGGGTTAGTGCTCACGGGCGGGATAACGATCGAAGTCGGTGGTTTCCATAGCTTCTGACTCGCGAACTTCGAGGCGCATCTGGCGGAGGGTGGTAGCTTCCTGCGGATCCATGCCCGCCTTGAGGTCAGTCTTTTCCAGGAAATAGCGCCAACCGGCGTGCCTGTCTTCTGAGGCTTGTCCACGCTCATACTGTTGCACGGTGCTTTCAGCGTTGACTTTGCCCTTGATCACGGCGACCACGCCACCGGATTCGTAGGTGCGAACGTTGTGGCGAATGATGGCAAACGCGGACTTCGAGTCATCCTGCATTGGGAATACCTCTTCGATTGCGCGTTTTGGGGGGATAATTTTCGGTAACGTGCCCGCCCCTTTTTGCGGTCGCGGGCACGAAATCTAGACGAACGTCGCCAGCTTACAGAGGACGAACGTTCTCAGCTTGCCAGCCCTTTGGTCCCTTGGTGACTTCGAATTCCACACTCTGGCCTTCTTGCAAGCTGCGGAAGCCGCCTGCCTGAATCGCCGAAAAGTGCACAAATACATCTTCGCCGCTTTGACGGCTGATGAAACCATAGCCTTTAGCGTCGTTAAACCACTTTACTGTTCCTTGTTCTGCCATTTTGTTACTGTTCCTTTTTGTTCAATTTACGCTGGAATGGATCGGAGGTACTAAGGGCAGGACTAGCCGGTAAGCTGAAGCTGCTCGACAACCGATTCTGATCAAACGCACTTTAAGTGTACCAGACTCGTCACGGGGAGTGAAGATAAATCGGCCAGGCGGGCGACCCTCCTTTACGCACATTCAGTAATTCCAAATTGGGCCGACCGCGGGGTGGCCCAGCCTTTCGCGTTCCTTGCGAAGGCTGGGGGACTTTCAAAGCCCATCACGCCAGCAAGGGGGCTGGCCAACCTTTGACACACCTAATATCGGCTGCCTC
Source organism: Acidobacteriota bacterium (assembly GCA_030775785.1). Taxonomy (GTDB): domain Bacteria; phylum Acidobacteriota; class Terriglobia; order Terriglobales; family Acidobacteriaceae; genus JALYIM01. The sequence continues at coordinate 4,458 of JALYIM010000128.1, forward strand.
ACCCTTCGCGATTTTCGAAGGATGAGCACCTCGGAGGATAGCACCCTGTGATCTTGCTTATTCTCCCTCAGGCTGCGGTCCCTTCACGAGGTGGCTGTCCCAACTTTACGTTTTTGTAAAGGTGGGGACGGCGAGATCGGACTGGGCCACCCGCCTGCGAAGTCCTAGACTAGTCAACTGAATCTCACGCGACCGATCGTTGCAGAAATAACCTGCGGATTCAGATTTGGCTCCGGCGGACTATTTTGCCCGCCCGTCCGCGCCCATCACGTATAATCATTTCTTATCTTTCACGAAGAGCCTTCACTTACACTGCTTGCCTTCGCGACCATACTTAGGGAGTGCGATGTCCAAAATTAACGGCGATAAATCGAGGTTCCACGTCGCGCGCAAAAAAAATATCCATCGCCGCATAAAAACGCGCGAATTGGTAGCAGCTGCAAACAATCGTCAAGAAGGTGCTTCCAGTCATAAACCTGTGAAGGCCCGTTCCAAAGAAATTGCCGAAGTTAAATAACGAACTCCGTCGTCGGGAATTTTAGTTTTCACCTTGCACCAGGCAAAGGAAGAATAATGAAGAAGCTTTTTGTTGGAAACATCCCCCACAGCACGTCCGAAGCGGAGTTGCGCGAGTTGTTTGAGCCGCATGGCAAGATTGATCAAGTGAGCATTGTCACCGACCGCGAAACCGGACGGTCGCGCGGATTTGCATTTGTCGAAATGTCAGACTCGGCCGAAGCTGAGAAGGCGATCGCGGCCCTCAATGGCAAGGAGCTCGGCGGCCGCACGTTGAATATTAACGAGGCTCGTCCGAAGACCGAGCGCAGCGGCGGTCCCGGCGGCGGAGGACGCTTCGCGGGCGGCGGAGGTGGACGTCCGGGTGGAGGCAGCGGTGGCGGTCGTTCAGGCGGAGGTGGACGCTCAGGCGGCGGAGGTCGTTCCAGTGGTGGAGGCGGTGGCCGCGACGATTATCAGGGACACGCACGCCAACCACGAGAGCCGCGCTGGTAAGTTCGACCGAAAGTAAGCTCGAAGTAGGATAGAGAATTGGCAGGTCTGCTGTCCCATTCAAACGATGGCAACTTATGTGAGGACCCTTCCTCGGAGGTGTTGAATGGCTGGTCGAAGTCGCTCAAGTTTTACCAAACGTTTAAAAGAGCGGTCCCGTCAGGAGAAAGCTCGCGAAAAGGCAGAGAAAAAAGTGCAGAGAAAACAAGGGAAGCAAGAGGGGGGAGTTGAAGATGACCTCTCGTCCATAGATTTTTCTGCCGCTCAGGACCAGTTGGCTCTCCCGAATTCAGGGATTGAAGAATAATCGAACCATAATCATCGCAAGGTGGCGGAACAATTCCGCTCTTATTTGAAAGCCGCCAGAAATGGCGGCTTTACTTTTGATTTATCAGCCTCGACCCTTTTTTGCTTCAGTGATTGACAAAACTTTTCGCTTTCTCCACACTGGGCGGTCGAAATTTGCCAGTTGTTTTGTCCCACCTAGACTCGCAATACTTGAGGAAAAGAATGAGAAAGACCGGTTACGCAGTTTTAATGACAATGATCGTCGGCACCATTCTCTCCGCCGGAATTGTAACGGCCCAGACTACCTCCGCGCCCAAGTACCCGAATTTCCCCAGCGAAACGCCGGAGAATCTTAAGCCCGCGAACGAAGGCTTTGACTACGACCGCCGCGAAGTGATGATTCCCATGCGCGACGATGTGAAACTGCATACCGTCGTCCTCGTGCCCAAGGGTGCAAGTCACGCGCCGATCCTGCTTACGCGCACTCCCTACAACGCCGATGAACTCACAAATCATATCCACAGTTCGCATCTCGGACCGAGTCTCTATGGATACGACAACGCCACGGACGTCATTGTCGAAGGTGGCTACATTCGGGTGATTCAGGATATTCGCGGCAAGTACAACTCCGAGGGCGATTACGTTATGAACCGCCCGTTGCACGGGCCGCAAAATCCCACTCCTGTGGATCATGCCACTGACACTTACGACACGATTGATTGGCTGGTAAAAAACATTCCGGAGAGCAATGGCAAAGTTGGCATTCTTGGAATCTCTTACGACGGATTTCTGCCGCTAATGGCGCTGGTGAATCCGCATCCGGCGCTCAAAGTCTCAGTGCCGATGAATCCCATGGTGGACGGATGGATGGGCGATGACTGGTTCCACAACGGCGCCTTTCGCGAGCAGAACATGGGATACATCTACGAGCAAGCGGGCACGCGCAAGAACGACGCCAAGTGGTGGTCAAGCAATTTCGATGATTACGACAATTTCATGCAGGCCGGATCAGCCGGCGAGCTCGGACTCAGGCACGGTCTCGAACAGATCGGATTCTGGAAAAAAGTTCTTGATCATCCCAGCTACGACGCCTTCTGGCGCGACCAGGCGGTTGACAAAATCCTCGCCGCACAACCGCTGAAAGTGCCAGTGATGCTGGTCCATAGCCTGTGGGACCAGGAAGACATCTACGGGGCCATTGCCGTCTATAAAGCCATTAAGCCGAAAGACACGAACAATGACAAAGTGTTTCTGGTTATGGGGCCGTGGCATCACGGACAAGAGATTGAGGACGCAAGCACGCTCGGCCCTCTGAAATTCGGCAGCGATACCGGCGCCTACTTTCAACATAAAGTATTGGGGCCATTTCTCGCGCATTACCTCAAAGACGATGCGCCAAAGTCCGACGTTCCCCCAGTCGTAGCGTATGAAACGGGTACGAACGTTTGGGAACGGCTGCCCTCGTGGCCGGCAGGATGCGAGGGCGGCTGCAATGTCCAAGCGACGAAGATGTACCTGTCTTCTGGATTGAAACTCAGCCAGACCGCTCCGAAATCTGGAGACGCAGCGTTCGAAGAATACGTCTCGGATCCTGCCAAGCCGGTGCCGTACCGCCCCCGTCCAGTGCAGCCCATGGGTTACGGAAATGGACTGACCTGGTCCGAATGGCTTGTGGACGACCAGCGCGAGGCGTCGGGACGTGCCGATGTCTTGGTATTCAGTACGGACGTTTTGAAAGCGCCAATGAAAATCAGCGGCCAGCCCATTGCGAACTTGGTGGCTTCGACTAGCGGAACCGACTCCGACTGGGTGGTCAAAGTTATTGATGTCTATCCGGACGAAGTCGCTGGACAACCGAATATGGGTGGATATCAGTTGATGGTTTCAGCTGATATTTTCCGCGGACGCTATCGCGAGAACTTCGAAAACGCAAAGGCCATTACCGCCGATAAGCCGCTGCTTTACCGCTTCAATCTGCCCACAGCAAACCACGTTTTTCTCCCCGGACACAAAATCATGGTGCAAATTCAGTCAAGCTGGTTTCCGCTTTACGACCGCAATCCGCAGACTTTCGTGCCAAACATATTTTGGGCGAAGCCAGGCGATTACCGGAAAGCAGTCCAGCGTATCTACCATGCGCCGGGAGAAGAAAGTTTTATCGAGATGCCGCTGGTTCAGGGGCGATAGGCAACTTGCGCTTGTGGGCGAGGGCGCCCGCGCCCACACAAATCCTACAGAGGTATGTTCCCATGCTTCTTCGGAGGATTCTTGTCCCGTTTCGTTTGCAACATCTCTAAGGCCTGAATCAGCTTTTTCCG
>JALYIM010000129.1 GCA_030775785.1 Acidobacteriota bacterium
CCGCAGACAGAATCCTTCACTGGTGTTGCGTTATTCATTATGTCCTCATCCGTTCTCCCAAGAGCGTACCAACTCTTTGTGGAGCTTTTTTGAGCAAATAGTGCTCACTATCGCCAGGGTCGCAAGATGTAATCTCCGAGAGAGGAGTTTAGTGCGCAATTTCGCGGAGAGGAAAACGCACAACAGTCCGGTTAACGGAAGCCGACCATTTGACGGGGTAGTGAAACCGCGTATCCAGAACTAGCTTTAGAGGGGATGCTTTAGAGGGGATGCTTCGTTTTAGTCGTGGAGAACAACATTGAGAAGTGAGCTATGGACTTCCAGCCCACCGTTGTAGTGAATAAAACCCAACTTCCTGAATCTATTCATGAAAAAACTGACTCGTGACCGGGTGGTGCCCACCATCTCCGCAAGAGTTTCCTGACTGACCTTCGGAACAACCGCCTCAGGCTTGCCTTCTTTGCCGAAATGCGCCAGCAAGAGCAAAATTCGCGCCAATCGCTTCTCGCTTGAGTTGAAGAGTTGGTCAACTAAATCCTCTTCGTATCGGATGTTTCTCCCCAGCAGGTATGCCACAAACATGTCGGACAATAAATGTTCGCGGTGAAGCGCAAGCATCATCGCCTTCTTGTCAATTCGCATCAGTTCGCAATCTTCCATCGCGGTTGCGGACCCCATTCGTATAGGCTGTCCTGCAAGTCCGCCTTCTCCGAAGAAATCGCCCGGATTCAATAAGCCTATCGTGGCCTCCTTTCCATTTTTCGAAATGACGGTCAGTCGCACCTTGCCTTTCTGGATATAAAACACCGCATCACAAGCTGCGCCTTGAACGTAGATGGCCCTTTTCTTTGAAACCGCAACGACGGTTCTCCCCTCCCCGATTGTGTTCAGGAATATCTTCGGGTCGAAATCGCGCTTCTTCTTAGTTGCAAGGGCAGTCATCGTCAGTGCCAGATTAGCAGATTTGGATCCTTAAATCATTATTATGTGATCTCAGCCACTGCAAGTGGAGCCAGAGGGAGCATTACGCCGAAGTAGTTTGAACACCCGGAACCCGTACTCTTCCGGATCGGAGCCGCGCTATTGTCAAAGCCTTTGCCAACTGCAGGTTGCTCTGCGTCTACATCTACGGCATCGTTCATTTCTCTCTCATCGTTCATATAACACGACGCCTATTGGCCCTGCGATATTGCTTTCCCAGTTTTCTATTTTCACGCGCGCGCGGGTTATTCCGTTTGCTGTTTTGCGATACCCCTTTTGCAGCGATTGTGCCAGTAAAAACGATTTTCGTACTGCATTCTCGTCAATGATTACGCGTTCAATTTCGGGATTAGATTGCGCTGAACGAATCCCGTTTGGTAAGCAGTTGATTCGAGGCATTGCAGCGTCTGCCGAATTGCTGGATGCACTTAGAGAAGTTGGAAGCGTATACGCACCACCCTTGCCAGCCGTATCGCAAGTAAACCAAGATGATTTTTGACGGCTTAAAATTCGCATCGCGGACGCGAGTAAGCCAGTTTTCGTCTGACGGATCCCTCAACTTTGCACCTCCGTTCCCATTCTCATTAAAATCCTTCGCGGCGATAACACCAAGCGCCTAGAGACCTTAGCTCTGCATTAAATTGCAACATCGATAACCAAAATTGCAGTGGTTTCCGAACTATATTTTTCCTTGTATTTGGTGCGAAACGGAGTATTGTGCTTTTGTCTAAATTTCCGGCCCCGTGGCAACTCCCCCGGCAGAATGTGAGTTCGCAAGGCAAAGTTTCACGCATGTTTCGCGTTTCCGCGAGCCCAAGTGTGCGCTCGTTCGGGGGTCATCATTAGGCGTCGCCAGAGAGACTTTAGTAGCAAATTAGCGAGTTCTGTAATCCTTTGTTTTATCGTTATTAGTATTTGCGAATCGCGCCTTGAAGCGCAGTCTCCAACGAACTTCAAAATTCCCACCCCGTTATGGCTGCCCGATTCGACCGGCTGGCTTTCCACCGTCTCGACGACGGGTTCGATTGATCTCGCCAACCCATTTTTCAAGAGTTTGGGCACGAACGGGAGATCGTGCGCATCCTGTCATCTTCCCACCGAAGCGTGGACGATCACTCCCCAGGAGGTTCAGCTACGCTTCGCGGCCACAGCGGGAACCGACCCGATCTTCCGTCCTGTAGACGGAGCCGTTTGCCCGAGCGCAGACACTTCAACTGTGCAGGCGCGTTACTCGGCTTACCAGTTGCTTCTCAGCAAAGGTCTGATACGAATCTCATTACCTGTTCCGACTAACTCCGAGTTTTCGATTGTTGGTATTCAAGATCCTTACGCCTGTACGGAAACAACTATTTCGCAACCCGCCATGTATCGCCGCCCACTACCAAGCACCAATTTGAAATTCTTGAGCACGGTCATGTGGGACGGTCGGGAAAATGTTCAAGGCCAGGCAATTACGCAGGACCTAATCACACAGGCTACGGATGCCACCATGGGCCATGCCCAGGCGACCGTAGGACCGACGGCGGATCAGTTGTCTCAAATAGTCAGTTTCGAGACTGCACTTTTCACCGCGCAAGCGAGAGATAAAGCTGCCGGTGATTTATCTGCCAAAGGGGCATCCGGCGGGCCGGCTCTATTGACTACACAGCCTTTTTA
>JALYIM010000130.1 GCA_030775785.1 Acidobacteriota bacterium
GTCAAGCGAAGGTGATTCCAAGTGCTGCTGTTGTCTCCCGTCCATGTGGCTGCATATCGTTGGCCCCCCGCATAAGAGGCGCGGGTCAGAACAAATGGCCTTTGATAGGGCGACAGTTTCAGCAACCCCTCGTAAGTACCCCGGGAATTCTCCATGCCAAAAACGTTGTGAATTTCCAAATGAGACGTAGTCCGCGAATGGAAGCCGCTGCCTTCGATGCGATGTTGAACATCGTCCGGCATCGTCTTAGTAGGAGTTTTGAAGACGGCGGGCTCGTTCATGTCGTTCCAAAAGCCAGCCACGCCGAGAGAAACGAAGTCTGTATAAAGCGTTCCCCACCATTCGCGCGTGATGTCTCGAGTAAAGTCTGGGAAGCTAGACGGCCCGGGCCAAACCTCACCCACATAGATTGACCCATCGGGGTTCTTCACAAAATGATCGCCAGCAACTCCGCTGTCATACGGGGCATAACCCTGCCCAGGAAGATGTGCGATATGCAAATCGGTTATTGCGACGACATGAAATTTCTGGGTTTTCAGGTCGGCAAGCATCTGCCCGAAGTAAGGGAACTTGGCTGTATCCACGGTAAAGGGCCGGTTATTTTTTTGATAATCAATATCTAAGTAAAGCGCGTCGCAGGGAATCTTATCGGCGCGAAGCTTCGCGGCAACTTCTCTTAACCGCGATTCGGTTTCATAGCTATAACGTGATTGTTGATATCCAAACGACCATAGCGGCGGCAGCGGACTCGGCCCTGTAAGCCACGCATAAGTTCTCAGAACGTGTTTCGGATCCGGGCCGTAAAGAATGTAGTAATCTATCGCGCCGTTCTGCGCGCCAAAAGAATAGATCCCTCTGCTCTCCTTGCCGAAATCGAAGCTGCTACGCCAGGTGTTGTCGAGAAACACGCCCGTGGCGCGTCCGCCACGCATAGTTATGAAGAATGGGATGGCTTTGTAGATAGGATCGGTTGATTCCTGGAACCCGAAGGCATCTGTATTCCATAACGCAAACGCCTGTTCACGCCGGTCCAGCGGTCCAACTTTATCTCCTAAACCAAAATAGTGCTCATCGTCTGGCATCTTCTTATATAGGCGGAATGACCCATTGTGAACGGTGACCGGCCATCCCTCAGCATCTTCTTGCAGAACATTCCCCTGAAGATCAGTGATCTGCAAACGCATGGTCGGACGGTCAATCCTCACTCGGAGGGAAGCCGTGCGAAAGCCAACGTGGTCAGCAGAATTTTCCTGAGAAACGCTTGCCGATTCGTGTCGCGCAGAGTCCAGCACCGCCCATGACGCGTCTTCTGGCATCTCTCCAATGGGAGCAATACGAATTCGCAAAACGTCATCGCGCAGTGCCGTGATTTTGATGGTCGCGCGGCCGCTTCGCACTTCAATACCATCACGCAAAGCAGTGCTGCCAGTAAATTCGTTTAATACAACCGGAATGTTCGGACGAGTCTTACCGTGAGCACTCGCGCTTTTAGCACCCGCGGATGCCATAGGATCGGCGAGGCAGACGAGGGACGCAAAAAGTAAGCAAAAGGCGGCGACAGGCGGTAGGTAGCGAGTTATCATCTTGTTTTTAAAATCGTAGGATAACACTGGCGTTGCTCACGTCCCGACAGTCTTATCGAAAAAGACCCGGCGTGATAGCCGACAGCACCACCTCGGCGAAGTCAGAAGAAAGCGGGGTATTCTGGACCAGGAGCCGGAAATACAACGGCCCATAAAGAATATCTAGAATTGTGTCGGGATCCAGATCCCTGACCTCGCCGCTCTTGATCCCTCGCTTCAGCGTTTCGCGCGCTTCGCGCCGTCTGGGCTCGACCCAATGCTCGCGAAAGGCCTCAAGAATTTCGGGCTCTGACTGACCGGCGCCAATGACGGAGGCAACGATTCGTCCCAGCGGGCTGCGAAATACTAGCGTCCAGCGCCGCATTTGATCGCGCAAGGCGTTCCGCACCGACCCCTTAGACTTGAATCCCAATTCCTCTCCTACAACTGAGACGAAAGCGTCTATTACCAGGGCCGCCTTATTCGGCCACCACCGATAGACTGTCGCTTTGCCGACTTCGGCGCGCGCCGCAATGGATTCGATGGAGAGTTCATTGAATCCGACCTCTTTCAGCAGCTCGAGCGTACTTTCCAAAATGGCGGTGCGGGCCTGCTCACTGCGCGGACGCCCACGTCCCCGTCCGCTTGAAGGCTCGATCGCTGCAGTAGACGATTTTGGCATCTGCGACCACTCTAGCAGAATTTAAATCCGATACGACTCGTTTTTCATCTAAAGTGGACAGAACGGCAGAGCCCCAGCCGGAAATGATTGGTGAACTAGTTTTATGTGGATTGTTGCTCTAGCGCTGCGACGGCCCTACACCTTCGTGGTCATGGCCTTGTTGATCCTGATTTTGAGCCCGGTGGTGATTCTTCGTACGCCCACGGACATCTTTCCTGAGATCAACATTCCGGTTATCAGCATTGTGTGGAACTACACGGGATTGTCGCCGCGCGATATGTCCACGCGCATCACCTCGGTGACTGAGCGCGGACTCACAACGCTGGTCAACGACATCGAGCACATCGAGTCGCAATCGTTAACCGGCGTGGCAGTAGTAAAAATTTTCTTTCGCCCAAACGCAAATATTCAGACCGCACTGGCGCAGGTGACGGCCATTTCGCAGACCGCGATTCGGCAACTGCCGCCCGGAACCACTCCGCCTTTAGTCATCCAGTACTCCGCGTCCAGTGTTCCCATTCTTCAGGTCGGACTAAGCAGCAAGACGCTTCCCGAGCAGCAACTGAATGACGTGGCTCTGAACTTTCTGCGCACGCAGTTGATCACCGTGCCAGGCGCCGCGATTCCATACCCTTATGGCGGAAAGTCGCGCCTGGTTTCGGTGGACATTGACACTCCGGCTATGCAGTCCAAGCACTTAACGCCGGTGGATGTCGTAAATGCCATCAGCGCGCAAAATCTGATTTTGCCGTCCGGCACAGCGAAGCTTGGACCGCTCGAATACCAGGTTGAGTTGAATGCCAGCCCGCAAACGATTGCCGAATTGAACGATCTGCCGATCAAGACAGTGGGCGGTACTACCATCTACATTCGCGATGTCGCTCATGTGCGCGATGGGTTCTCTCCCCAGACCAACATCGTCCACCAAGATGGAGTTCGCGGCACTTTGTTGAGCGTCTTTAAAAACGGAGACGCGTCCACCATTGACATCGTCAGAAACGTGCGGGCAATGTTGCCTCGCATCGCGCAAACTCTCCCACAAGATATTTTGATCACACCTTTATTCGATCAATCACTCTTTGTTAGGGCTGCCATTCAAGGAGTTGTGCGCGAGGCGTTAACTGCCGCATGTCTGACGGCCGCGATGATTCTGTTCTTCCTCGGGAACTGGCGCAGCACTTTGATCATTGCCATTTCCATTCCGCTGTCTATTTTGAGTTCCGTCATCGTGCTCAGCGCTCTGCACGAAACTTTCAACATCATGACTCT
>JALYIM010000131.1 GCA_030775785.1 Acidobacteriota bacterium
GGACGGGCATCCGACAACAAGTAAACCTCCTGTGGATGCAAGAAAGTAACAGTGGGGACGTTACCCTAACCATACGAAAAGCAACGAGATTTCCCTGAGAGGCAGGACTTGCGGGTAATAAGCGTGAGATTATGCAATCAGCCCGCGCAAAATGTTTCTAAAATTCAGGACTGGCGCAATGCTCCGAAATATTCCCCCCTGATGGCGGAACAGATACACATTTTGACAAGAAACTTGGCTCAAGATACCAAGTTACCTCATCACCTTTGGCACCTTTCCACAGTGTAAAATGCGGCCATGCCATTTCAAGGACAAGAGGGCGCCGGGCACTCCCGCAAGGGAAAAGCGCCACCTCCCGACGGAACTTCAGAAGAAGCCGCCTATTTAAAATCTCTGGGTGAGAAGCAGAAGCCCGTCAGCATAAAACTGACCGACGGCGAGATTGTGCACGGGTGGATCGAATATTATGACCGAGACATGGTGCGGCTGACCCGTCAGCAGGAGCCAAATCTGTTTATTTTTAAGCACGAGATCGTTTATATATCGGAGGATTCTAATTCGGCCGAGTAGACGCAGCGTTCTCTCCTGATGCCCTTGCTATGCATTTGTTTTAATCAGCGGTTTGCGGCCGAGCCTGCTAAATTACAGAATCCATACATGCTTTGACAATCTCACAACCAAAAACCGATTTCGTTTCCACGGTTGCCGATATCGCACGTGAAGCGGGAGCGTTGCTGATGGAGCACTTCCAACAGCACGTATCCGTCGAATACAAGGGCGAAGCTGATCTGGTTACCATCGCCGATCGCGAAGCGGAGGCCCTCATCCGCAAAAGAATTCGTGGACACTGGCCGAGCCACGACATTCTCGGGGAAGAAGAGGGACTGGTGGATACCGGCAGCGAATATCGCTGGTATGTTGATCCGCTCGACGGAACAACGAATTTCGCTCACGGTTTTCCGGTGTTCTGCACTTCCATTGCGCTGGAGCACAAGGGCGCGCGCATTGCGGGCGTGGTCTACGATCCGACGCGGGATGAGTTGTTTGCCGCTGAGCAGGGTGGCGGGGCCTATTTAAATCAGCGGCGCATTCAAGTCTCAAAGACCGCAAAGCTGGCAGAGTCTTTATTGGGGACGGGATTTCCCAGCTACAAGCGCCATAAAAACCCAAACATTCACTTTTACCATCAGCTCACATTACGAAGTCACGGTGTCAGGAGGGCGGGTTCCGCCGCGCTCGATCTTTGCTGCGTCGCATCCGGAAGGTTCGATGGTTTTTGGGAACTCAACTTAAATCCGTGGGACACGGCGGCCGGAGTATTGCTTGTGGAAGAGGCGGGTGGGAAGGTTAGCGATTTTCTCGGCGGCCCATTCCAAATCGCCAGTCATGAGACGCTGGCCACAAATGGAATTCTGCATTCGGCTCTGCTGCAGGAATTTGAGCAGATCATTTCGGGACGCAATCTGGAACCCCTGCCCGATCCCCGAATCGCCGCGTCGGCAAAAGACTAAGAATTTCTACGATCAAAGCAAACCCTCCTACAAGCGTTACAATCGTACTGGCGTCGCCGGGTGTCAGCTTTGCGATCGGGGCCGCCTTCAGGTTTTGGCAGGTGCTTTGTGATCCCATCATTGCTTGAGAGAAAAATCGAGAAACGTCCGGAGCAAGTGCGTCTAAGCGGCCGGATTTTATTTCTTACCGAAAATCCTGAATTAATTAAGCGGCAACTTGCGGGCGAAGACCTGCCGTGGGACACCAAGAATTCCGCTAACAATCCCAAACTGCGCGACGATATTTCGACCGACGAAATCACACCTGCCCACATCTGTTTCTTTTTCGACGAGACCCTAGGCGAATTTCCCTACACCGGTTTGAAGTGCGGAGAACAGACCCCGATTCAACGCGGTGATGTGAAAAGAGGAGGATTCGTTGCAGCAGTCAGTGGTAAGCGCCGCGGTAAAGGCTCAAGTCGGGAGCAGTCCCCTTATGCTGAACTGTGCGCGGGAATTCGGATCGTCATCGCGGAGAATATCGAGCGGATTTACAAGCAAAATTGCCAGAACCTTGGGGTCCTCACCTCCACGAATTTTTCTTTAATCGAAAGAATTCGCGGAGGAGAGGATATTTCCCTGAGCGAATTTATCCAGGGCGAAGACGAAATTACCCGGCAAATTATCGAGCATGGTGGGCTGTTCAATTTCAACGTCGCTCGTTTGCAAGGCAAGGTTTCTCTACCCGCGATTCAAACGAAGTCGCGCCCGATGACGCTGGCGGAGAAAGTTTTCGCACGCCATATGATCGGCGCCGGCGGCAAAGTTGGCGTGGAAGCGGTCAAGCCAGGAGACTCCGGTTTTGCTCGCACAGATTTGCGATTCAGCCATGAATATGTGACTCCCATGGCGGCCATTTTCTTCGATCAGCTTGTCGGTCGCGATGCTCCGGTCAACGACGCGTCTTCGGTTCTATTCTTTCGCGACCACCTGACCTTTCTCGACGAAGTCCTCTCCGAACAGAAACGCAAGATGGGATTGCTCGACCTCGCGACGCAGCTCAAGCTAAAACAAGAAGACTTTGCGAGGCAGCGTGGGATTCGTCTCCATGGAGAATTGAAAGACCGCAAGGGTTCAGAAGGCATTTGTCATTCTGTGGTCCTTGAAAGCTACGCGCTCCCTGGACAGTTGATTGTGGGCTCCGATTCCCATACCCCTCACTCGGGTGCGATCGGTTGCGTAGCTTTTGGCATCGGAACGACGGACGTTTTCAATTCGTGGATCACGAAAGACGTTCGAGTGCGCGTTCCAGAGTCCGTCAAAGTGGTCATTCACGGGCGTAAGCATCCGGGTGCGACCGCCAAAGATTTCATGCTGGCACTGCTCAGAATGGACTACATCAAGAGCGGCAAGGCGCTGGCTAAAGTAATTGAATACTCCGGCGAGGCAATCGAAGATCTGAGCGTGGATGAACGAGCGACCATGACGAACATGGCAGCGGAAATTGGCGGCTTCACGGGAATTGTTGCTCCCGATCGGAAGGCAATCGAATTTCTTGTTGAGCGCCGGGGCATGAGTGTTGATGCGGCAGAATCCCTCACGCGTGGCGTGAATAGCGATCGTGATGCCAAGTATGCCCACGTCATCGAACTAAATGCAGCCGACATCACTCCCATGGTCGCGACTCCCGGTGATCCTGGGAATGGAAAATTTATTCGCGAATTGAACACGCCTGTTCCCATCGAACTTGCCTACGGAGGAACTTGCACGGCGGGGAAAAATGAAGACATGGATATGTACGCGCGCGTGCTCTCCGACGCCTTAAAAGAAGGGAAGCGGGTGGCGAATTCGGTCCAGTTCTACATTCAATTCGGATCGCAGGAGACGCGGCAGTATTGCATCCGCAAAGGGTACCTGGACATTTTCCAGAAAGCTGGGGCGCACGTCATCGAACCGAGCTGTGGCGCATGCATCAACGCCGGACCGGGCGTCACGACGCGTCCCGATCAGGTGGTCATCAGTGCGCAGAATCGAAACTTCCCAGGGCGCAGTGGTCCCGGCCAGATGTATCTGGCGAGTCCGCTTACCGTCGCAGCCAGTGCGGTCGCGGGATACATTGTTGAGTACGAACCAACCGAAGAGCCCGAGCTCGCTTCGGCAAGCGTTTAAGCCACTTTCGGGTGGACCGTTCTCCGGCCGATGGCGGATGTTGCCAGCCATCGCTGAAATCAATCCGTTCAGTGCGTGGGCTGTGAAAGCGGCGGCGGTTCGAGGTATTCTGTACGTGCGTTACCGTTCTTGTTAGAATATCCACCTACGAAAAATCGGAGAAACACATTTTCTATGGCATACGTGATTGCGGAACCGTGCATTGGAACGAAAGACCACGCTTGTGTGGACGCCTGTCCGGTAGATTGCATTCATCCCAAGAAGGATGAGGCCCCGTTTGCTACTGAGGAGATGCTCTACATCGATCCCGTGGAATGCATAGATTGCGGCGCGTGCGTGCCAGTCTGCCCCGTGTCGGCCATCTTTGCCCAGGACGATCTCCCAGAGAAATGGAAGGATTACACCGAGCGCAACGCCAAATATTTCGGCCGCTGAATCTGGTTCTGCCTTCAATTGTGGTTTTGTCTTAGGACCCTCTACACTCGGACAAATAATCGCCACCTTGAGCTGGCAAACCCATGGCGATGCAGTTCTCCTGCGATGTTAAAAAAAGCCCTTCATATTGAAGGGCTTCATCATCGGATCAGTCCTCACAACCTACTGGCAGGTCGTGAATTTAAACGATGCCAGGCGCGTTTGGAAGTTGAAGCTGCCGGTTGTCTTGTAATACTCCTGAGCGTACCAAAATGTGCAGTCGTCAGTGGGGTCTATGGCCATGCTGCTGTAGTCACCCCAGCGATTGAAGCTGTTCTGCTGAACGCCGGTGCCTGCAATGATGACCTTCGGGGATTCCATGGTGCCGACCGGATCGGTTGGAACCCGGCCAACATACTCAATGCTAGGCTTTACACTTTTGCTCGACTTGCTGTAGCCCAAGGCGATATCCCCATTCTTATCCATAGCGAGGCTGCCCATCCATAACGCGGTTGTGCTCGCGCCACCGCCAACCGTCCCTGCTTGAAACAAAGTAGGAACTGCGCCCAGGCGTATTTCGTACCAACGCACGGCCGCAGCAGCTTTGCCAGTGCCAGAGCCTAGAATTGAATGAGTGGCGACGATAGCTTCGTGGCTGCCAAAGTTGCGATAAGGCAACCGATACATTAAACGATCGCCCAAAGACTCCAATAATTCGCCCCCCGCAGGCTGTGGAATACAAGCACCCCTGGAGGCTGTGGCACAAGCATTGCTATAAGCGGGCACCGTCAGGACTTTCGGCCCTGTAAAAGTTGATTTTGTCGTATTTACGAAATCCACGTGGAACTTATACAACTTCAGAGTAGTGGAAGTTGCCAACTCCATCTGATAGTTCGGCGAGCCCACGGGCGGCGGTGTCGCTCCATCCTGATCCGCAGGGAGCAAGGAAAAGTCGCTGGTGGGTCTCTTGAAGCAGATCATTTTTGCGTTATTACCGGCTAACATGTTCGTACGGTCTAAAGCGCAACTCTCGGCGCCGCCAAAATTTCCGCCATTTGGGAAATTATTAGTCGTGAGATAGTAGGCGTCGGGCCAGACTCCCAGCTTGGGATAGTCGGGCAGTACCGTTCCGTAAGCAAACCTGTATAGATGGAAAGTCCCCGTGGCATCCACGGAAGTAGAAATAGCGACGCAGGCTTCATTAACTGTGAAATTACTATTGAAGGCGACCATCGTGATCAACCACCGTCCGGCCGCCTTGTCATAAGTGGCTAGCGGATCGCTCACGTTTCCGGTTGCGCACTGGCCGCCTAGTGGGGTGTAAAGCGTCTGGATATTTGTCGGGGGCATGATTACATTGCCCGTGGTTTTGTCGTACACCGCATACGCGACGTTAACCGTTTCCACGACCTGGGTGCTGCCCACCGACGCGTTGGTGTCGGGTGGAACGAACCCTCCTGCCTGCGCGTCAGTAATTCCGTCGAAATTTAGAAAGTTCGATGTTGTGACTTGCGGTAGCACTTGCTGTTGGATCAACGCATCTGGCAGTGCTGTGATGTTTTGCTTGCCCCCGCGGTCGTGGTCCGGCATTACCTTACTGGCGTTGTGCCACGGAACCGGAGTCATGTTGCGGAATGCTAAGGGCGTTGTGACGTGAGCAGTTGCACTTCTGACAAACGGAATTGACTGCATTTTTTGCGCCGAGGCGAATAACGGCGAGAGCAATAATACGATACCGACAGACCTACATTTTTGCTGCAGCTTCATGTAATCTCCTTAATTAATCGTCGGGTCCTTAGAGTCCCGCTTGCTCAGCAGGGAGGGACAATGAGGGGCTGATTGTATCCGTTCGGGAAGGCTTATAGAACATTGTTTTAAAAATCTTTTAACGCACCTGAATTACAACCGCCACAAGTTACAAAAACTTGCACACAATTATGTTCCGCGAACCCGCCTGAGCGAAACGTTGAGCACCGAATTAGTAGGCTGAACGGCCTGTCGCACACACAGCAGCGCTGGACCAATTGCGAACTATTCGATAACGCACTTCGCTATGGAAGCTGCACCCACCTAGAGTTTGCGGAGATTGACAGCAAGACGCCACAGGCCTAGCATTGCTGACACTTTACGTGAATTTCCTATCCAGCCACATCGCGGCGATCATTGTGTGTGATCTCTGCTACGCATTTTGTTCGGACAATGGTGCCGAGGCCAGCGATGATCAGGGGATTGAATGGTGAGGCGGCAATTAACAACGGGCAGACTACTCAGATCTCAAGAAAAGGGCCAAACTTTAATATTGGTGGCTGTTGCTCTTGTCAGCATCATAGGTATGGCTGCCCTTGCCATCGACGTAGTTAGTCTCTACACATTTCGCAGCGAGGCACAGCGTTCTGCTGATGCCGGGGCTTTAGCTGGGGCCAAAATATTCGCTGACAGTGGATTTACATCGGATGTTTGCGTCTCTACATTGCCTGCAGGGGTAAGAGGATTGGCAACTCAGGTCGCTACTGCGATTGCGCAACAGAATAATGTCAACGGCCAATCCCCCAATGTTACGGTTACTTTCCCTAATGGGACAGGTCCAGGATGCTCTAATCCCCAAATTGCTGTAGCGGTGGATAGGAAAAACCTTCCAATCTTTTTTGCGCGTATCTGGAGTCAAACTCTCGCGTCAGTCAGCGCCACCGCTTTAGCGGAAGCTTACAATCCGTCAAACGTAGCAGGCGCGGGTGGCCAGCCAGTCGTTCCGGTTGCCCCACGTTGCGTGAAGCCTTTGTTGCTGCCCAATTGTGATCGAAACTTCCAGTCGTCTACGTCGTCGTTGTGTAGTGGAGGAGGTGGAGGAGGTGGAGGCGGTGGAGGTGGTGGTGGTGGAGGTGGAGGCGGTGGAGGT
>JALYIM010000132.1 GCA_030775785.1 Acidobacteriota bacterium
AAGGGGGCATATTGAGTCTCGTAGAAAATCCTACCGGAAACAGTCAAAAGATCTTGCAGTCGTTTGCAAGACACAAGTTCTTCTCGCGAATAGCCCGTCCAATTCAGGAATGTCTGGTTGACTCTTACGATAGTGCCGTCAAGAAGTGTGAAGATATAGCCGCAGGGAGCATTCTCGTATAGTTCTCGGGCGCTTTCATCAACGAGTTGGCTGTCTATGTTCACCCCTGCTCGACTCGAGATAAAAGGGCTAGACCTTCGCGCATAGCGGAAATGGTTTCCTCCGGGGCGCTAAGGTGAGGACAGTGTCCAGTCGCCTTCAATAACGTAAACAAACTATTCATGAGGTGGCGATGAATGTACTGACCGACTGACAGTGGGGCGATGGCATCCACGGAGCACTGTAAGATCAGGGATGGTGTTTTAAGCTTTGGAAGATCGGGTCGATTATCCGAAAGAAAGGTAACCGTGGCAAAATGCTTGGCTATCTCGGGATCAGTGCGACAGAAACTATTAGAAAGCTCGGCAGCAAGTTCTGGCCGATTTGGATTGCCCATAATAACCGGCGCCATCGCGGCCGACCAGCCGAGGTAGTTGCGGTCGATACAGGCCAACAGTTCGTCAATATCTTCTCGAGTGAAGCCTCCACGATAATCTCCGTCATTAAGGTAACAGGCAGAAGGTCCGATCAAGATCAGTTTATCGAAACGGTCAGGTTCCCGCACTGCTGCAAGGATGCCGATTATTGCACTCACCGAATGTCCGACAAAAATAACATTTTGTAATCCCAATTCTGAGCAGATCTCTAAAACGTCCAGCGCGTAACCATCGAGCGTCGAATATTTATTGCGGCTGAAAGCCTGGAGATCAGAATTTCCTGCCCCCACGTGGTCAAAAAGCACGATCTTGTAGTCGTCCTCAAATGCGGGCGTTATCAGACGCCACATATTTTGATCGCAGCCATAACCATGGGCGAAAATCATGGGCTTAGTTCCCCGACCCGAACTCTTCACGTTATTTCGTTTAAATACTGACATCGAGGGAAACCATCTATAAAAAGGTGACTATCCGCATTGTGAATATAGGGGAAACGAGCACCGAAATCAGGGACTCGAACGCGCGACCTCCTGACGGGCAGTCATTCTAACCAACTGAACTACGCCACCGCAAACCGACCAATGTTTCAGGTGCTCCGAACTCATTCCAGTACTTAGGCTCCATCGAGCATCCTTCGACTTGACAGTTAGCGGTAACAAAAACTTTCTGAGAGGGAAGAGTGCGGACGGCATCATGGGGTACTGGGAGACTCCTGCGCAACGGAGCTTGAAATGCAGGCCAGTTTCCCAATGCGTCAACCACTGTCCCTCTCGCCCACTTACTACAAATCGTTCTTACTGAGGGTGTTGAGCTTCGCTAGAAGTTCCTCTGGGTCAACAGGTTTTGCAAGCAATTCCCATTCAAAGCCCTTTCGACGTGCGTTGTATAAGAGCTCGCTGGTAACTGCTTGTCCGGAGAAGAGAAGTATATGGCAATACGGGAATTTGGTCTGGACGATGCTGCAAACGTCGATACCGTTCATGCCCGGCATGATGACGTCAGAAATCACAATATCGGGTGGAAAGGAACAAATTTTTTCCAAGGCCGCGGCACCAGTATACGCGGCGACAGCTTCGAACCCATTTTCCTCGAGGATCCATACCACGGTATCCGCTAAGTTTTTCTCGTCATCAATAACAAGAACGCGCATTCTGGACAACCTGTCTAAGCGATTGCGGGAGTAGTCGGCCTGGTGGCTTGCACATACGGCCGAATTGTAAGAGGCCACAGTACTGAGACCACGGTCCCACTTCTTCCGTCTCTGTTGGTGCTGCGAACACGAATGGTACCGTCATGCTTGACGACGAGGCCGTGCACTACCCAAAGCCCTAACCCGGTGCCTTTTTCTGCTTTTGTCGTAAAGAATGGCTCAAAGATTCTGGAAAGGATTTCGCTACCAATGCCACAACCCGAATCAGCGATCGTTAATCTCACACCTTTTCGGATTCCATCTCTCCAATCTAAAGACGGGTGAACGGAAACACCTAAATGACCACCACTTGCCATCGCCTCAACCGCATTGAGCAGCAGGTTGTCGATGACTTGGCGAACCTCGTCCGCGAATCCCACAATGCGCTTTGCTGCGTCAATTTTCTTCGTAACACGAATGTTTCCGCGTTCTAATTTATCGCTATACACCTGGACTGATTCCTCAACCATAGCCCCGATGTCAATATCCCTCGGCGTGTTTTCTTGTCTGTAATAGGCCAAGCTTTGTTTTACGATTCGAGACATACGGGCGAGCTCTGTCCCGGCCAGTGAGACTAAGGTACGAGCACGGTCATCGAGTGTCGGCTGCCGCGTGAGCAAATACAACGCATTCGTAACCGAAGACAATGGATTGTTGATTTCGTGGGCAAGGGACGCGGCCAGTTGGCCTGCCGCGGCCATTTTTTCCGTCTTGCGTAACCTTTCTTCACTCTGTCGCAAAACTGATTCAGCCGTTTTGCGTGCCGAGATGTCCTCAATCACCCCGACCAGGCTCTGCGGCTTCCCAGCGGCATCTTTCAGCGTAGTCACTGTGGTCAAGCTCCAAACCAAGCTGCCGTCCTTACATATGTAACGTTTCTCATACGCGAACTCGGAGATCTTGCCCGCGAGTAACAAGCCGGTGTTGGCTTGTGCTTTATCCAGGTCATCAGCGTACGTCACATCGAAAAACGTCAACTTCCGAAGTTCCTCGATTGAATAGCCCAGGATGTCGCAAAACTTCTGGTTTGCCTCCGCAAATCGTCCTTCTAACGACGTCATCGCAATGCCCACTGCGGCTTGATTGAACATCGTGTGTACACGTTCCGCGCTCTCTCGCAATGCTTCGGCTGCCTGCTTCTGCTCGGTGATATCAAGAAAATAAATCGAAAGGCCGTCCTGTGACGGATACGCGCGAACTTGAAACCAGGAATTCAGCGGTGGGTAAAAGATCTCAAGATAAACTTTGACGTTCTCGGCTACTGCGCGGCGAAAGTTCTCGTCCAACGGGCTTCCAACGAGATCCGGAAATTCCAGCCAGTAATTCTTCCCGAGGAGAGTTTCCCGAGACTTGTTTAGTGGCCGAACAATTTCCTCCGCCTGGGGATTTATATAAATGAACCGCCATTCCCTGTCCAAAACGATAAACGCATCGCTGATACTTTCAAGAATGTTCGAAATGCGCTCGTTGGACTCGCGCAGTTCGCGCTCCGCACGTTCTCGGGCCAGAAGAACGGCCTGTGAATTTTGCAATGCCACAGAGCGGAGCAGTTTCTCTTCGTCTTCGTCCGGATGCATCACTGAATTCCAAGAACTCTTTCGGCAAGGTGGGTGCCTTCAACGCGCGCACGAATCTTTGCAAAGGCAGTCTCCCGTGTGGTGGACCGGTCGTCACTAAACGGCGAGAACCCGCAATCGTCAGTTGTGCCAAGCTGATCGAGGG
>JALYIM010000133.1 GCA_030775785.1 Acidobacteriota bacterium
TAACTGGAAAGATCGCTAAGGCGGTCGTCGTCGATCTCGACAACACTCTTTGGGGCGGGGTCATCGGCGAAGACGGAATGGACGGCATCAAACTAGGCAATGAGTATCCGGGCGCAGCTTTTCGCGACTTGCAGCGGGCGCTGCTTGATCTCCACCAGCGCGGCATTCTCCTCGCCGTCTGCAGTAAAAACAATCGTGACGATGCTATGGAAGCGCTCAAGAATCACCCAGGAATGCTTCTGAAACCGAGCCATTTCGCTAGCATGCGGATCAATTGGACCGACAAAGCTCAGAATTTGCGCGAAATCGCAAAGGAATTGAACGTTGGCGTAGATGCTCTCGCCTTTCTCGACGATAACCCCATCGAACGCCAGCAGGTGCGCAGCCTGATTCCAGAAGTCCACGTCATAGAACTTCCAAACGATCCCATGCTTTTCGCCCGCGTTATCCGCCAGAATCCTGTCTTCGAGCGTCTGGTACTGACCGCAGAAGACCAGCAGCGCGGCGCGATGTATCAGTCCCAACGCGAGCGCGAGGAACTAGAGCAGAAAGTCTTCTCCAAAGAAGATTTTTACCGATCACTTCAGCAGGAAGCTGAAATCGCACCGGTCACAAAGGCTAGCCTAGCTCGCATTGCGCAGCTCACGAATAAAACGAACCAATTCAACCTGACAACCCGCCGTTATACCGAACAACAAATCTCAGAGATGATCTCTGCTCCCGGGTGCGATTGTTTCACAATCAGCGTGCGCGACCGCTTCGGAGACAACGGCCTAGTGGGAGTCGCCATAACCCGCCACATAGGGGACGTTGGCGAGATCGATACATTTCTGCTGAGCTGCCGCGTGATTGGACGCACGGTTGAAACGGCCTTTCTTTCTTTTCTGGCCGAGCAGGGGCGACGGAACGGAGCTCGGCAACTCCGAGGCTGGTTCTTGCCAACCCAGAAGAACACGCCGGCCCGCGACTTCTACTTCGCTCACGGCTTTGCCGCCGTCGAGCAAACGGAAAAGGGCACTCTCTGGAGCCTGGATCTGAACGCTCACTCGCTCCCCTGCCCAAGCTGGATTAAGCTTCATTTCGTCAACGGAGATCGACCATCATGACCTCGCCGATATTCGAGCGCGTTCGCGGCATTGCTGCCGACATCCTCAGGCTTCCCCGAAATCAGATCACCACACAGTCTTCGCCGGAAAACATAGCAGCCTGGGATTCCGTCCAGCACCTGAACCTGGTACTCGCGCTAGAACAGGAGTTCAGTGTGCAATTCGAGCCCGAAGAAATGGATCAGATGAGCAGCATCGATTGCATTCTCGCCATCCTGCAGTCCAAGGTGAACCAGAAATAGCCGAGCTATGGCGATTGCCATTCAGCGTTACACAGAACAATGGATTCCGGCAGTGAAAGCTTTCAACCAGCGCCTCTCAGCTGGAGGCATCGCTTCTGAGTTCCATTTTCCGGACACCAACATTCCGCCCTGGTTACCCAAGGCAGATGGCCGCCGTATCTACCAGGAGTTTTATCTCGCCACTGACGGCGACGCTGTCCGGGGAGCCTACATCTTAAAATTCCAGGATTTTTCCTTCGCGGGCGAAGTTCGTCCCGTCGTCTACTACCACTTACCCATCTCCGAAGGCACAGTTAACAAAGCCTATTCAAGCGTGGGGGTGCACATGCTTCGCAGCGCCTTGAAGGCCCAACCAATGCTCTTTTGCCTCGGCATGGGAGGCTTCGATCGCCCGCTCCCCCGAATGTTGAACGCCACTGGGTGGAGCTTGTCAGCGGTACCGTTCTTTTTCAAGGTGAATAACGCTGCCCGCTTCCTGCGTCACGTAACTTCTTTGCGCCGAACAATTTTCAATCAAATAGTCTGCGATGTGGCAGCCTGGAGTGGCGCGGGCGCAATGGCAATCAATATTCTGCAGAGAATCCACGCCAAGCGCGTGGATCGCTCAACTATTGCTGAGCCGATTTCGGGTTTCGGCGAATGGACCGACATTCTCTGGCAACAATGTCACGCGCGATACACTTTGATCGCAGCGCGCGACCGCTCTACCCTGGATGTCCTGTATCCTCCCGGCAAAAATTTCTTATGTATTAAGGTTTCGCGAAAGAGTGAAATCCTGGGGTGGGCGGTAATGCTCGACACGCAAATGCAAAACAACAAGTATTTCGGCGATCTCCGCGTCGGCTCCATCGCTGATTGTCTGGCGTCTCCCGAAAATGCCGCGGTTGTGATTAAGTCCGCTGCCGATTTCCTCCAAGATCGAGGTGTCGACCTGGTCGTGACCAACCATTCCCATGCTGCGTGGACCGAAGCCCTAAAATCTACTGGCTTTCTTCAGGGTCCGTCCAACTTCATCCTCGCGGCATCAAAATCACTGGCAGAACTCATCGCGCCTTACGACAAAAACACAGATCACAGCAACGAAGATAAGGTCTACTTTATGAGGGGGGACGGGGACGGTCCAGTAAACCTATGAACCAGGAAGCCAATCTCCGGTGAAAAGTAGCCCGAGCACACAGCACATCGTCTACCTGATGTATCACGAGCTTGAGGTGCCCCAACGTCCCCTGTGCCAGTCTGAGCTCGGCTACGTGCGTTACATCGTTCGGGAATCCAGTTTCCGAGCGCAGATGCAGCGTCTACCAAAAATGGGCTACCGGGGCCTGAGTGTCCCCGAAGCTCTGACCTCCTCCACCACGCCTGCGGTCGCGATTACCTTCGACGATGGGTGCGAGACCGACTTGCTGGTCGCTGCTCCAG
>JALYIM010000134.1 GCA_030775785.1 Acidobacteriota bacterium
AAGCGGCACGTTGCGTGTGCGGAAATGACTGCCGCAAAAAAGTATGTTCAGCGGTCGCTTGTACCCCACTTAACCGCTTGCGGTATTCTCCGCTTCGGAATATTTCCAATTCATGCAAGGGAGGGTAACTGGCTTGATTTGGAATCCCCTCGGCATTCATGGCTGCGATGAAACTCTCGGTCGAGGTGCCCGCGAATTGCTTGTGGTCTACATAAAAAATATATGCGTATTGAGCGTTACGAGTGCAGCGCTGGTCAAATTTCTGCGGACTTATTCCGGGTATCATGGCAAGTTCGCGATCAAGCCAGCGCGCGTTTTGATGACGCGTGCGAGTTTGCTCGTCGAGCCGCTGCAGCTGCGCCATCAACATCGCGCCCTGCCATTCGCTTAGACGATAGTTGGAGCCGTAAATGAAGTGACTGTAGAACCATTCGTCGGGTATGCGGCCGCAATCGTGAATGGACCGTGCCTGACGCGCAAACCCATTGTCGTTTGAAATGATTATGCCGCCCTCACCGGCGGTCATTAATTTGCTGGCTTGAAAACTGAAAGTTCCCGCCACTCCGAACGTACCAACTCGTTGACCTTTCCATTCGCTGGCATGGGCATGGGCGCAGTCCTCGATTAGAGCGATCTTATTGCGAGCTGCCAACGCTTTCAGCGCATCTAGATCGGCGGGATGTCCGCCCATGTGCACCGCGATGATCGCCTTGGTGCGCGATGTGATGGCCGCTTCCGCCAATTGCGGATCAAGGCAATATGTGTCAGGACGAACATCTACCAGGACCGGAAGAGCATTAGCAAACAGCACTGCGCTGGCAGTGGCGATGAAGGTGAAGTTCGGAACGATCACCTCATCACCGGGTCCCACTGGCAGAGACGCCATGGCGACTTCAAGGGCTGCCGTGCCATTGGTTACGGCAATTCCATGGCGTGCGCCATGGAAGCGTGCAAATGCACTTTCAAACTCTAGTGTCTTAGTACCCGGAGTACGCCACCAGATGCCGCTTTCGAGTACTTCATTCAAGGCTCGCCTTTCGTTCTCATCAAATTGCGGCCACTGTGGGAAAGGCTTGCTCTTCGATTTCTTGCCGCCAAGTAGCGCCAGCTCCGGCATACTCCATCTCCCTTTTCACTACTAGCGCGATCAGTATTGATTAAATTCGGTAGCGCGGCGGAACGCCTCCACATAGTGTCCGTCCTTCCGGGGCTGTTCCTTGCGCATTTCGTCTTGAGCTTTTTTCAGAGCTTCTGGAGTCCAATCGGGACGGTACTTATTGACTGCTGGCTCGAACTGGCTGACTTGCTTGGCGGCGGCTTCGAATTTAAGTTCAGCAACACTCTCGATGTTTACGAAATAGTTTGCCTCTTGCGGTGCTGGATAAAAAAAGTACATCTCTGGCACCTTGTACGGTTCCAGTCCCTGCTGCAGTCGCTGGTTCGGAAAGTAGAGCCAGAATTCCGCAGCGCGAACCGCATCAATCGTATTGAAGGCAGCCATGCGGTGGTCGGTTTTGTGCCAGCGTTCGTACCATTCTCCCGGATCTACACTGAGCAAAATGTCGGGGCGAACTCGACGAATAATGGCAGTAGCTTCCTCGGTCAGTTTGGGTTGTGGAGCGTATTCGAGCATGCCATCGTCATAACCCATCCATAGAATATTTTCTTTTGGGGTGCCCAGCAAACCCTCAGAAACTTCCTGTTCCGACCGTCGAATGCGGGCAAGACGCTGCGACGTCATCTCCGGATCGTAGGAGCCTTTGTCATCGTTGGTATAAACAACAATAGTGACTTTATTATGATTGCGATTAAGGAGAGCGATCGTGCCCCCAGCTCCGAATACATCATCGTCAGGATGTGGAGTGAACACCAGGATAGTTTTATTATGAAGGTCTTCGAGGCGCGTCGTTTGCGCCTGCGCAAAACCGAAAACGAAAAACACACAAAAGAAAATCACGAACCAGTTTTGCATCCTGCAGATCTCCGCAGATCGCTTCCAACTTCGCAAAGCATAATAGCTCAAGGACTCTAAGTCCTCCTAGTCGATTTGCATGCAAATTACTTAAAGAAGATTCTTGACACCCCGTTATGGGCTGATGTAAGAGTGGCGAACCAGTTTCCGCTGATGTATCAACTGCAAACGACCAGAGGCCCTGATGACCAAACGATCGAAGGTGTTTGTAGCCGCGTCACTATTGTTTTTGGCAGTTGTCCCAAAGTTGCTGATTGCCCAAGTAGACCGAGGAGCCATTGTCGGCAATGTCACTGATCCTATCGGAGCGCGCGTGCCTCAAGCGCGCGTCACAATCATCAATCTCGCCACCAACCAGTCAGTAAACGTGACCAGCGGTGATGATGGACAGTACACTGCCGACCTTCTCCACATCGGTACTTATTCAATAACAGTTGAAAAACAAGGCTTTCAAAAAGCAATACAACCGAACGTGGACGTTGCTGTAAACCAGAAGGCTCGAGTAGACATTGCGTTGCGCGTCGGTTCCGCGACGGAGACGGTACAAGTAACTGCGTCCCCACCTCTTCTACAGACGGAAGCCTCATCGCTAGGCACGATTGAAACGGAGAAGCGTATTTCTGAGCTTCCCCTGAACGGAAGAAACTTTATTCAGCTCGCATATCTCGGCCCCGGAGCGAATAGCGGACAGACGGGTTCGAACGTCAGCGGCGGCGTTTTTGAGAACGAAAGAGCTAATGAAGCAATCTCAGTGAATGGACTACGAGTTTCTAACAATAACTTCCTGTTGAATGGAGTGGATAACAATGAGTTCGGCTTGGGCGGTGTGATCGTGCTTCCGCCCCCCGATGCCATTCAGGAGTTTCGCATAGAGGAGAACTCTATGAGTGCGGAATTCGGCCGCGGAGGCGCAGCGGTCAACGTCGTTTTGAAGTCTGGGACTAACCAGACGCATGGCGGAGTTTACGAATTCATTCGTAATGATAAGTTGGACGCCGTCAATTACTTCAACCAGGGACGGCAACCATTCAAGCGGAATCAGTTTGGGGCGTTTTTGGGAGCACCGATAAAAAAAAACCGCACCTTTATCTTTGGCGATTACGAAGGCTCCCGCTTGCGCGAAAGTAGTCCATTCATCTCTACGGTTCCCACCGACGCCGAGCGCGCGGGCAATTTCAGCGATCGACTGACAGGACAGACATTTTCACCCTGCGCGACGCCTAGTCCGGGGGATACGTTCGATACCGGCACTATTTTCGATCCTTATAGCACTTTCAATTACACATGTGCTGACGGAGCGATCATCTCATTAAGAAATCCCATCAGCGCAACAAATATCATTCCCGCGTCCTCCATCAATCCTGTAGGACAGAACGTGGCCAATTTCTATCCTCATGCAAATCTACCCGGACTGACGAACAATTATCGAGCTAACCAGAACCACGTCAATAGCCAGGATTCTTTCGATCTGCGCCTCGACCATCGCTTCCGTGATCAGGATCAAATATTTGGGTCTTACAGTTTTGGCGACGTGCGCAGTAAACGACCGGGCCCTCTCGGTCCCCTTTGGGGAGGATCCACCTGCTGTCCCAGTGCCAGCAACTCACGCGCCCAACATTTAGGCGTTGGCTATACCCACACCTTCTCTCCCCAACTTTTGAACGATCTTCATGGTGGTTATTTTCGTTATGCAGTGAACGCTTTACCATTCAACTTTGGGTCATCTGTTTCTTCTATGCAGCTGGGCATTCCCAACGCTAATCGAGGCACTGACCGGAACTCGACGGGTCTCACCAATATCACTATTGCGGGATTCACTCCTTTGGGAGACTCGGAATTCTTGCCCGAACACGTTTTTGAAAACATCTTTCAAATCGCAGATACTCTGACGTGGATCCGAGGCAGGAACTTGCTGAAATTCGGCGTAGACTTTCGTCGTCAGCAACGAAATTTTTACCAAGTCACGGCTCCGCGTGGATTATTCGACTTTGGAGGTGTTTACACCAATGATCTCACCACCGCGAACGGTGGGAATGGGCTTGCCGACTTATTGCTGGGGACTGCAGATTCCAATGAACAGGACTTTCTTCGAGGTCTTTATCCTACCCGCTACTGGGACTTGGGTGGATTTGCGCAAGATGACTTCCGTGTCCGTCCCAATCTGACGATCAATATCGGACTTCGCTACAGCATCACGTCACCTGCCAACGGCCGCGTAAGTAACTTCGACCTAGTCGGTGCGACCATAATATCCTCCTATGGACAAAATTCGCTACCGCATGCTGGGGTGCATTTCGATAAGAATGATTGGGCTCCGCGTCTGGGTTTTTCATGGTCGGTGCGTAGAAACACGGTCATCCGCAGCGCGTTCGGGGTCTTTTATTCAGCAGAAGCTAATATCTTCGACGACCTCGGATTGAACCCGCCGCAACTGACATTTCTTGCTCACAACTTTAGCCCCGGGGCGCTGCCCTCATCAGGACAGCTCATATCAACTGGCTTTCCAAGCGCACTCCCAATTGGTGATGCCAGCCATATCAGCGGTCCTGTGAAGACCACCGGCCCGAAGCGCACAGTTCCTCGCATCATGGAATGGAATTTGAGTGTGCAACATCAATTCGGCGAAAACTTCCTAGCACAGATCGGATATGTGGGAACCAATGCCTCCAATTTGTGGAACCATGAGACCAGTGATCTGAACCAACCGCTGCAGATTCTGGATACAAATTTCTGTGGACCCGATCCTAGTAATTGCATTCCGAACTACGGACGCAAATACTTTAACCAGCAACCCAATTTAACTGCTGTTCTGCCACTCGATTATCCGCAACTGAAAATGTTCTACAACGCTTTTCAAGCCTCACTCAATAAACGGTTCGCGAATGGCTTCAATATGCTTGCGGCCTATACTTTTGCCAAGAATCTCGGGAATGCCGATGGCAACGTAGGTGGGTTTATCCAGAACTCCCATCGTCCAGACCTTGAACACGGTCCGGTCGTCCCCGATATACGACATCGGTTCACCATAAGTTATCTCTACGAACTTCCAATGGGGCGAGCACGCAGGTTTGCAGGTGACTTGAGTGGAATCGGGGATGCGATTGTGGGAGGCTGGCAAGTGGCTGGAATTACCACTATGCAAAGCGGTGAGGCCGTCACTGGGGTGATGTCCTCTGACCTCAGCAACACTGGAAGCTTCAGTTATCGTCCTGATCAGATTGCGAATCCTTACAATTTTTCGTTCGATACTCTATCGCAAGCTACAAACTTCGCGTGCAGCAATCCCGGACATCAAACTCTTGATTGTTGGTACAACCAGGCTGCCTTTGCAGTCCCGGCGCTCGCTCCCGGGCAACAATCCGCACATAGTTTCGGAGACTCAAGGGTTGGAAATCTGCGCGGACCCAAATTGATTGATTTTGATCTCGTATTGCAAAAGAATTTCGCGGTCAGAGAATCCCAACAACTTGAATTCCGGGCGGAATTCTTCAACCTTTTCAATCACCCTAATTTCGGGTTACCGGGAGGTGCATCTGCAGTTCCGGTAGATGTTCCTGGGGGAGCAAGTATCACTAACACGGCTACTGATAATAGACAGATTGAATTCGCTCTGAAGTACATGTTTTGAAAACATCTGTCTGCCAAGTTTGAGAAGACGGTACGATTGCAAAAAGTTGCTTTGATTCCGCCTGGCTGTGTTAGCTGAGAAGTGCAGATTCGTCGGTCTAAGGTCAGGATGCTTTCTCTCTAGTTTTTCTATCGTGATCTCAACTTTGATCTTACCGTCAGCAATGACCTCGTACAGACGGATGTGTTGCTCGACTGCCTGCACTCAAGCTTTTGAAGTGGAGTGTTCACATAATGTCGCCTCTTTGGATCCAGATCTTGATATTCGCGCAAAAGCCAGAGCCAGCCAAGGAGCACGACCACGCTCGATCGTTGAGTGGCTCAGGAGGGCCTGTCCCATCATTCCACCTTCACACTCCCAGTCCCATTTCTCGGGAGAAATATGATTTCAGTACATCCCTGCAACCAATCCTTTAGTAATGGGTAATCTACCCGAGTGACCACCCCGGTTATTTTGGTAATAATCACCTTCCAACAAACTCTTATTCAATTGGTGGATCGATGATGAAACCAAATCAAAAACTTTCCCTTGCAGGTAGTAATGTAAACGCGAAAAACATCGAGGGATCCGTCTCTGAGGCATCATTGTCTCCAGGCGACAAGGTAGTCGTTCTGGACGTTTTTGGAAAACCTACAGGAATCTACTGCACGGTTAAGGAAGCGGAACAACACTCCGTTGCCGTAATCTGGAAAGGCGGAGATGGGATAGTAGTGGGCCGGTCTTGGTTACGTAAAGTGAGCTGATTCAACCTCTCGTAAACCAAACGCCCCTGCACCGTGCAGACTGAGTTGTCGCCCGAAACTTGAGCAACATGTAGTTGCTTCATACCAAACGCTGTACTCCTCAGGCCTCGAGAAAGTCTGCATCTGATAACGCCGCTGCGTAGCTTGGTAACCGGTTTATGTCGCGGCGTTAACTCGTGACAATGATCGCAGAGCGGATTCAATCGCTACCCGAAGTGCTTCCTCCATATTGGTTTTAGCTTCCGTGACATTATTACCAGTGAATCGTAATTGCGTGTTGAGTGCAAGAACCAGTCCACCCATCACCTTCGGCCCAAAATCCACATCCAATCGCAACAGATGCCGTAACTGGAATGTTCACGGTCTCATAATGGATGTGCTCTCCCGTTCACTACAAGAAATCATTTCATCGAATCACGGATTTTCCCGCTACTCAAAAGCTACTGGATCGAGCTGGCCACATTCGAGAATACTGTGTTGGCTTTGGTGCCTATCAGTTGTACTGTGCCAATAACGATCACTAAGATCACGGCCAACATCACCGCATATTCGGCAATATCCTGTCCATCTTCGTCAGCCCACAACCTCACGACATCAGTCTGCATATCGTTCCTCCAAAAGGATCAATCTATAAGTGCATTCTCTGATGCAAAATGCTGCAGCAACGGCCAGGCGCACCGTGTCCGATAGCCCGTCCGTGCCATACCTAAATAATGCTTAGCTTGGCATTATTCGCGAGAGTAGGCTCTGGAGGCTGGATTTGACCCTTTCAAATCCATTCCCCGAGGAAACTCATGCATGCTCACATCAGTCCGGACGCAAAGCAAGTTTTCGAAGCCGCTATGGTTGTCTTGAACGGCGGAGAGCGATCCCCCTGCACAGAATTAGCACATCTGCTCCTACAACGGAAAAGGGCCTTATGGACCTCCAGCGAAGGTGCAGAGCTCAACATGAAACGAGCCTTGGCTGATGCAGCAAATGCCCTGTCCGCACTTTGGCTTTAGTCTGGCTGGACAGAACGTCGAATGGCAAGTCAAGCTTCGAGTCACGCAAAAATCGCAAAATGCCCTTTGCATCATGAAAGCTTTCGCTCTGTGGGATGGTCGCCGTATTCGCCAAAACATGCAAGCCATGGCTTATGGCTATTTCGGCCAAGTCTATGCATTCAATCAACCTCGCAGGCTCCCACTCTAATATGACAGTTTCGTACAAGGTCGACACTACGGCGGCTAGTCCTTCTACTTCAAGTCAATATTGACACGTCCTGGGAAGTTTGGGGGTATAATCCGTGGCGTTTTCCAGTCAAAGGAAGTTTAGGTAAAGGAGCGATGAAATGACAATACACCACTTTTCGAAAACTATTGGATTGTGTGCCGCACTTGCTGTGGTCGTCTTTGTAGGGATATCAATAACTTCTACACGTGGACATGCGTATGGTGAAGACACCGCCCGGAATCACGAAGAATTAGAGATTCGACAGGGGTTTGCGATCGCTCCTGTCCCGCTGAACCTGGAAGGGAAAAACCGGGAACTGGTCGGACTGGGAAGCTACATTGTTAACGCCCAGGGCGACTGCAATGGTTGCCACAGTGCTGGCCCCGCTACCGAATTCGTTCGGGGTGGAAACCCATACTTTGGACAGCCGACTAAAATCAATCCCGCGACTTACCTCGGCGGCGGTAGGGATTTCGGTCCGTTCCCGGCACCTGGCTTTCCGAACATTGTGTCGCGCAACTTGACACCCGACAAAACGGGGCGGCCTGAGGGTGGCAGAACCTTTTCAGAGTTTGTTCAGATCATAAGGACAGGCGCGGATCTCGACCATTTGCACCCAACATGTTCACCTACCGTAACCACAAACTGCCTGCCGCCTCCGTTCGATGGCGA
>JALYIM010000135.1 GCA_030775785.1 Acidobacteriota bacterium
ATATTGCACTCATTCATGCGGCGGCGGGAGGCGTGGGTTTGCTGCTGGTCCAAATGGCGCACAACATCGGCGCCCGCGTGATTGGAACGGTCTCCACTGAAGAAAAAGCCAAATTGGCGCGAGAAGCGGGAGCCGACGAAATTATCTTTTACACGAAAACCGATTTCGAAGCCGAGACCAAGCGGCTTACCGGCGGCAAGGGAGTAGATGTTGTCTATGACGGAGTAGGGAAGGACACTTTCGAGAAAGGCTTCAACGTCCTGCGACCCCGAGGCTACATGGTCCTTTTCGGAGGGTCGAGCGGCGCAGTAGCTCCATTTGACCCGATACTGCTATCTACCAAGGGATCGCTTTTTCTTACCCGCCCGATGCTTGCTCCGCACATTGCTACTTCCGAGGAACTGCAAGCCAGGGCAGGCGCGGTGCTGGGAATGATTGGCTCCGGCAAAGTGAAACTGCGGGTTGAACACACCTACCCGTTGGCGGAAGCTGCCCAAGCGCATCGCGACCTTCAAGGCAGGAAGACGACAGGCAAGCTCTTACTCCTACCGTAAGCGCTCACCGCTTGCGCGAGTAGTTTTTCGCATACTCCGGCACTTCGAATGTTGGATCCAGCCTGCCATCGTTAATCGGAATGCCCGTCTTCATCGTCAACGGCACAATGCCGGCCCACGTAGGGAAAGCGTAGTCCTCTTCGTCGTCAACAACCGGTCCCTGCCTGACTTTCGCCGAAAACTCTGTGATTGGCAGCCGCAGTGCGGTGGTGGCTTTTAGCTCTTTCTCGTTAGGTTGCCGGGAGTCATCCCAGCGGCCCGGCAAAATGTGTTCGGACAACAGCCGTAAAACCTTCAGCTTTTCCGCCGGATCTTTGACCCCGAGCGCAGTTCCGAGCACTACTACTGACCGGTAATTCATCGAGTGATTAAAAATCGAGCGCGCCAACACCAAGCCGTCCAGCAGGGTAACCGTCACACAGACCGGAATACCGCTCTCGAGGCTGCGCAGCATGCGGCTGGCGGCGGAACCGTGAATGTAGAGAACGTCGCCGTCGCGCCCGTAGCTCGTCGGGATGACGTATGGCTGCCCCTCCAAAGAAAAGCCAACGTGGCAGATGAATCCTTCGTCCAGAATCTCGTAGGCCGCGGCACGATCATAAACGGCGCGATCAGGCTCGCGAACCACACGTGTGCGCGATGTAGGATTCGGGGTTTCAGACATTGGGAAAAGCTCCGGCAAGCGCCAAGGATGGATGGAAGACGAAGAGGAAGTTTACCGCAGAGCGCGACAAAAAATAAGGGCGACCTTTCGGCCGCCCTGAGTGTCGTTCAAGACCAGAAAGTACTAGTAGCGGAAAACGAGTCCGGTCGTGAGGCGCAGGTTGTTGTTGTCGCTCACGCCATTGGAACGCAGCGAGAGCCAGTCAAGCTGGAGCGCGCGAATTGCTACGTGGCGGGTCGCGGCAATATCAACGCCGCCACCGAACATCATGGCAAATCCGCTATCCGAACCAGAGAAACCCAAGCCTGAGAAGGAGGCATGAGATCCACCAGCAAGGAAGTGAGCGTATGGGGTGAAGGCCTTGCTGCTACGCAAAGAGACGACCGGCCCGAAAGTGTAGAGATAGTCGTGGAAGCTTACGCCACTCTGTGAGTTGTAGGCTCCGCTGAAGTCTGCGGTTACACCCAGCCAACGGTTAACGTTGCCGGTGACGGCTGTATCCCAGCCATTTGCGTTCGTGCCACCGTCATACTTTGTGTATTGGTAGCCGCCGAAGAATTCCCCTTTTGGCGCACTCTCCTGCGCGGCCGCGGCCAACGAAAACATTCCGAACAGTAGAGCAAATCCGATAAAGTTGCGCACCAATGTATCCTCCAAGTTGAAATTCGCACTCATTTCCGGTGAACTACCCGGCAGCCCAGGGGAGCAAGGTTTCGCAGCTTTCGCTGAATTGATGTGCTACACACAGTGAATTTCAATAGGGGAAAACCCACAAGGTAACTGGAGGGCAATGTCTGATGGTAACCTCTAGTGGATGGAACGAGTTAGCGGTGTTTTAGGGCTTGAGGTGGTGACCCCCGCACCTTCTATCGTGCTCCTCGATGAAGAATCGGCGGATTAGATACGCCATCTCCCGCGTGGTGATGGTGCAAAATTGGCAGGTCCGCCAGGCCGAGTCTGGCTTTGACTTCCTGGAACTCACTCGAGTCCGTCACGTATTCAGTGCGGCTGGGTAAAAGCGTGGCAATCTCACCTTGTACTCTCTCGATACGCTCCTCGGTGGCCGGATAGTTCGAGAAAGCGCGTGAAATCCGATCATGCAGTGGAAGCTTAGCAATAAATCCAAAAGCCGGGCTGATTTTAGTGATGGCTCCACGTTTTTGGACTTCTTTGGCGTGCAGCTTCTCAAGCGCCTCCAGAAAAGCCTGCGGATCGTAGCCAGCGGTGTACTGGTATTCGATTCCGAGAAGATCTGCCTCGTTTTCGGAGTCGCGACTGATCTTCTTGAAAGTTAGCGAAGCAATCTGCTTCACGCCCAATCCTGCAGGGCCCGCCACTTGCGAAAGTGGAATCGCAGCCATGTTCCAGGCGTACCTTCTGCTAGCGGTTTTTGAGGCGTGTCGCGCCGCCACATGGGCGATCTCATGGGCCATCAATCCGGCTAGTTCGGCCTCGTTATCAAGCTCCATAATTAGGCCTTTGGCGACGTAGAGGAACCCGCCGGGCAAAGAGAATACATTCAAGTCCGGAGAATCAATCACCCTGATGGTGAAAGGCACCTCGGCGTCAGAGCTACGCGCGAGTTTTCGCCCCAGGCGGTTTACGTAGTCGAAGACTTCCTGATCCGCAACGAATTTCGTATTGCGGTCAATCGTTGCAGCCATCGCTTCTCCAAGAGCACGTTCCTTATCTATGGAGTAGAGATTCATTCCCTTGCCGACGCTGCGCTGTCCAATGCTGTCAATGTCGTATTTACTGTTTTTCTTGATGGATGTGGAAGTTGAAGGCACCTCGGCAGGGTTGGCGGCACTGGCATCCGATCCCCAACCAGGCATTGCAAAGAGAAGGAAAGCGAAAGCCAGGATTGCAAGCCGTGACGCTGTGAAAATGCTTTCACACAGGGGTAAATTTTTTGGCCTGGACCGCAAACTGCGCGCTGGGTCCGCAACTTCTAGAAGAGACGGGCAACTAACGGTGGAGAGACTCACAAATCACCTCGACGCCAGCTCCGATACGTCCGAAAGCTTTACGCGTCTGCCCCGCTGCATTTACTTAGAGCACGGAAGAGGCCAAAGTGTGGGGCTGTTTCACAAACGCCGATAGCGGTAGATTTAAGGCGAGACTCTCTCGCCGCCGCCGCGATAGATGCCTGCTACGGTCAATCCCAGCAATATCAACATCACAAACTCGTATCCGATTTGCAGTAAGACAACTCGCATCGCCCAAGGTTGGATTGCGTAGTAAATAAAATAGCGGCTGACGGCGGCGATCAGCCAGACCGCAACTCCATACCGAAGTCCCTGCCCAACCCATGGCTTGGCTTCGATCCCGCGCGCGTAGATCCAAACGAATCCCACCGTGAAAAAGAAGAAGCCGACCATCAGGAACATTGCATGGCTGGCGGCGTCATCCGGAGTGCGGCCGAGTTGTGGCGTCTGCTGGTAGAGCGAATTCAGCAGGAGCCCGTGGATCACAAAGCTCAAGCCAGCGGTTAAGACGAAGACTGCGACAAATGCCAAGAGGAACTTCTTCATACTTTAACCCCCTACAACGCCGTCATTTTTGTGCATAGCGAGGTCGGGAGGTTTTTACATCAGGCGGTGACATTGTGCAAGATCAAGATGAAGCTGGCCGAAATCCCTCATCGGCATTAGTTTCGTAATTCGTGCCACGCGCTGCGCGATGGCTCGAAGGTAATCACAAGGTAACTTTTTAGTTTCGCTCGAAGTGGAACTTTTTAGCTATTGTGGAGGCCTGCTTACCGAGAGCAGCATGTAGAAGCGATCATGCATTCTCTGATCAGACCATTTTCTGCTCAGACGATGATCAGGACTGATTATGAAACTCGCCCTTCGTCGCAGAGCATCATTGCACCTCGTTCTTCTGGCACTGATCTCGTCGCTGCTGGCCGGCTGCGGTGGGGGAGGGGCATCCACAACTCCGCCACCCAACCCAGCGCCCACCGTAACTCTGACGTCCAGCGCTTCCACGATTACCGCCGGACAAAGTGCCACGCTGACGTGGACTTCGACTAACGCGACCACGGCCAGCATTGACAACTCCATTGGCAGCGTAGCAACGGCGGGAACCGTGTCGGTATCACCAACGCAGACAACCACCTACATCATTAGCGTTAGCGGAGCCGGAGGTACCGCCACCGCGCGGACAACGATAACTGTGCAGCCGGTGAACGTCGCGCCTACTGTTACCTTGAGTGCTTCTCCGGCGACAATCTCGGCGGGCCAAAGTTCGACACTTACATGGAGTTCGACGAGTGCTACGACCGCTAGCATTGACAATGGCATTGGATCGGTAGCAACTTCGGGTAGTATCTCGGTTTCTCCCGCTCAGACGACCAGCTACACGATCACTGTCACCGGCACAGGTGGCAGTGCTCACGCCCAAGCCACTGTAACCGTGCAGCCGGTCAGTACGCCGCCCACCGTCACCATGAGTGCGAATCCGACGACGATCACCTCCGGACAGAGCTCGACACTTACTGTGAGCGCGACCAATGCCGCCGGTGTGGTCATCACCGATAACGTTGATTCGACCACTTACACTCTCACAGCAACTGGAGGCACGCAGAGCGTGCATCCGACGCAGACTACAACCTACACGGCCACCGCGACGGGATCCGGCGGGCAAACGGCCACCGCGAACGTGACCATTACGGTGGGCACCAGAAACATCAATAATTCGATCAATCACGTGATCTTGATGTTGCAGGAGAACCGCAGCTTCGACAGCTATTTTGGGATGTTGAATCCTTATCGGGTTACGAACCGCCGAACCGTGAGCGGGGACGGTAACACTTATAACGTGGACGGTATTGACGACAAGCTCACAACCATCAGCAATCAGGATGATGAGAACGATCCTCCCTTCCCGCTCTTCAAACTTAAATCCACTTGCATTGACGATGACTCATCGGCGTGGCTGCAAAGCTTCGGCGACGTGGACCGCTACAATTTCTCAACGACCCGTCCAATCCTGATGGATGGTTTTGTGCACACCGCCGAAAACTTCGCCAAGAACAATGGCTTCGGAGGCGGTGGTACTTACACCGACCTCACCGGCCAGCGCGCGATGGGATATTACGATCAGGATTTTTTGAATTATTACTACGACATGGCGTCGAATTTTGCGATGTCTGACCGCTGGTTCTCGCCGGTTGCCAGCGAAAGCACTCCGAATCGCATCGCCACGATGACCGGAGGCACCACTCAAGGGCTTGCCTACGACGTGGGACGTGACAACCTTCCGCAGTTAACGATCACCACGATTTTTGAGGAGCTGCAAAACGCTGGTGTTTCCTGGAAGATTTATTACTCCACCACTGAGGACCAGTGCCTGGTCACGCCCGGCTCTCCTTGCACCGCTCCGCCAGACAAATTTCCCGCAACTTCGTTTTCGATATTTACCTACTCGGTCGGAAAACCTTTTCTCTATAAGAAAAATATCACTAGACCGACTTGCACTGGCACCACGCAAGATTCAGGGACGGCGGTCGGCGACCCCGCGAATGCGTTTTGCATTGATATCAATCACATTGCACCATTGACCCAGTACTACACCGACTTGCAGAGCGCGACCCTTCCAAGCTTTTCCTACATCGAAGCTGGATACAGCCACAATGACGAGCATCCGGGATCGGGCCAATCGGTACTGCAGGGACAGAACCAGGTCGCGAACGTCATCAACTCTTTCATGAATAGTCCATCCTGGAGCGATTCCGTGTTTTTCTTCGGCTACGACGAAGGCGGTGGGCCGTATGATCACGTGCCGCCGGTGCCGGGCAAGAGCAATAAATTTACTAACACTGCGGCCTTAGGCGCGACGCCTCCAGATATCGCAGGCATCACGGTACAACCCGACCAATATTTTCCCTGCGCACCAGCAACCCCCGGAACGCCAACGCTCCATTGCGATCTGAGAGCAAGGGATCCGGGCACGCAG
The DNA here is from genome assembly GCA_030775785.1 of Acidobacteriota bacterium. Lineage (GTDB taxonomy): Bacteria > Acidobacteriota > Terriglobia > Terriglobales > Acidobacteriaceae > JALYIM01. The sequence goes on from JALYIM010000135.1 coordinate 6,178, forward strand.
CTGTCGGATTCGGCCGCGCAATTTGGGTTCGCCGCACAGTTAGGCTTCCGGGTGCCGAATTTCATCGTGTCGCCATTCAGCCGCGCACACTATGTTTCGCATACCCCGATGGACCACACCGCAATTATCAAGCTGGTGGAGAGCCGCTTTATCGGACCATCCGCGCACCTGACTGCACGCGACAATGTACAACCCGATTTGTCAGAGTTTTTCGATTTCACGAATGTGCCGTGGTCAACCCCACCGGTTCCCGTAACTCCAATAGTCCCAGGATCGCCTGCGGATACCTGCACTCCCGACAACATGGGGCCGTGAGACGGCAGCTAAGACGGTTGTTATCCCAAGCGAAGTCGAGGGACCTGCCTTCGACTTCAACGCGTCAATTTTTCTGAGGCTGTTCTGGCAAGACCGATGTTCCCGAGAACGTTGCCCACCCGCGACGTGACAGGTCCCAAAAAATCAAATAGCCGGCAATCGCGGAAATGATTAGTAACGCAATTCCCCAGGCCCACTGCTGAAAAACAATTTTGCCGATGCCGAACAGGCATCCGTAAACCATGACGCAGCCCATCAGCCAATCGAAGGCATTGCCTGAAACGTCTTGAACTTCTGGCAACTCCGGCACAAGCTTTGCTATGCGCTTCCAGCCATACACGGTGGGATGAACACGTTTGTAGAACGCCACCAAAGTCTGTTCCGACTCCGGACTCGTCACGAATGTCGCAATCAACCAGACCAGCGTGGTAATTCCGCCGGTGATCAGTGCAGTCTTGGCGTACACCACGGCGCTGTTTCCGGAGAATGTAACCCGGTTGAGTGCAAAAGTGACTACTGCCGCCGCGAACATCGCCGAGATTTCACTCCATGCGTTAATGCGCCACCAGTACCAGCGCAAGATGTAAACCGCGCCCGTCCCGAATCCAATGTTGAGGACCAGTTGCCATCCCTGATTGATGGAACTTAACTGCATCGCGGTAAATCCGCTGCCGAGAACCAGCAACACCGTGAAAATTTTGCTGATGAATACGTAGTGGCGTTCATCAGCCCCGCGCACCATAAAACGCTTGTAAAGATCGTTCACGAGGTACGAGCTGCCCCAGTTCAACTGCGTCCCGATGGTGGACATGAAGGCGGCAAGAAACGCAGCGACCATCAAACCGCGAAGTGCCGGAGGAAGATAGTCCCGTAAGATCATCACATAGCCCTGCTCGGGATTCTGCGCGAACGCCGCACTGGGGTTTATGCCCCCGTATGGGGAGTAGACGGCCACGGCTACCAATCCGGTGATGATCCACGGCCACGGACGCAGCGCATAGTGCGCGATATTGAACCAGAGCGTGGCACCCAGAGAATTCTTTTCGTCCTTTGCACTGAACATTCGCTGCGCAACGTATCCGCCGCCACCCGGCTCGGCGCCCGGATACCACGCCAGCCACCACTGCATCGCCAGATAAACGAAGAATGTGAGCAGCGGGAGCGTCCACACAGCGTTGCTGGTGAGTCCCGAATGGAAATCAGGGAAGAACGCCACTGGATTCGCGGTCTCAATGCCGCTGTGCCTCATATTGTCGCCAATTAGTTGAAGATGGAGTTGCAACGCCTGCATCCCGCCAATCTTTGAAACCGCAACCCAGGCGAGAACGATAATCATGGTCATCTTCAATGCGAACTGGAAGAGATCGGTGACCAGCACGCCCCAAAGTCCGCCAATAAATGTGTAAAGCCCGGTGAACGGAATCAGAACAAAGATGCAAAGCAGCAGCGACGTGTAACGTGGATCTCCCAGCGTATGTTGAAATGTGTGGCTCGCAATTGTGAGTTGCAAAACTCTGCCCTGCGCAATCCCGGGGCCGAGAAGCACAGTGATAATGCTGATCATTGCCTGCGTCACCCATCCGAGGATGAAACAGTTCATGAACAAACCCAAATAGACAGCTTTGAACCCGCGGAGGAATGCGGCTGCGGGGCCGCCGTAGCGAACTTCGACGAATTGCACGTCCGTGAGAATCTCCGCCCGTCGCCAATAGCGCGCGAAGAAAAAAACCGTCAGCATGCCGCCAACGCACAGCCCCCACCAGATCCAATTGCCGGCAATGCCTTGCCGTGCCACGAGTCCAGCCACCAATAACGGAGTGTCGGCAGCGAACGTCGTTGCCACCATCGAGGTTCCGGCGAGCCACCACGAAACATCACGGCCGGAGATAAAGAATTCCTCGGTGTTGCCGCTCGCGCGGCGGCGGTAATAAATGCCGATCATCAGATTGACCAGCAAATATCCGACAATCACCATCCAGTCAATCGCGGTAAGAGGCATAGTCCCTCATTTCATTAGGATTGATACGTCTCCCGTTCAATGATTTCCTTCGGAATAATTTCAGATCGGAATACTACAGCGGGAATGCTCCAGAGGCATAAAAGAAATATGAGGCCGCGCTCTGACAAGAACACAAGGCCATTGCGCTTATGACAATTTTTTTTGGTGCTTGCGCAAGACGGTATAAGTAGCATCTTCAATATTGGAGATGATTCCGTCAGGTCTGGAGAGAATGCGGCGGTCACTGCGGTTTGCCCTGTTCTTCTCTAATCCCCTGTTGGAGTTGGGCCGGTTGGAAGGTACGAGCGCGGTGCCTGATGAAGTTTCAGTTGCCTTTTGATAATCGGCAGAATTCTCCGGTTCATCGTTACTCTGAGAGAGTTGCGGTCTATCCAACTTGGACCTGCCTTCGTTCGAACCGGACAATTATCGCCTAAATTCAGCAGAGTAAAAGTCACACATGAGATTCATCCCTCGCGCTATCGACCGCGGCGTCGGGCGAGGTAGTCTTTTAGTGCGAAACGCCAATCCGGCATGGTGATTCCGTGTTGATGAAGGCTGTTGGGGGAGAGCACCGAGTATTTGGGCCGTTCGGCTGGACGAGGGAATTTGTCGCTGCTGGTCGGACGCACGATCGTGTTACTGCCAGATAGTTCGACTATTTCACTCGCGAATTCAAACCAGGAACAATCTCCACGGTTGGTTACGTGCACGATTCCTTGGACGTCGCGATGGCACAGGTCGCGGATGGCGCGTGCGAAATCGGGAGTGTAAGTAGGCGATCCCCGCTGATCATCCACGACATCAATTTCCTTGCGTGATTCGGACAATTTTAGAATCGTATCGGGGAAACATCTCCCTCCTGCGCCAAAAAGCCAGGACGTCCGAACAATGCAGCAGTCAGGCAGGAGTTCGCTTATCTCGGCTTCGGCCTGTGCCTTGCTCTTTCCGTAGACCGAGCGAGGTGCCCGAGGATGGTCAGTCTCGTAGGGAAGGCTACCGTTGCCATCGAATACATAATCCGTGCTAAGGAACAGAAGCCGGGCGCCATTTTGTTTCGCGGCGCGCGCCACGTTCGCTGCGCCCTGAGTGTTTACGTCAAACGCCAGTTGCCGATTGGACTCGCAACCGTCCACGTCTGTGTAGGCGGCGGCGAGCACAATCCACTTTGGCTGGGTCTTCTCAACTGCGCGGGAGACTTGCTCCGAGTTGCGAATGTCGGCGTCCTTCGAGTTCAGGCCCGTGACTTCATCCTCTTTCCATTGGCGGAGGAGTTCTTTGCCTAAAAGTCCCGTGGCTCCAAAAACAGTTACGCGCATAGGTGTTCGAATTATGCAGGCACGGCTACGTTGGTGCTAACTTTTTCCGCGTCAAGCACCGCAGCCAACCTCCGATTTCCCGGTGCTACAATCAGTATCTCGTTAGTTGTCCGTTGGATCGTGGGTTGCACCGATCTCTCGGGGAACTTCATCTAATCTTTCATCGAGGAATCTATGGCAGCCACAACTACTTTAGAACAGCCGGTTCGCGTCCGAAATCGTGTGCATGAAGGCGCTTTCGTGAACGAACCATTCGTTAACTTCAGCAAGGAAGAAAATGCGCGAAAGATGCGCGCCGCGATTGAGAAAGTCCGCGGACAGCTTGGCCAGGAGTACGACCTAGTAATTGGGGGCCAGCGTCTCAAGACCACGAGCAAGATCAAGTCGCTGAATCCAGCGAAGCCTTCGCAGGTCGTGGGAACCCATCAGAAGGCCGGTCCGGAGCATGTGGAACCCGCCATGCAGGCCGCACTGGGAGCCTTCCAGGCATGGAGTCGCACCCCGGTGGAAGAGCGAGCCGCACTGCTGTTCAGAGTAGGAGACTTGCTGCGCGAGCGCAAGGCAGAGTTCAGCGCATGGCTGGTCTTTGAAGTTAGCAAAAATTGGGCCGAGGCCGATGGCGACATCGCTGAGACAATTGATTTCTGCGAATTTTACGGACGCGAGGCCTTGCGACTGTCGAAAATCGAAACTCCAGTGCAATTGCCGGGCGAGCGTGACTCGCTCTTTTATATTCCACTGGGCGTCGGCGCTGTGATTCCTCCTTGGAACTTCCCGGCTGCGATCATGGCGGGCATGACGCTGGCGTCTATCGTCTCGGGCAACACGGTGATTCTGAAACCGTCGAGCGATTCGCCCACGATTGCAGCGAAATTTGTCGAACTTCTGGAAGAAGCCGGACTTCCCGCCGGAGTCGTGAATTTTTGTCCAGGTTCCGGAGCAACTTTTGGAAACGCCGTCGTCACACATCCCAAAACGCGCTTCATTGCCTTTACCGGATCGCGCGAGGTCGGACTCGACATCAACAAGCGCGCCGCGGAACAGGCCCCGGGCCAACTCTGGATCAAGCGCACGATTTTGGAAATGGGCGGCAAAGACGCCATCATTGTTGATACTGATGCCGATCTCGACCAAGCCATCGAAGGCGTAGCGCAGGCAGCTTTTGGATTTCAAGGACAAAAATGTTCCGCCTGCTCTCGCGCCATTGTGGACGAGCGTGTCTACGATAAATTCATCGAAGGATTGAAGGCGCGCGTGGAGAAAATCACGGTGGGCGATCCTGCGGAAAACGCCAACATGGGCGCCGTTATTAACGAAGGCTCGATGAAAACAATTCTCGAATACATCGAGCATGGCCGAAAAGAAGGACGGCTCATCACCGGTGGTGGACGCGCGGAGAATGCTGGCGAGGGCTATTTCTTGAAGCCAACCGTCATTGCCGATATAAAGCCGAAGTCAAAGCTTGAGCAGGAAGAAATTTTCGGCCCCGTGTTGGCAGTGATCAAGTCAAAAAACTTCGAGCACGCTCTCGAGATCGCCAACGACACCGAATTCGGCCTGACGGGAGCGATCTACAGCCGTTCGCGAGATAAGATTGACCGCGCCATTCGCGATTTCCACGTAGGCAATTTGTATATCAATCGCAAGTGTACGGGTGCGATGGTGGGAGCGCATCCCTTTGGAGGCTTCAATATGTCTGGCACAGACTCAAAGTCAGGCGGACCGGACTACCTCTATCTGTTCACGCAGGCTAAGTCAGTGGGAGAAAAGATCGGCTAGGTTCTTCTTCAGCCAAAACAAAAGCCGCCCATGAGGCGGCTTTTTCTTGTGAATAAAAGGGAATCCTACGAAGGCACACTGGCCTGCGGCATGTTCATAGTCGTAGCCGCGGCAGCTTCATTCAAAATTCGGTGATGGATGGTGAATAACGCCAGTTCCAATCGGTCCGAAACGCCGATCTTGTCATACACGTTTCGCAAATAGTTTTTAATGACCTGTTCCGTGGTTCCAAGCTGAGTCGCGATTTCTTTATTTTTGTATCCCTGCACGATCAATGCAACAATGCGAAGTTCCTTCGCCGTCAGCCGGTCGCGGACGCGCAATCCCACCATATCGTTTTCAGTCAACTCGCTGGGGACGGCAATATCCTGCACCCAGGTTTCTCCGCGAGCTACTTTTCGGACGCAATCCACTAGCGCCGATGGAGTCACATTGCGATACACCACTCCGTGGGCGCCGACTCCCATATAACGCTGCGCACTTTCTCCCGTGTCAGCGAGAATTACCACCCGCGTCTTCGCCTTGTTTGCAGCCTGCAGGATGCCGTCAAAGTCCGAGTGGAAGCCAGCCGCGGCAATTAACACGGCGGCGCGAAATTTATCCAGGGCCATGAACATCTGCTCCTGGTTTTGGGCCTGCGCCACGATGCGCATTTCGTCTTCAACTGCCAGAATTTTCGCGATACCCGCGCGAAAAATTGCCTGGTTATCTGCCAGAATCAATTTGAGCATTGTGTCAACCCCTCAAGCTTACGTGTGGCGAACAAAATCGTAGGAATCAATAACACAGGCCACGCCTCGGGCCTCTTTGCCGCCGCCCGCCGGCTCGTCCGTGCGCACTACCCGGCCTCGGCATTGCACGACCACGCTTTCTTTCGCTCCCGTGACTTCAGGTGGCAGCGCAATCTCGAATTCCACGGTCGTGCCTACTTCCAGTGAGGCATCCGCGCGGATGTAAACTCCCGCCGCGCTCAAGTTTCCAGTCACGCCGCTGGCGTCTGCGCCTTTTTCCGCGCCATGAATTTTAATCGGCAGCTCTAAGGGAAATCGCTTTCCCGTCCGTGCTTCTTCGGACACAATACCTCCTCGTTCCTGGCTCTCTCTTACGTGCAAAAGCCAGCTCCACGGCCAAGTTTCCTCGCGGAGTTTTGCGCAACCACTTAGGGGACGGTTATATCACGGATGACATCCCTTTCAAAAGCCTGATACCTAGGAGGTTACGGGTAGCAACTAGGTTCCCCCACGAAGTGCTCAAATAAAAACGTGCGGTTTCTAACTTGTGCCAAGAGGTTAAACATCCCTTTGGCGACAGTCGTTGCCCTCTGTTTCCACAAGCTCTTAAACGTTACTATTACCCATTGGTCACCCGCGCTGGTTACTTGGGTTTTTGGGCACTATGCTGTTTGACAGCCCTGTGGCCAGCTGTGGCATCCAAACAAAAGTAGTTGCGCAAGATGGAAGGGAGTTTCATCTGACTTTATGAGTCACTCACGCATCACTCGACATTCTCTTCTTTTTCGGCTGTTTCAAATTCTGGCTGTAGCGACTCTTGGGCTGTGCGCGAGCTTCGTCCAGGCGCAGACCTGCTTCACCTCCAACGACATGGATCAGCCCACTCGCACGGCACTGACCAACGCCGGCAAGCGCTACTTTGATATGACGGCGCGTGGCGATGCGGCGTCCCTGCGGCAGAATTCGATTGCCAGCGTGGCGTCCGATTTTTCTGGAATCGAGAACGCCGTTAAAGAAAACCAGGCCAACTTTTCAGGAGTGCAGCCGAACCTGCGTTCGCCGTTTCTGTTAAAGGCGGAAGGCAGCGCGCCCTTGACGAAGGCAGAATTCCTGTGCGGCGTGTTCAACGCGAACGGACAGACTTCCGACAGCGCAGAGTTCGTGATTCCGAACCTGCCTCCGGGGAATTATGCGATCGTTACGCTCGATCTTCCCACAGCAAAGGGCCCTTACACTCTGTCGTTCGTCCTACAGCAAGTAGCAAATGACTGGAAGCTCGGCGGTTTTTACGTGAATGCCGCCATCAATGGACATGACGGAAAATGGTTCCTGGAGCACGCGCGCGCTTTCCGCGACAAGGGACAGAAGCAGAACTCGTGGTTTTATTTCATACAGGCACGCGCACTGTTGAGCCCAGTTCCGTTCATGTATACCCAGGCCACCGACAAACTCTACGACGAGTCTCAGTCAGTCAAGCCCACAACTCTGCCGGTGAGCGGCACGACCGCTGATCTGGTGGCGGACGGGAAAACTTACAAGCTGATTTCGGTCGCTCCGCTGGCAGTGGGAAAAGACTTCGATCTGCTGGTGAGGTTCCAATCTGCCGACGTCTCCAACACCACTCAGGCTTTTCAGGATGATATGGCCGTCATGAAAGCGTTACTCGCGAAATTTCCAGAATTCCGCGATGCCTTCGATGGAGTCGTTGCCCGTGCGGTGGAGCCCTCGGGACGCGATTACGGCGCACTGCTGGCTATGAAGGATATTAAGTAAATCCGGATCCGGCTCAGTCATCGCAGACGAAAAGCCGGTCCCCAGACTCGCTCGGTGTGACCGGACTGATTTATTGATCGGTTCGCGTCGGCAAAGCTTTATCCATGAAGCTTGCTTCGTCGTTTTTAGATTTCTGCAACGCCTCGATAGATAGGTCGTTACCAGAAAAAATGTCTCGCCGTCGCCAATCCATGGCCGGGCTCCTCATAACATTTCCACAATCTGATACCCAAGTCCTTGGAGTAAAATCTCCCCTCTGCTTGTAATCGAAACCTCTATCCATTCAAGGGAGGTCCTTCCGATGATTTCATTCAGTGTCAACCACCGACCCGTCAGCCTTGACGTTGATCCTTCGACTCCTCTGCTCTGGGTACTGCGGGAAAATCTTGGCCTCACAGGGACAAAGTATGGCTGCGGCATGGCGCAATGCGGCGCATGCACCGTACACCTTGATGGCGAGGCAGTCAGATCATGCGTCGCCTCCGTGTCGCGAGTTGCGGGCAAGGAAGTCACAACTATCGAAGGTCTCTCCCCTGACCTGGCAAATCCCCTGCAGCGTGCGTGGATTGCCGAAGACGTTCCGCAGTGCGGTTACTGCCAATCGGGACAGTTGATGAGCGCCGCCGTGCTCCTGCGCGAAAAGCCGAAGCCGAGCGATGACGATATTGATCAGGCAATGACGGGCAACATCTGTCGCTGCGGGACCTATCCGCGTATTCGCAAAGCGATTCACCGCGCGGCCGGAATGGTTGCGAAAGGAGACACGAAATGAGTCATCTCCAGATGCAACGGCGCGACTTCTTGCGGTATTCACTTTCGGCTAGCGGTGGCCTGCTGATCGGCTTGTATTTCCCGGGTGCAAGCAAGCTGGCCCTTGCAGAAGCGAAATCCGATGGCGAGTTTATGCCGAACGCTTTCCTGCGCATCAGCACCGACGAGCGAGTCACCGTGATTATTAACCATTCCGAGATGGGACAAGGCGTCTATACCTCCCTCCCAATGCTGCTTGCCGAGGAACTGGACGCAGATTGGAGCAAGGTCGGATTCGAAGCTGCCCCGGTTGATCCCAAGTACAACCATCCGGTGTACGGAATGCAGATGACTGGGGGAAGCTCGAGTGTTTGGTCGGGCTTCGAGCAATATCGCAACGCCGGGGCGGCGGCACGCGCCATGCTGGTGGCGGCAGCGGCGGAGCAATGGAAGGTTGAATCCGCCACCTTGCGGACCAGCGAAGGGGCGGTATTTGACCGCACGAACCGCAAGCTAACTTATGGCGCACTCGCCGAACGTGCGGCGAAGATGACGCCTCCAGCGAAAGTTTCACTGAAAGATCCAAAAAGTTTCAAGCTGATCGGCACGCCTCAGAAGCGTCTCGACACGTCAGAAAAGATAAACGGGAAAGCCATCTTTGGCCTCGATGTCAAATTACCCGGAATGCTGACCGCAGTCGTGGCGCGAGCTCCTATCTTTGGCGGGACGATGAAGACTTTCGATGATTCGCGCGCACGCAATATGCCGGGGGTACGCAAGATTGTGGCTGTGCCGTCTGGCGTTGCCATCATCGCGGATACATTCTGGCAGGCCAAGATGGCCCGTGAAGTCCTGCACGTTGATTGGGACGACGGCGCAATGCACGACTTCAGCACTGCTCGGATGATGCAACAATTTCGCGAGCAGGCGAAATCTCCGGGCAAGAGTATTCGGCGTGATGGTGATCCGGATGCAACGTTTGCGAAAGCGGCAAAGACGCTCGAAGCAGTCTACGAAGTTCCTTATCTTTCCCATTTAATGATGGAACCGCTGAACTGCGCGGTAGATTTGCGTGCTGACACTTGTGAGATTTGGACAGGGACCCAGTTCCAAACAGTAGACCGGGCGAACGCTGCGAAGGCGGCTGGGCTGCCACCCGAGAAAGTTCAGATCCACACAACATTTCTGGGCGGTGGATTTGGACGACGGGCGAATCCGCAATCGGATTTTGTTGTGGAATCCGTCCACGTGGCGAAAGCTGCCGGCGTTCCAGTCAAGGTGATTTGGACACGCGAGGACGACATGCAAGGCGGGTGGTACAGGCCAGCGTACCTGCATGCTATCGCAGGCAGCGTTGACGCCAGTGGCAATCCCGTAAGTTGGAGATCGCGGCTTGTGGGTCAATCCATTATGGCTGGCTCACCCTTCGAGGGCATGATCGCGCAAAAGGGTTACGATCCGACCTCCGTCGAAGGCGTTGACGACCTTCCTTACGCAATCCCGAACCTGGCAGTCGAATACCACCAGGCGGATGTCAAAGTTCCGGTTCAGTGGTTGCGATCGGTCGGACATTCTCATACTGCATTCGCGTCTGAATGTTTCGTGGATGAGCTCGCCGGGCTCACGCGCAGGGATCCCTATCAATTCCGGCGTGGCTTGCTTCAGGGGCACCCTCGACATTTGGGCGTGCTTGACCTCGCTGCGCAAAAATCTGGATGGGGTAAGCAGCTCCAGAAAGGTCGCGCTCGCGGTATTGCCGTGCACTCCTCCTTCGAGAGCTACAGCGCGGAGGTAGCCGAAGTCTCGGTGGAAGATGGAAAGGTTCGAGTTCATAAGATGGTCTGCGCAATAGACTGCGGACGATACGTGAATCCAGGCATCATCGCTGCCCAAACGGAAGGAGGGGCGATTTTCGGAGCTTCGGCCGCGCTTTTTCAGGAGCTTACCTTTGAAAGCGGGCGATTGAAGCAAACCAATTTCCATACTTTCCCGGTGGTGCGGATGAATGAGTGCCCCGAAATCGAGACCCACATTGTGGAGAACGATGAGAAATCAGGAGGGATTGGAGAACCGGGTGTGCCCTGCGCTGCTCCGGCCATCGCAAATGCAATTTTTGCGGCGACCGGGAAGCGCATCCGCAAGCTACCGATCCGGTTGACGGAGGCCGTATGAAGAGCTCGCGAGTTTCACAACGTTTTTCAAACATCGCGGGTTGGGTTGCAACGTTGTTAGTTGCAGGATCGTTAACGCTGCCGACAATCAGCGCAAAAGGGAAATCCAATACTGCGTCCGCATCCGCCACGGGCGACGGGTCTCTGTTCACGGCTTTCGTCCCGGTCTTGCGGCATCCGCGTTGCATGAATTGCCACTCGCAGGGCAATTTTCCGCGTCAGGGAGATGATGGACATCCCCATTCCATGAACGTGCGGCGGGGCGGGGAAGGGCACGGTGTCACTGCTGAGAAATGCACCGCCTGCCATCAGGACCACAACTTGGCCGGAGCTCATCTGCCGCCTGGAGCACCAAACTGGGGACTTCCTCCAGCCGCCACTCCCATGATCTGGCAGGGACTCACCGACGGGCAGATTTGCCGGTCTATCAAGGATCCAAAGCAGAACAAGAATCGGAGCCTCGATCAACTCGTCGAGCACCTGACTGAGGACAAACTAGTCATGTGGGGTTGGAATCCGGGAGAAGGACGCACCGCTGTCCCGATGGCGCATGAGGAATTTTCCGCCAAGGTAAAACAGTGGCAGGCTGCCGGAGCCCCTTGCCCGTAGATATTGCGCAGTCCTTTATTTAAAGAACTCCGCCATGTTCGAAGCTGAACTCGCGCTGCCGGGATAACTCGTAACTCCCAAGCCGTGCAGCATGAGCCGCAGAGTATTTTGGTGCTGGTATTTAACAACTGATTTATAACCCAGCTTGGAGTATTTCGGACTAATCGCCACCCAGGCTACCCGTCCTCCGCCGTTGGTATTGTCATTGGCGGACTCATCGAAAACGATAATCAGCAGATCGCCATTTTGAAACGAACTGCTCTTAATAAGTGGATCAATGTTGCTTTTCAGCCATGTGTCCGCAGTGCTTAAAGAGCAGTTGTGGGCATCGTTGCATAGGTTAGGCGTGATGAAGGAGTATTTCGGGAGCGCATTATTAACTCTATCCTTCGCAAATTGTGTGAAGGGCACCAGATGAAGCTTCTGAGCAGAACTATTCACTACATCCGAAAAATAACTTAACGGACAGTGCCGGCGGACATAGTTGCCGGTGTCCGGGCTGATGTATCCCACGGATGGAAGGCTTTCCTCGTATGCCTTCCACGTCTTGCCCGCAAGCAACAGGTGACGCACCACGTTGTCAGCCGTGACGGTGGTCTTGTAGCTGTCGTTATTCGTGATTATTTGTCCCGTCGTCAGCATGAAATAGTTCCCGATCGAGGGATGGGTATTGGCGTAGTACTGCGTCGCCAATCCATATTTCTGGGCAAGGGAGTTCAAATAGGGCATGGACGAATTGCCGATCACATTCGCGTAATTCGTGTTTTCCTCCACCACGATGAAAACGTGGTTGAAGGTGGGGAACTGTGCAAAAGCTGGAGTCGCCAAAGCGAGTAGGATCGCAATAATCAGATTTCGCATAAAAAATCACCTAAAACGGCGAACAGCCTGGAATTTCGCGGTTGCGAGTCTTCTATTCTCCAACTTTGGACAGGCATTTACAATCAACCTAGCTCACCCCCCTTTTTAGGATTTAAGAAATGGACTACAAGCGTTTTCAGTGTCCTGATTGTGGCAGCTCGGATGCCTTTCGCTCTCGACCACGCTCCGCTTTAGAAAGATACATTCTTCCCTTGCTTTTGGTGCGCACAATCCGATGCGGACACTGCTTCCGGCGCGGCTACGCCACGGTCTTTATGCAGGTCCGCGAACGGGTTGAGAGGATCCACCAGGCCAAGCGATTAGAGAAAGCCTCTTGAACACCTAGAGAAACTCGTCTCTGGCCGGTTTGGTTTGCCCATCGGCATCTTTTTGCGTCATTTGCGCAGGGACGCGCATATTCATACCTTCCCGTTCCAGTTTGTCGGACAATCAATCAGAACTCTCAGGGAAAAAGCACCCACTCGTGATTTTCCAGCATCCAAGCATCTGTTCAAATAAGACTTGCGGGGCAGCCATCCCGTCAAAGTCTTGCGAAGGTAGCCATGCCTCTGGCCCGAGTCATCACTGGTATAGAGCAGTACTCCGCCGAACTTACCTTGCAGTTGCAAAAACAAGGTTTTGAAGTCCAGACTTCCTCCGCGAGAGATGTCGGATCTAAAGCTCCCGACCTCGAAATTACCCTCAACCGATGCGCCCCCGAAGCTGCAGGCAGCCTTATTGGTTCTTCCGCCAGCACTGGTGACATGTGCGTATTCGTGACTCCACAGGCGATGGCAGGGATCATCCGCTCGATTGATATTTTTGTTTTGACTTCACAGACGGCCGACGAAGTCCACCCGGAAGTTCCGGCAGCGGTTCTCATGCCGGAGGTTTTCGGCAGTCGAATAGCGGCTCATACTTCGACCTCGAAAGTTGTCCCTATTGACGGCGGCATTACGTCTGAGATGGCTCCCTTGGCAATCAGCCCACAAAGCTTGCAAGAGAGTCCGAAGCTTTCTTCGGTCCCATCCGGCCCGCCCGCTACAGCACCCCTTCCACTGTTCGTTGCGCAAGAGCAGCGGGAAGACTCCAGCCTGGTTCCTCATGGCATGATATGGCAGGCCTCGGGATCGGAGTCCTCTGAGGAAGCCGCCAGGAGTGAAACATACTCGGAAGTGTTCGCGGAGGATGGTAACGATTTTACCTCTCACATGCGGGCTTTATCGGCCAAAATTGCAAAATTTGCTGCCGCCGGATCACGACCATTCAAGCGCTACCAGGAGAGCTTCGTGTCCTCGAACCGGCGAAAAACGCCGGTAGCCGCTCGTCTCAGTGTGGCTGCTCCACAGCGTCGGAATGAAATATCCGAGCAGGCAAGGCGGCGGGATGCCAGGCTTTGGAACGCGATGGCGATGGCAGTAACGGCTAGCTTATTGGCGTTGGCTGCTGTGTCGCTGGCCGGCAAATACTTGCCCAGCCAGAATCCGAGCGCGGCGTCCCCAGTTGCAGTTGGCAACTCTCGTTCTCCGATCGTGAAGGGAGCATCAGAGGTTCCTGCGGCTCCCCTCACAAATGTAGCGACCGCTGCGCCTTCGCCGAAGCTGTCAGTGGCGAGAATTCCGGCGCCTCCCAGCGTTCGATCCAACCGCCCTGGTGTCCCGCGCGCAAGCGTCGTTAGCCATAGTCGCCAGCCAAAGACAGGAGCACGCCGCAATCCCGACTCGGACTATGTCGCTAAAGATACGACCATCTATTACAACCGGGGCGTTCCGTCGAAGCGCCTGCGCTGACCGCTTCTGCGGAGCAAACTGTCCATTGGGACAGGTAACTTACCAACGTTACCTGTCCCAATGGCGGCTGTGTTCTCTGTACTCGGTAACTTGTTGACCTGAAATGTGGAAGATAGGCTGTAGTGGATGTCAGCTTCAGCTCTATTATTCTTTTCCGATCAACGAGCTTCGGCCTGGTTGAGCGACGCCCTCAAAAAGCTTGGCCTGCAAGTGGAGCTGTGCTCCGAAATTTTCTCCTGCTTAGAAAAACTCACCAGCCGCCGCTACGACTTGATCGCAGTGGACTGCAGCCAGGGTGCGGAAGCCTTATTCCTACTTAAAACTGCTCGCGATCTGAAACAGAATCAAGACGCATTTTCGATCATATTGGCAAACCAAAGAGATTGGTCCGCAGCCCAACGGGCCGGGGCTAGCCTGATATTGGAGAATCCTATCGTTCCGGAGGACGCCATGCATACTCTGCTTGGCTGCCCCGAATTTCTGGTGCGAATGAAGAATTGGGCACTGAGCATTGATCAGCAAAAGGGACCGGAATTAAAAGCAGCTGAACTAAGGTCAAGTGCAATTCCTCAGTCGCCTGCGCAAGCCCCGATTTTTGCGGAGGAAACTCTTCCCGTTGAGCCTCTGGCAGCGATGCCGGACAAGAATTCTCCTCTGGCGCACCGCGAAATTAAAAGTCCTTCTGCGTCGCGGATGTTTAATTCTGAAGAAGATCAGCTCTTTCTTGACTCCGCCGCAAATAAATTTGTCGCTCCACGCAAGAAGTTCGGTTTCTTCCACATGGGCCCCGTCAATGCGTCATTCTTCACCAGAGGCGCGGCGCTTGTCTTTGCGTTTCTGTGCTTTGGATATTCCGTCAGTCAGCCGCTGGTGGCGAGTGCGATTTTCAGGGTGGCCACGCAAACCTGCGCCCATACGTTGGCAAGAGCGGAGACATTCTTGCTGAAGCCAAGTTCCACCACGCCGGACACTGAGACGTCATCATCGTTCAACGGTTCAAATCGCTGGCCCTCCCCACGTATCTCTGTTCGTTCCGCCGCAAATCACATTTCATCCAAGGCATCGCAAGATCCTGCAAACGGCACTGCGGATAAATACCCCCAGCCTGCACCGACAACCCTCTCCACGAGCCCGCGGCCCATAGAGATTCCGCAAAGCCTGCAAACGCCTCTGCGTCAAGCCCCGACCGCAGGGCCGATTATCGCCCGCCCCGGTTCACTGCTTGAGCGTGGACTAGGCATCATCACTTTGGCTCCCGAAGTGTCACAGAAGATGCTGCTGGCTCGAACGATGCCGGTTTATCCCGCACAGGCTCGGCAGCGAGGGCTTGAAGGTTCAGTCGAAGTACAGGCCCTGATCGCGGTGGATGGCAGCATAGAGGCACTCAAACTGATCCGAGGATCGCTGATCTTAGGAGCGGCCGCCTGCCAGGCCATTAAACAATGGCGCTACCGGCCTTACGTTCTAAATGGCCAGGCGGTCGAGGCCCAGACCTATGTAACTATTGATTTCAAACTTCCCGAAGAAGTCACCCGCGCCGACATACGCAACTCACCGTTGCCGACACTTGGGGAAACCGAACTCTCACAGCATCTCCCCAGTTCCATTCGGAAGGTAGAATAGAAACTATTCCCAAGTCGTCGAATATTCACAATTCAAAGTACCTTCAACCATTAGTTATGCAGTGGTCTGTGGTAGATTAAAAATCTTTAGACACCGCTGCCCACGCCCGCAAAGTCCCGATGCCGGTGCTTTCATCAGTTGTGATCCAGCATCAAAGCAAACTCGACGCACGCTAATTTTTGCTGAGTTTAGGAGAAAAGCGGTTGCCACTTCCTCAGGACGCGCTCTGGTACAAAGACGCCGTCATCTATCAGGTTCATGTTCGTACGTTTTATGACAGTAATGGCGACGGAATCGGAGACTTCCGTGGCCTCGCGCAGAGGCTCGATTATCTGCAGGAACTCGGAACCAGTGTCGTGTGGCTGATGCCGTTTTTCCCCTCGCCTTTGCGCGATGACGGCTACGACATCGCGGACTATCGCACCGTGCATCCCAGCTACGGCACGCTGGACGACTTCAAATTGTTTCTGGAGGCCGCGCATCAGCGGGGAATCCGCGTCGTTATCGAAATGGTCTTGAACCATACCTCTGACCAACATCCCTGGTTCCAGGAATCGCGCAGTTCTCGCGATAATCCTAAACGGGACTGGTACGTATGGAGCGAAACCGACACCCGTTATCGTGGGACGCGAATCATCTTTCTCGACACCGAACTTTCCAATTGGGCTTGGGATCCTGTTTCCCGCGAATACTATTGGCACCGATTCTTTAGCCATCAGCCCGATCTGAATTATGACAACCCTGCCGTCCGCGATGAGATGTGGGACGTCATGAAGTTCTGGCTCGAGATGGGGGTGGACGGATTCCGCCTGGATGCTGTCCCATATCTCTTCGAGCGCGAGGGAACGAACTGTGAGAACCTGCCCGAGACGCATGTTTTTTTGAGAGAGCTTCGTGCCAACCTCGACGAGCAGTTCCCCGGAAAAATGCTGCTTGCCGAGGCCAATCAGTGGCCTGCCGACCTGCGTCCATATTTCGGAGAAGGCGATGAGTTTCACATGGCATTTCACTTCCCATTGATGCCACGCATGTTCATGGGATTGAAACTCGAAGATCGCAAGCCAATCACCGAAATTCTTCAGCAAACCCCCGCAATTCCCGAGAATTGTCAGTGGGTCATCTTCCTTCGCAATCACGATGAACTCACACTTGAGATGGTCACCGACGTCGAACGCGATTACATGTACGACGAGTACGCTCGCGATCGCAGCATGCGGCTGAACCTCGGCATCCGCAGACGACTTGCTCCGCTTTTGGATAACGATCGCAGGCGCATCGAGCTGATGAACGGGATGTTGATGTCGTTGCCGGGGACGCCAATCATTTATTACGGTGATGAAATCGGCATGGGAGACAACGTCAATCTGGGCGATCGCAATGGCGTGCGTACTCCGATGCAGTGGGACGGAGGCTGGAACGGCGGGTTTTCCGCAGCCGATCCTGAGAGCCTGTATTCGCCGCTCATGCTAAATCCGGTTTACGGATTTCAGGCTGTCAATGTTAAGTCGCAACAACGCTTTGACCACTCGCTGTTGTCGTGGATGAAGCGCATTATCCGGGTGCGGAAGTCTGCTCCTGTTTTTGGACGCGGAACCATCGAATTCCTTTATCCGGCGAATCATCGTGTTTTGGCTTACATTCGAAGAGGCCCTTCCGAGACGGTCCTGGTGGTGAACAATCTTTCCAGTTCCGCGCAGGCGGTGGAACTCGATCTGAAACAATACAAGGGAAACATTCTGATCGAGATGTTTGGGCGAAATATTTTTCCGCGCGTGGGTGAAGCACCCTACTTGCTGACCCTCGGTCCTTACCAGTTCTATTGGTTTCGATTGCGCAGGGTTTGAGACTGCGAAAGTGCGCCGCCAATACTAGCTGAAAATTACTATTCACTGAAAGGAGGTCCAAGTGCCCGAAGGGAGCATTCTCACGGATGATTTTCTTCGCGAGTTAATCAATGTTGGAGAAGTGGACGTCCTCATCGGTGTCCCCACTTACAACGATGCCCGCACAGTCGGACAAGTGGTGCAAGCCATTCGCGCCGGACTGCTGAAGTACTTCCCCCGCCAGCGCGCCGTAATTATCAATGCCGACGGAGGGTCGAAAGATGGCAGCCCCGACCTGGTGCGCGCCGCTTCCATCAGCGACATCAGTCACACCTCGAATCTCAACGCGCTGCGCACGCTACACTGCATCAGCACCCAATACAACGGTGGGAGCAACAGTGGAAACGCTCTCCATCTTATTTTCTCCGCGGCGGAACTTCTGCGGGCCAATATTTGCTCGGTAGTTGCACCCGATTCCACCAGCATTGAGCCGGATTGGATGGAACATCTACTGCGTCCGGTGGTGCGTGACAACATTGATCTGGTAACTCCTCTATACACACGTCACAAATTCGACGGTCTGCTGGTCCGCGCTTTAGCCTATCCCATGACTCGTGCTGTCTACGGCATGAGAGTCAGAGAGCCTTTTCCTTCCGACTTCGCTTTTTCCGGCAGGCTGGGGACTCATTTCCTGGGGCAGGACCTCTGGTCGCAAGATTCCGTAAAACCCGGAGCAGAGATGGGGCTCACGATTTCCGCGATCGCGGGAGGGTTTCGCGTGGCGGAGTCGTTCCTGGGAATCAAGTCTCGCGTTGATCACGCACCCGCCGATTTGGTCTCTGCTCTCCGCCAAACTGCAGGCGTTTTGTTCTGGTCGCTGCAAGCGAACTTTTCTGCTTGGAGCAAGATCGCAGATTCTCAGCCGCTTTCTACCATCGGAGCCGTGCCGCAACTTACGCTTGAGCCCTTGCGTGTGAATCGCAAACGGCTGCGCGAGATGTTTTGTGTGGGTGTAGCGGAGCTCGAGCCAGTGCTTCGTTCAATCGTCTCACCGACCACAATGGATGGACTCAAGTACTGTTGCGGCCTGCCGGAAGCCGAGTTCCGTTATAGCGACGAGTTATGGGTGCGCACCGTCTATGAATTCGCCGCCTCTTACCAGCAGTCTGTCATAAGTCGTGATCATATAATTCAGGCGCTGGCACCGCTCTATCGCGGCAAAGCGTATACCTTTCTCTCTGAAAATCGCGATGCGTCCGGAGAAGAAGTAGAAAAGAATGTCGAGTCTCTTTGCGTGACGTTCGAGCAGCACAAGCCGTACCTGGTCGAACTGTGGAATGGAAAGAAGTGAGGTCAATATGTGGGAAAAATTCGTTGCCGGTCTAACCCAAGCAACCCAGGAAATCGTGCACAGTACCGCGCAATTCCTGCCCCGCCTGATGGTCATGCTGCTCATCGTGGCCATCGGATGGCTGGTCGCTTACATACTCAAATCCATCCTGCGCAGCATTTTGCGGCTGGCGAAGTTCGACCGCTTATCGCGCGATGCGGGCGCCTCGCAACTGCTGAATAAAGCCGCACTTCCTTCCTCATCCGAATTGCTGAGCCGCTTCATTTTCTGGGTCGCATGGCTCGGATTCATTCTGATTGGAATCAGCGTGCTGGGGATTGTTGGATTGCAGGAACATATCTCGCATTTCTTCGGCTTCCTTCCGCGTCTGTTCGCGGCGCTGTTCATCCTCTTTTTCGGACTGCTGGCGGCCAGCTTTTTCTCGCGCGCCGTTCTTCTGGCGGCTGTAAATGCCGGCTTGCCCTCGCCCGGACTGATCAGCTCCACGATCCGCACGCTGATCATAGTGTTTACCGTGTCCATGGGTTTCGAGGAACTCGGTCTCGCGGAGCGGACAGTGCTGGTGGCGTTCACGCTGGTGTTCGGAGCGCTCATGTTAGGCTTGGCGATTGCCTTCGGTTTAGGCGGTCAGGATCTGGCGCGCCGCTATCTCGAGCGAAGGTTTCAGCACGCCAGAAAAGAAGAAAGAGAGGATGAGTTGTCCCCGCTTTAGCGCATCGCGATTTTTGTTTCCTATGCAAAGAAAGGTACAAAACGTCGCCGTGCTGCCTTCCTTATTAAGGACCGCTCTGCTCATTCTGGTGATGGCTTCGTATTCGCAATGCCTTGCGGCCGATGTTGCGCCTGCAACTGCACTTTCCGCAGACACGATTGTTCAACGTTTAGTCTCGGCGAATGCCCATCGTGCCCAAAGCCTTCGTGGCTATCGAGGTAAACGCGACTATAAGGTCAACTACCATAGCTTTCTTAGCAACCGTGACGCCGACATGCAGGTGATGGTTTCGTTCACTGCGCCCGATAAAAAGAGTTTTTCAGTTGTTTCGCAGAGTGGATCGAAGTTGCTCATCAACCACGTACTTTTAAAGTTGCTCGATAGCGAAAAAGAAGCTGTCCAGCAACAGAACCGCCTGCAAAGCGAACTAAGTCCGCGGAATTATGATTTTTCTCTGGTGGGTGCCGAACATTTAGAGGGAGGAGATCAATACGTCCTCAATGTCAAGCCCAAGGTAGCCAGTAAGTTTTTGTACAACGGAAAAATTTGGGTGGACGCGACCGACTTTGCGGTGGTCCGCATGGAAGGAGAGCCGGCTAAAAATCCGTCCTTCTGGATCAGCCGGACCCACATTGCCTATGACTTCACGAAAATCGGCGACTTCTGGTTCCCGGCACACACAAGATCAGAAACTCAGGTGAGGATGGGTGGCAAAGCCTCTCTCACCATTGATTACTCCGACTACGAAATCTCAACTGCCGGCAAGGCCAGAACGGGGCGCGGCTCCGACCGCAACCCAGTCCTGCCCGACCCTTCCTCCGTGACTCCTGAGCAGCATTAGCTCTTAATAGTTTTGGTTGTCGCGTCCCAGTAGGTTGCGCGGCTGCGGAAGTAGGACTCGTTGGCCATATGGCATGCCAGGGCCGCGTTATGGCCGAAGACCGCATCTTCGACCACCGGCTTGCGAGTGCGGACCGCCTGAAAGTAATTCCACAAGTGCGGCCTCACATCATCCCAGGAATTTCCGCGATAGGTTATGCCCTGTTCGGTGGGTTCCTGTCCAGGCGCGGGGTCATGTTCCTCATGCCACTTCTTCTCGTAGGCGTCCCGCATCGCTTTCGGAAACCCAGAAGCGTAATAGCTAGGCCCCGTATCCTGCCCGGACTGCGGGATGTAGTTGACCGCAAATTCAGTGACCTCGAGAATTCCCTTTGACCCCATAAAGCGGTAAATCTCAGGGCTTTCCGTCCCCAAATTCAATCGCAAGTAAACCGGCAAGCCGTCATATTCAAATAGGGATGTGTGAACGTCCGGCATGTTTCGCCCATCTTTCCACCGCCGGATGCCGCCCATCGCCATCACCCGCTTCGGTGGCTCGTTGATGTTCAGGATGAATTGCATGCCGCTGACCAGATGCACGAGAAGATCGCCCGCAACTCCCGTGCCGTATTCCTTCCAGCAGCGCCAGCGCGCGAACAGCAAGGGATCAAAGGCGCGCTTCGGAACCGTACCTTGCCAGGTATCCCAATCCAAAGTTTCCGGAGAAAGGTCGGCGGGCGGCGGATACTCCCACGCCCCGGTCGGATCATTTCTTCCCAGCGAACCTTCGACCATCATCAGATCCCCTAATACACCCTGGGCAACGAGTTCTCTTGCCTTCGCGCAAATTACCGAACTCACTCGCTGGGAACCGATCTGCACAATGCGTCCAGTCTTCTGGGCGGCAGCCACCATCTCCACGCCCTCGGCTGCGGTGTGTGACATCGGCTTCTCGCAATAGATATCTTTGCCCGCATTGACGGAGTCAACCACGACCTGTTTATGCCAGTGATCCGGGACGGCGGCCACGATGCAATCAATATCTTTATTTGCCAGAAGTTCCTGGTAGCGGCGGGTGGTGGGCAGATCAGGACGCACGATTTCTTTCGCCAGAGTGTGGCGTCCGTCGTAGAGATCGCAGGCGGCAACACACTCCACGCCAGGCAGCAGAATCGCGCTGGTTAATAGTCCGGAACCCTGCATACCAATCCCGATCATTCCAAATCGCACGCGCTCACCGGCGGGCAATGGCGTGGGCAGTGCGAACAATGGTTCCGGCAAAAAGATACTGCGCGTGGCAAGAGTGGCCCCGGCGGCGGCCGCGCTGATTCCGAGAAACTTACGGCGGGAAAATTGATTGCGCTTCATGCATCCTCCGAAATTGAAATTATTATTTCTTGAGCATCTTCACCGCTACCTCTTTGAAAAACACAATGTCGTTATCGCTGTGGTTCTGCAATCCGATATATCCGTCCTGCGGACGCGGGCCGCGCTCTGGCTCGAAGTCGAATTTCTTGGCTGGCACCTCATCGCCTTCGGTGAATTCCGTCACTTTGACTCCATTTAGCACCACGCTGGTGTGCGGCCCGGAGAGTGTGATTTCCATCGTGTTCCACTCCGGCCCTGGCTTCCCTGGCCGCGCCATCGGCTTCGTCAGTGAATAAAGAGTTCCGCTGACGTGGTAATCGTCTTCCTGGGATTTCTCCGGCTCATTATCTATCTGCACTTCGTATCCATAATGCACCGGCATCCAGGCTTCCCGCGGTTCGATCGGAATGCGTATAAATACCCCTGAATTGTCATTGTCATCGCGCATCTTATAGACCACCCGAATGACGCAGTCCCCCAGCTTTCCCCCCGCCCAATACAACAAGCCCATCCCCCCATGAGTGCGAATCAAACCGTCTTCGACCGTCATCCCTCCCGGCCCCACATGTTTCCATCCCGTCAGATCTTTACCCCCGAAGAGTTGCTTCCACTCGCCAATCTGGGCCTGAAGGGTGGTGGCCAGCAGCAACGCAGTCAAGTACAATCCCGCGATTCGAATCATTACAATCCCCCTCGTCCGGTCAACAGGATACACATTCATCTCGACTTGCGAGATTCTTTTCGCGCTGATTGTAGGACTTTTTCAACACTAAAACGTCAAAGTAGGTGGCTATAGGCTTTCCGGGTTACGGAAGGACAATTTGCCGGAGCGAAAGGTCGAGGGACGGCATCCAACAGATATAATAATCAGAGCAAGCACCTTATCCTGGAAGTGACAGCGTAAACCATGCCCATCAAGGTCAAAACGACGATTCTGGTATTGTCCGCCGCAGTGGTGATATTCACCGTAGTGGGTGGAATGGATGGCGTGCGCGCCTCCAGTAACAACGACGGAGCCTATCGCCAGCTACAGGTGTATAGCGAAGTGCTCTCGCGCGTGCGCAGCGAGTACGTCGAAGAGCCAAACATTCCGATCGTGACGAGCGGAGCTTTGCACGGCCTGCTGGAGTCCCTCGACGCCAATTCCAGCTATCTCAGCCCTTCCGAATACAAGGATTACAAAGCCCATAAGAATGACGCTAAGGGGGAAATCGGCGCCGCCGTCTCCAAGCGCTTTGGATACGCATCGGTGATCTCAGTCATCCCCGGCAGCCCCGCTGACAAAGCTGGAATGCAGGACACCGACATCATCGAAGCCATCGAAAACAAGAGCACGCACGAGATGTCGCTGGCCGAAATTCACAATCTGCTCTCCGGACAGCCGGGATCTAATGTAACGATCTCCGTGGTCAGGGCGCGAAAAGCCGAGCCGCAGAAGATGGTCATCACTCGCGACATGATCAACGTTCCGCCAGTCTCGGACAAAATGGTCGAGTCCGGGATCGGTGATATTCACGTGGACGCCTTCACCAAAGGCAAGTCCCAGGAAGTTGCCGCGAAAATCAAGTCGCTGCAAAAATCCGGCGCGAAAAAGCTGGTATTGGATCTTCGTAACTGTGCCGAGGGTGAAAAATCCGAAGGCGTCGCCACCGCAAACCTGTTCCTGAATCACGGGACGATTACCTACGTCCAAGGACAAAAATATCCCCGTGAAGCCTTTAACGCTGACCCCTCGAAAGCCATCACCACGCTTCCCCTGGTTGTCCTTGTAAACAAGGGAACTGCCGGCCCCGCTGAAATCGTGGCTGCGGCAATTCTCGAAAACGCACGCGGCGACGTTGTGGGCGATAAGACCTTCGGGGAAGGTTCGGTACAGAAACTAATTGATCTACCCGATGGCTCCGCCCTGATTCTCTCAATCGCGAAGTACTATTCTCCCAGCGGCAAAGCGATTCAGGATACCGCTGTCACTCCCAATATCATCGTCGCTGACGTTGATCCGGATGCGGCCGTGCCCGATGAGAATGAAAATGCCCTGCCATCAGATGAGCCCAAGAAGACCGCTCCCCAGCAGGATGAGCAGATGAATAAGGCAGTGGAGATTCTTAAGAATCACGCCGGCTAAGTGATGGCCCTGAGAACTACTGCCTTATTCTTTTAAGAGGCCAGCGGGTCGGATCAACCGTTCGCCAAGTTGCGCCACCTCTCAGGAGAGGCAACTCGCCCCTTGGCGGAGCATCCCCCAAAAATCAGAATCTTGCAGTCAGCTATGCAACATGCCACAGACTCATCACCTGGGTTCTGGCGTGGTGTATCTCTTGAGCAAAGCAGGGTAAAAGAGGGGCTTGCGCCCCTCGATCAGAAGTACGTGAAGTTGAGATCGTCTATCCAGACATCATAGGGTTGCTGCCATGAGTTGCCGTCAATCTGATAATTGATGGTGATCCCATACCAGCCGGTCTTGATAGGACTGTCATAGCGGTTGAGGGTACTTATTTTTCCGTTCAGGGCGATGGACTTGAACAGCAGGTGATTGTCCGAGGTTCGTTGCGAATGTATGACCAGATGGTTCCAGGCATTCGGAGTCGGATTACAAGGAATACCGGTCGCCGACCATCTCTGATGGACGTTATCCCAGATATCCCACTGGTGCCCACCTGCTACGCGACATTCATGCCCCCAAATGAAAGCTTGCCCGTTGACGAATTGGTTGATGTCGAACTCTAGCGCCTGCGCCGCTCCTACGTTCGGCGCGAAAAACCATACATCATAGGTGAAATCATGCAGGCTCGGAACCAGCGTGTGATTGGTGTCGGGCAATCCTTGAGTAGAGTAATCACCAATCAGGTGGTTGTTCCAGAAGGCATCGTTATAGGGCTGGTTGCCGCCGATGCTGGTCTTGGTAGAATTCCCACTACGCGAAGGATTCTTCTGCCCTGTTCCCATCCACCAGGTGACTGGACCCCAGCAATTTCGGCATGGCATGTAGTTGGGCTTAAGCATCCCAAAGCCTTGCCATTGCCCACCATTGCGCTGAAGCTCGTAGAAGGTCTTACCTTGGGGGTTTGCGCCGCCGCCTCCTCCTCCACCGCTGCCGCCCACGGTAATGTTCACAGCAGTAGCGGAAGATCCACCACAGTTATCCCACTCCTGTACGACCGTGTGATAGGTACCGGGGCTGAGCGTTATCAAGGTATTGAGTTTGGCTCCGCTGGAGGTCGCGGCCAGCTTGCCAGGGGCAGTGTAGATCCCCATGGCAGAGACGCCGCAGGCAGCATTAGCGGTAGCTACATACTGGATGGTCGTGCTGACGTTTGCGCCATTTGAGGGAGCAGAGACCACCACGCCCGCGTTTGCGAGTGCTCCTAGAAATAGGAAGGTGCCTGCCAGTCTAAGATGAAATCGTGATTGTAAGCGGGACAATATCAGCCTCCTGCATAAAGTTGGGTTCTTCTGCGTTCGTATCCGGAACCCAAAGCAACTTCAGTGGCAGGAGCGGCTTCGGATTGGGTCAAGCTTATTTTTTGGTTGCTTCGTAATAAACAACAAAGATACTCGGTAGCACCTTTGTTCTTTTCAAAGCCAGGGTGAGCCGACGTTAATGGTTAGACGATGACCATTGCGGCCGTCCAGTGTATCCCTAAGTTAAAATTGCGGCGCCGCCAGAGTGCTCCAGCAATCACCAACATAGAATCGGAGGGAGCTAATTGGCCAATTCATTTCTGAATTTAGCGGCCTCTCGAACCTAAGTAAATAAACTCTATGCCTTCGATGTTTATACAGTTTGATCTGTATGTCAACAGCCACCACCATCCTTAAAGCACTCACCAGTGCTAAGGTAAACAGCCTAGAGCGTTCCACCATTTGCTGCTGCCAACTCTGTAGGTGGAATAATTCCGCAGAACGATCAATGAGAGCAATCTTCTGTGCTCAACAATCTTGCAGCAAGTAGAAGTTAGCTATCGCTAATCGAGCTTCTGCTGGTGGAAAATCGGGGTGCCATGGCGCTGGTCGTCTTTCTTAGAGGAGTCAATGTAGGGGGCCATAGAACTTTCCGGCCAAGCCTGGTGGCAAGTCAACTGAGTAGCTTCAACGTTGTGAACGTCGGCGCCGCTGGAACCTTCGTTGTACGGAGCCCGATTACCCCAGGGAAATTGCGTGCAGAGTTACTTCGGCAGTTGCCGTTTGAGACCGAGGTGGTGGTCTGCAAGGCTAGCGATATCCTCGATCTGGCCTCCGGAGACCCGTTTGCAGGTCAGCCCGCGGGACCTGAGATAGTTCGATTTGTGAGTATTTTGGCGAAACGGGGGCAGCCTCTGTCTTCGATGCCCCTCAGTCTCCCTTCGAGCGGCAAATGGTTTTTGAAGATCCTTGCCACGAAGAACCGCTTCGTTATCGGTGTCTATCGGCGCGAGATGAAAACTCTGCGCTACCTTGCCCAGCTCGACAAGATTTTCGGTGTCCCGGTAACCACACGAAATTGGAACACCATAACGGCTATTGCCGGACTTCTGCGGAATGGGGGGTCGTGATGCAGCCAAAGCCTTCTTCGCCTCGTCACTTTCCAAATTGCGAGGCCGCCAGACCGGAGGTCTGCCGATAGCATCTTCGCAAGATTCCGTCTTCACTCATTGAGCGGGATCGGCGTTCTCCTGACGTTCGTTTTTTGTAACAAGATGGTGCCTTTGCTGCCCTTTGTTGGTGGCAAACTACTATTGCTTTCGGTTTTTTGCCGGACGATATAAAGGAGGCGCCTTGCTAAATAGCTTAAGAAAAGCGATTGCAATGTTTATCGCGACAGCTGGTGTCCTGGCGGCGTCGGGTTTTAGCGCCGGACAGCAAAAGGAAGTTGTAGCGGCACCCATCCCAGCGCAAATTGGCAGCGCGAGAAAAGTATTTATCTCGAATGGCGGCGACGACACATACTTTAGAGAGCTTGGATCGGTTCACTCTTATGACCACTTGTATGCCGCTGTGAAGAATTGGGGAAGATACGAGCTGGTAAGCTCACCTCAAGAGGCCGAGGCTGTGTTCCAAATTCGCCTTACAAGGCAATTACATGAATATGGAAATAATCGGGCGCTAGTGCCCTTCCTGGAAGTGGCGATACTTGATCCCAAGACTCACACGAGCCTCTGGGCGGTCAACCGCGAACTTGAAACAAACCTTGTAGGCAAGCATGCGAAGTTCGATAAGGCAATAGACGAAATCATCGGAGAGCTCAAAGGTTTGATAAGCGAGCAAGCTTCCACCGGCAAACCCTAAGGCCACTTGCTATCGCGCAAACCGCGTCGCGGGCTTTTGACGAGGATGGGAAAGTCCGCGTGGTTTGCGCGACGACCACTAAGACAACGACAATCGCCTCGGAGCGACCACACGCCGGGCGAAAGCCTGTCAGCAATACGTGACCTGATCGCATATGATTTCACTCCGTTGCCCAAATCTCCATTCACCCATTGAGATCAACGGCTGAGAACCGTCGCTGATAACCCCCCCGGCTCTGCCACCGAGCCCTGTCCGAAACCAATTTGATCTCGAAACCTCCACCCCTGCTATCCTGACCGTAACTTTCCATGATTTCCGAGCGTCAACAACTCTCACCTGAAGAGGCCATCGCCTCCAGAAAACTAGTCCGCAGCCTTCTCTTTGCATTGATGGTCCTAGTCTCGGCGCTCGTCGGAGCTGCTGCCGGGCTTCTTCTTGTGTATTCCACCGATCTGCCTGAAGTCGAAGAGCTTGAGCACTATCGCCCAGGCTCGATCACGCAACTTTATGACGATCAGA
The DNA here is from genome assembly GCA_030775785.1 of Acidobacteriota bacterium. Classification (GTDB taxonomy): domain Bacteria; phylum Acidobacteriota; class Terriglobia; order Terriglobales; family Acidobacteriaceae; genus JALYIM01. Next base: position 33,755 of record JALYIM010000135.1, read on the forward strand.
ATCGCATCATCGGATCGTTCGCGCTCCAGCGCCGCGTGGTCGCCTCTTACGAGGATTTTCCTCCGGTTTTGCGCGAAGCACTCGTCTCGGTGGAAGACAAAGATTTCTATCGGCACTCCGGAATTAACCTGTGGCGCGTCTTCGGAGCGGCTTTTCGCGACATCGAGTCGGGTGGCAAGGTGCAAGGCGGCTCGACCATTACCATGCAGCTTGCGCGCAATTTGTTTCTCTCACCCGACCGTTCATTCCATCGCAAAGTGCAGGAAACTTTGCTGGCAATCCAAATTGAGCGCCGTTTCACCAAGCCGCAGATTTTCACGCTCTATGCCAACCAGATATTTTTAGGTCATGGTGTTTACGGATTCGAGGCTGCGTCCGAATACTACTTCAACAAACCCGCCAAGCAACTCGCGCTGGAAGAAGCCGCGCTACTCGCTGGCCTGCCAAAGGCCCCAGCAAATTATTCCCCAATCATTCATCCGGATCGGGCGGTGAAGCGGCGCAATCTGGTCATCAATTCCATGATGGAGGACGGAAAAATCACCGCGGAGCAGGCCACTCAGGCCCGCAATCGTCCGCTTCATCTTGAGGTGGCACACGATCCCGCCTCGCTTGCGCCTTATTTCGTGGAGGAAGTTCGCCGCTATCTCGAAACCAAATACGGCAGCGATCAGGTCCATGAGGGTGGATTGCGAGTGAACACGACCCTCGACGTAGACCTGCAGCGTGCCGCCAATCGTGCCGTGCTGGACGGTCTGGCCTCTTACGAGCGCAGGCACGGATGGACTGGGCATCTCGAAAATGTACTAGCTCGGGGCGTCACTCTGAATGGTTATCAGCACCTGGACTGGGTGGATGAACCCGAGGTCAATGGATACATCCACGCGCTGGTCACTTCCGTTTCGCAGACTGCCACGGCAGTTAAATTTGGACGCTTCACTGCGGCACTGTCGCCGGCAGATGTTTCGTGGACGCACCACAAATTCCGCGAGCTGTTCAAGCCTGGAGACATCGTCTACGTAAAAGTTATTTCGCTGGAAGGTGTAAAGGCTCGTGTCACTCTCGAGAAAGATTCGGGAGTGCAGGGCGCGCTGGTCGCAATTGAAAATGCCACTGGCGAAATCAAAGCCATGGTCGGCGGACGCGACTTTAATCAGTCAAAGTTCAATCGCGCCACGCAGGCTTTACGCCAGGTGGGCTCGTCTTTCAAACCCTACGTTTACACCGCCGCCATAGATCAGGGCGCGAAACCGGATGACACCATCCTGGATGTGCCCGTGACTTTCAACACAGCGTCGGGCCCGTACGCGCCCCACAACTATGACGAGAAATTTGAAGGTACCATCACTCTTCGCAGGGCGCTGGCACAGTCGCGCAATATCCCCGCGCTCAAACTCGCCGACCACATGGGAATCAAAACTGTGATTGATTATGCGCACCGATTCGGAATCACGTCGAACATCCCCGCCTATCTGCCCGTAGCTTTGGGTGCGGCTGAAGTCACTCCCATGGAGCAGACTTCGGCTTACACCGTCTTTCCCAGCGACGGTGTCCGCATCGCGCCGCGTTACATTACAAAGGTTAGCGACTATGAAGGACGGGTGCTCGAACAGTCTTATCCCGACGCAAAGGATGTAATCGGCGCGACCACCGCGCGCACCATGACGGCAATGCTGCGTGAGGTTGTTCTGCACGGTACCGCCATCAGCGCAGCGGCGATGAACTATCCATTGGCGGGGAAAACGGGTACCACAAATGGCTTTACCGATGCCTGGTTTATTGGGTTTTCTCCCACGCTGACCGCAGGCGTGTGGATGGGCTATGACGAGAAGAAGGCGCTGGGCGCGAAGGAAAGTGGCGCGCACGCCGCGCTCCCTATCTGGATAGACTTCATGAAATCAGCGCTCGCGGGAAAAGACCCGGGCGCATTTAATTTGCCTGCGGCGGACAGTAACTCAGCTCCTCCAAAAAAATGGGATACACCTGACACCGCGCCTGCGGATGAAGAGAGCCACTAGGAATTGACAGTGACAACGAGATCTTTCTTTCGGGCAGTCTTGCTGGTGTTGGTTCTATTCAGCGTGGCGCTGATTTCCGCGCTTACAGCGATGCGGTTTGCTATTCACGGAAGCGAAGTGTCAGTGCCGGATTTTGTTGGCAAGTTGCCTGCCGAAGCGCGCAGACTCGCCGAACAAAACGGATTGAGTTTGGAAGTCGAGCGCCAGTTTTACAGTTCCACCGTGCCGGAAGGGCGAATAGTCTCCCAACTGCCAGGCGCATTCACCAAGGTGCGCAGAGGATGGGAAATTCGTGTCGCTGAAAGCTTGGGCCCTCAGCGAGTGGATATCCCGAGCGTGGTCGGCCAGAGCGAGCGCGCCGCCGAAATGAACATTCGTCGCCGGGGATTGGACGTAAGCGAAACTGCGGTAATCGAAGTTTCTGCATATTTGGCCAATCAAGTCGTCTCCCAGAATCCGCCAGCAAATGCAAGCGACGTGTCAGCGCCGAAGATCAGTCTTCTTCTTGGACAAGCTTCCCAACCTCCGGCTTTCGTGATGCCGAATTTCGCCAATCAGCAAATCAATACCGTAAGAGTAATTGTAGAAAACGCAGGATTTCACGTTGGCACGATCACCGTTTCCCAGCCACCCGCCCCATCATTTCCTGCTGCCGAGAGCGCGCCGACGGCCCCCTTACCCTCGGCTGGCATCGTGGTTTCGCATAGCCCGGCAGCGGGCGAGAAAATTACTAGGGGCGCGACCGTCAACTTTATAGTGCGCTAAGCGCATTTCTCGAGAATTGCGGCCAAAAATCCATCACAGGGATGCGCACCCGGTATCGTACGCAAATAGGGCCCGCTCACCAGCGAGTCAATTTTCGGCCACGCCACTTCGCCCTCGATGCGCATTCGCTCCAACTCCGGCTGGCAGTCTACGATTCGGAATTTTGAATTCTCTGAGAGCGCCGCTTCCACGACCTCTGAATTTTCTTCCGGCTCGAGCGAACAAGTGGAATAAATCAACCTTCCACCTGAAGAAACATACTTCATCGCGGCCCTCAAAATGGCAACCTGCGTTGTCTGGAGTTCCAGAAGGTCTGCCTTTTTTAATCTCCACTTAATTTCAGGATGCCGTGCCAGCGTTCCGCTACCGGAGCAAGGTACGTCCGCGAGCACGCGGTCGAAGAGTCGTTCGATGGGCAAGTCCAACACATCAGCAGTTACTACCTGAACATTTTCGGCTGGCACCAGTCGTCGCAGCAGCTGCGCGCGATGCGGATGCAGCTCCGCAGCCACCACTGTCGCCGCCGGATTTTTTTCCGCCAATACGCGCGTCTTTCCGCCGGGTGCTGCGCAGCAATCCAATATATTTGCGCCTTTTCCAACCAGGAGCGCAACTAGTTGCGAGCCCTCGTCCTGAATTGTGATCCGCCCCGTACGGAACGCCGCCGTCGCAGTGACGTCTCCCGATGCAACATAGCGGGACGAATTGAGCAAACGACCAGGAGCCAGTCTGACATTTTCCCGCTCCAACTCTTTAACCATCTCTCTTTCAGCCAACCCATCGCCGAACCGAATGCATGTTTGCGGGACGGTTTGATTGTGCTCGCAGATCTTCTGAGTTGTTGCAAATCCGAAAGATTGGACCCAGCGCTCCACCATCCACAACGGATGTGCGAATGATTGCGATAGTTCGGGCGGAGATAATTCCGCCGCGCCGTTGCTCGCACTCGGAAGATCCCCGGGAGAGGACTTCGTCATCTTCCTCAAAACGGCATTGGTGAAGGGAACTGCCGAGCGCTTACGCGCAATTCTGACCAGCTCGACGCCTTCATGAACAACCGCGCGCTGCGGGATGCGATCCAGAAACGAGAGCTGATAGGCCGCCATACGCAGTGAAGTCAAAACTTCTGGATCGAGTTTCTGCAAGCTGAGGGAGGAATGTTTCGCAATATTTTTGTCAAGCAAAGAACGCCAGCGCAGCACGCCCATCACCAATTCCGTGGCCAGTCCATGGTCGCCTGATGAAATCTTGCCTGCGCTTTCGGAGTGCAGCAGCTCAGATGCGTACGCATCCGCGATTTGAACTTTCAGCAAGATGTCGAATGCTAGTTTACGGGCTGGAGAAACCTGCATAACTTCAGCTGCCAAGCTTGTCGCCACTTTTGAGGTGATATCCGTTGACGAAATCGCGAGCTGACATTCTTCTCTTTCCGTCCATCTGAACTCCGATCAAAGCCAGGGAAGTGCTTTCTCCGCATCCGACGAGAACGCGATCCGTTTCTACGAATAGCTCCGTCTCAGGAGTGTTCCGGTCCATTGCTTCCGCAGCCAGCACGTTCAGAGTCTTTCCGCGAAAAGTCGTGAATACCCCCGGCCAAGGGCGGAAGCCGCGCATACGATTGACGATCTCATGTGCCGACCAGGAAAACAAAATGCGCCCGTCTTCTTTTTTAAGAATAGGTGCAAGCGTTGCTCGCGAGTGGTCTTGTGCACGAGGTTTAATTTTACCGTCTCGCAATCCGTCCAATGTCTCTACCATCAATTCCGCGCCGATCTCAGCCAATCGCGGAGCAACTGTTTCCGAGGTTTCGCTCGCATCCAGCGCTAGCTCCCGTCGCAGCAGAATGTCTCCAGTATCGAGTCCAGCATCAATTCGCATTGTGGTCACGCCCGTAACAGTTTCTCCGCGCGCGATCGCCCACTGAATCGGTGCGGCGCCGCGGTACTTGGGAAGCAGCGACGCGTGCAGATTTATGTTTCCCAGCTGAGGCAGATCAATCATCCACCGCGGAATAATACGGCCGTACCCCACGACGATGATTGCGTCGGGTCCAAGTTCGGTTAACTGTTTGCGAAATTCTTCGTTGTTCTTGATTGACGTGGGCTGCGCGACGGCTAATCCCAACTCAAGTGCGCGTTGTTTAACTGGAGAGTCAGAAATCTCGAGGCCACGTCCGCGGGGTTTATCAGGTTGGGTTACGACTAAAGGGACGGAGAACCCGGCTTCCACCAGTCTGCTCAATGTTGGAACAGCGAAACCAGGCGTACCGCAGAAAACCAGTTTCATCGTCGCCCCCGCGCGACGAGCGCTACCACTCGCCCATCTTCGCCAGCTTGCGGATTTTGCGTTTAATCAAATCACGCTTGAGAGCGCTGATGTGACTGATATAAAGTTTGCCATTCAGATGGTCGGTCTCATGTAAGAATGCGCGCGCCAATAACTCTTCTCCGGTCTTCTGAAACCATTTGCCATGCTCATCCTGCGCTCGGACAGTGACCTTTCTCGGACGCGTCACCGACTCTCGAAAATCCGGTACGCTTAAACATCCCTCGCTTTGCGTTTGCCTGCCCTCGGTATGAATAATCTCTGGATTCGCCAGCACCATCTGGGCTTTGGGGTCCTCCTGAAATGTCACGTCAATAACTGCCAGTCGTTTGGCGATTCCAATTTGTGGTGCCGCCAGGCCCACGCCGTGCGCGGCATACATGGATTCGAACATGTCCGCAATCAGCTTCTTAAGATCGTCATCAAAAACCGTCACCGGATCCGCCGGTCTTTCAAGCACAGGATTTCCATACTTCACGATGGGATAAATCATTCAGTAATTTTTCGTTCTGTCGTTGTTCGATTCAGTAGTTTTTCAACTGTTCGCAGTAGCCTTGATAATTACGCAGAGTTTCTTTCAGAGAATCGCCGCCGAACTTTTCCAGTGCGCATCGAGCAAGCGTCAAGGCAGCCATGGCCTCGGCGGCCACGCCCGCAGCCGGGACCACGCAGACGTCCGAACGTTCATAAGCGGCTTTCACCGGAATGCGCGTGGCGAAGTCCACCGATTGCAACGGCCGCCGCAAGGTAGAGATAGGCTTCAAATATCCTCTGATGCGGATTTCTTCTCCGTTGGATACTCCGCCTTCAATTCCGCCTGCATGATTTCGCGCGCGGCTGAAACCCGTGAACGGTCCCGTTCTCTCGTATCCGATTTCGTCGTGGACGGCAGAGCCCGGCAATGCCGCTGCGGACACTCCCCATCCGATCTCCACCGCTTTCACGGCCTGCACCGACATCACGGCGGCGGCAAGCAGAGCGTCGAGCCTTTCGTCCCATTGCGCGTACGAGCCTAGCCCCGGAGGAACATTGTGAGCGACTACCTCAAAAACTCCTCCCAGAGAATCGCCTGTCTTGTAAATCTTATCTACTTCCTGTTTCATCTGCTGCTCGGCTTCCGGATCGGCGCAATTTAGCAACACCTCTTCGCGCTCCGAGATCTGCCGGATCTGTTCCCAGGGAATATTTTTCTGCGCTATCGTCGCATCCCCGACCGCCACTACATGACTGAGCACTTCGATGCCCAAGGCGCGAAGGAATATTTTTGCCAAGCCTCCGATCGCAACCCGAGCTGCCGTCTCACGGGCCGAAGCACGCTCGAGAACGTAACGTGCCTCAGGGAAGTCGTATTTTAAGGCCCCCGCTAAGTCCGCGTGCCCGGGACGAGGTGACGAGACCGGCTTGTGCTTCTTCGAGTCTCCGGTTTCAACCGGCAAAGACTCCTGCCAATTCTTCCAGTCCTTATTCTCCAGCAGGATGGAAATCGGTGAACCGATGGTGATACCGTGATGGACGCCGGACAAGATGTGCGCTGTGTCGCGCTCGATCTTCATACGGCCGCCGCGTCCATATCCTTGCTGCCGCCGCCACAATTCCCGGTCGAGAAAGGCCTGATCAACCTTGATTCCTGCTGGCAACCCAGACAGAAATGCTACTAAAGCCTCGCCGTGCGACTCTCCCGCTGTGAAATAACGCAACATTTCCTTTGGATTGTACCCGATGAGTAGGGCAAACCCCGGAAGGTAGAGCACATCCAACTACCACCAATGCAAGGAGAGCGAGTGCGCACCGTGCCACATCCGTTAAACCGAAATTCCGATACGCTGACTCATGCCTCACAGAACGGCTCGCGCCTCTCTCGCCGCTTGCTGGAAGCTCAAGAAGAAGAACGGAAACGTATCAGCCGCGAACTTCACGACGGAACCGGCCAAAGCCTAATGGTTCTCCGCCTGCAACTTGCCATGTTGGCTTCAAATAAAGATGGTGAAGTAACCGTCAAAGTGCAAGAAGCCATGAAGGTGCTCGATCAACTGATTGAAGATGTCCGTCGAATTATCGGGCGGCTTTCTCCGCGCGTTCTTGAGGAACTTGGATTGGTCGCTGCTATCCGCTCAGAAGTGCGCGAGTGGAGCAAACGAACCGGCATGGAGCCCCAACTGGAATTGGCATCGGACTTGGGACCAATCCCGCACGACATCGAAGTCGCCATCTATCGTTTGCTGCAAGAGGCGCTGCATAACATCGCCAAACACTCTGGCGCGCAGAACTTCAAAGTAAAACTGGAACACAAGAAAGAATGGCTTTGTTTGCATGTGGAAGATGATGGAGCCGGGTTTTCCGTGTCTTCAAATCCTCATCTCCAGAGCCATGGGCTGAGTGGCATGCGAGAGCGAAGTGCCGCGCTGGGAGGGAAGGTTCGCGTGCGCTCAAGTAAGGGCGCGGGAACGACGATCAGCGTGTCTCTTCCTTTACGAAGAGCTGTTCCGACGCGCAAATCCGCGTCCCTTGCTAGCGACGCAGATACTGCTTGCGCCGAGACCACGGACCCGATCCCATTCGCAAAACGATCAGCCGCAGCCAGGGCACGATGAATCCATGAAAATTGAATCGGCCGCGTCCAAAAAAGTGCGTTTCTTCTCTCTAACCCGTTCGGAGGCTGCATGATCACTGTGCTCATCGTGGATGATCACACCCTGTTTCGCGAAGGCTTGCGCCGCGTGCTGGAGAGCGAGGCCGATATCAAGGTTGTTGGCGAGGCGGCGGATGCTTCCGAGGCCGTCGAGAAAGTTCGCTCTCTTCAACCGAGCGTGGTACTGATGGATATTGGCATGCCAGGCATGTCGAGCTTCGATGCTGCTCGCATCATCAAGCGGGAGCATCCCGATGCGCACCTTATGTTTTTGACCATGCATGAGGACGAAGAATATTTGCTGCAATGCATTGATGTAGGTGCGGCGGGATATCTATTGAAAGATTCGCCTGCTCCCCGCCTGATCGGTGCTGTGCACGATATTCACGACGGAAAGAAATATCTCAGCCCGCAGGTGTTAGGGAAACTGGTGGACGATTTCCGATCTCGATCCGCTGAGGCCGGACACAAAACAAATTTGACGCCACGCGAGCGCGAAGTCATCAAAATGCTGGCCGAAGGAAACTCCGTGAAAAGCGTTGCAGCCCTTTTGGGACTTAGCGTCAAGACCGTTGAGGCCCACAAATTTAACTTGATGCGCAAGCTGGATATTCACAACAAAGCTCAGCTTGTCACTTACGCTATCCAGAAGAAGATCGTTAAGATGCCCGCCGAAGCTTAACCAAGCTGGGTTCCTTCCACAGCGTGTTCTCACTTTGGCTCAAGAATTGTGTTGACAGTGGAGCCAATAGTACGCAATATCTTGTGGTAGACATGTTGCGCACACAAAAGAGCGTGCAACCAACCGGACGAGGTCCCGTGAATGACCTCGCAAGGGAAAATCGTTCAGGAGGAAAACTTAATGGCAACCAAGAAAAAAGCAGCCAAAAAAAAGAAACACTAACGGGCCCGCAGTTGATTTTGTAGAAGGAACTGATTGAGCGGAATTGGAAAGCCTTTCAAGAGAAGCACCTCTTGAAGGCTTTTTTTGCTGCTGGCTTTCATCCACTGAAGCGCGTTTGCGGCGATCTTGCTAAAATCTTGCTTACCGCAAAATGCCTTGCTCCCGCTAAAAACGCGAGTAGAATGGCGGGAGCAAAAATCCCTCGCACCTTTCGAATGAGCCGATGAGTCCTCGCAAAGCGGTCGCCCAACACGTAAAGACCAGCGACGTAATGGTTCCCGACAAATTGTACTTCCGGATTGGCGAGGTGGCCGAGCTTTGCCATCTGCCTGCGTACGTGCTGCGCTTCTGGGAGACCGAGTTTTCACAATTGAAGCCGGTCAAAAGTAGCACCGGACAACGCATGTACCGCCGTAAAGATGTAGACAATGTGCTTCGCATCAAGAGCCTTCTTTACGAAGAAGGCTTCACCATCGCCGGCGCACGCCAACATCTGCGGACGGAAATAAAATCAGACAAAAAGCAGGCGCCCTTGCCATTTCCCGCAGGATCACAAGCCAGCCTGAAACATATTCGCCAGGGACTGCACGAAATCCTCGGCCTGCTTTCCCCTCGCCGCTAAACAGGCCTGGCGGGGGCAGGCTGGCCACGAGAACTTTTCACCACTTCCCAAATTTTTCAAAACCAACCTTCTTTACAACCTCTTCAATATTATTTTCCTGAAATAAACGTATCCCCGCGACACCCGCAGCGCCTGCACTTATGCATTCGCGAGTGTTCTGAAGAGTGATTCCTCCAAGCGCCAGCACGGGAATATTCGCGGCGCAGGCTTCTCGCAACTTCTCAAGCCCAGCGGAAGCGATCCCGGGAGCATCGCGCTTCTCAAATACAGGGCCGAACAAAGCGTAAGTTGCGCCGTCGTGACCGGCGCGCCTCACCTCCTCCACGGAATGACATGAAACCGAAATGATCGGACTTCTGTCTGGGTCCCTGAGGGAGTTGTCGTGCTGACGCCACATTTCCTTTACATCGTTAGCGGAGACATCGTCCGATCGCAGATGAACTCCATCGGCCGCGCAGGCGATTGCGACATCGGTGCGAGAATTAATCAACAGCCGGGTGCTTACCTGTCCCGCAATGGGAACAACATCCTGGAGGATTTGAACGGCGGTAGAAGTCAACGCTTCCAATTCGGGAATTTGAATCTCTTTTTCGCGTAGTTGAATGAAATCTATACCACTGCGTGCGGCCTCGCCAATTTTGTCGAGCAGCAGTTTGCGACGACTGCCCGGTTCGCCGGCAAAACTGCCGCTATCGGTGATGTAATAGAGGATGGGCCGCGTAGGCATCCGGATACAGATTAGGGATTCGTTTTTGCGATTTCGGGCACGATCTCCCGCGATCGTTTCGGTTCAGGCGTCAAGTGGTGACTCGTAAGGCCGTCGCGCAAAAATTCGAAGCCTTCTTCCGGAGAGTCCACGATCTTAAACAGGTCAAGGTCGGCCTGTGAGATCGTCCCGGTGTCTACCATAACCTGAAAGTTGATCAATTTTTTCCAGTACTCGCTTCCATAAATGACTACCAGAATCTTCTTGGCAAGTTTTTCAGTCTGCGCCAGAGTGAGAATTTCAAACAATTCGTCGAAGGTCCCAAATCCCCCTGGAAAAATTACCAGCGCTTTGGCGAGATAAGCGAACCAGAACTTACGCATGAAGAAGTAATGGAACTCGAAATTCAGCGATGGCGTGATGTAGGGATTCGGAGACTGCTCGAACGGCAGATGAATATTCAATCCGATCGTTTTGGCGTGCGCCTCCTGGGCGCCAAGGTTTGCAGCCTCCATAATTCCGGGACCGCCGCCAGTGGTGACGACAAAACGATGCCGCCGCGCGGGAATTTGTATAGACCACTCGCTCAGTAGAAACGCGAGTTTGCGCGCGTCTTCGTAATAGCGGGCCATGTCCAGGCCTGCCTGGGCGCGCTGGATATTATTTTCGCGGTTCGAATCGTCCGCGGATTCGCGCGAAAAATTAGCCAGCTTTTCTTCCGACGCAACGCGACTATGAAATCTTGCCGAGCCGAAAAATACCACTGTGTCTTGAATTTGCTCGCGCCGAAAACGAGCAAGCGGCTCGCTGTATTCAGACAAAATGCGAAGAATGCGTCCGTCTGGACTGTTTAAAAAGGGCGTGTTTTCGTAGGCCAAAGGTGCGCGTTTATCTTCTCCGCTGTTCATGACTTTTATCTTTCGTTGAAGTTATTCAGGTTCTACCGAAAGCGTGGAACATTCCTACCAATCCAACTTCAGGCCCGGCTTTCTTCGTGGTAGGTAATGGCTTGCGAAAATCCAATCCAGATGTCTAGCGCTCCCAGCCCGCTGCACAATCCGCGGACAAAACTATTGGTGACGAACGTTCGCAAACCTGGATAGCTCAGTAATAAATGATTATCCGTCCACTCCGGTCTCCACGGCAGAATTACCAGCACTACTCCCACCACCGCGCAGATGGAAACAAAAATTAGCATCCCAACTCGATGTAACCAGATGGCAAGGCCGCTCTGCCGAGCCCCTGCAGATTTCTCCGAACCTTCGTGAAGCACGGCGCCACCGTGCCGCCGTGAAATTTCAGCTGCCGGAATTGTTCCCGTCGGTGTAGATGCCGGTTCCCGCAGTTCGGGTGTATCAGGTGTGCCGGTCAAGCAGCACGTCCTACAAGCGCAGGCCCAGCGGAGGTCGTGGCCATTTGAGTTGTTTCAGGTGGTGGGGACAATTGCATCCCCACATTCTACGACTTCAGGGCTGTAATCCGCTCGGCAACGTCCCGATAATCAATGTTGCTGCCGTACACCTGCATGAAGTTAGCCAATGCTGCTTTCTTATTTCCTGCGCTCTCGTAGCATGCAGCCAATTCGTAATAGAGTGCGGTGCGGGCTTCATCATCAAGCTTTGGAATTGCCAGCGCCTTCTCATACCATCGTATCGCCGCGTCCGGCACGCCTTTATCCAGGAAGCACTGAGCAAGCCACGTATAGGTCTGTATCACTTGCCCGAACTTATGCCCACGCTCGATGGATTGGCAAACTTTCTGTAATTCTCCGACCGCTTCGTCCAGCAGACCCATTTCCCGGAACGCGACACCGAGGTTGTAATGCGTCTCTGGATCTTCCTCGTCCGCCGTTGCGCCGTCTTCAAGTTCCTGCTTTAGCTCTCCGAACATGTCCGCCAGGTCAATGCCTGCCTGGGCTGCAGCCGGAGCAGAGACATTAGGAACGGACACGTTGCTCGAAGCCGCGATCGTCGAATGGGAAGCCGGTGGAGCGGACGTAATGTGCATCGCAGAGTATGTCCCCGCTGCGGCGCTTGCTCCAATACCGATTTCAGGCGCCTTAGATTCCGCCAGAACCTGGTCTACAGGAGCCTGTTTTGCGGGAATCTGATGTGCGGCGACTTGATCCGCAGCCGGGAAGCTGTCTCCTAATGAAGCTTCCAAGTCTGCGACGAAGCCGCCTAATGTTTCGGGTGCTGCTTCAACTGCAGCTTCGGCCGTTTGAATTGGCTCTCCCACAGTTTCCACTGGAGCTTCGGCTACGATTTCCGCAGCGTTCGCCTCGACTGGTGCTGGCGCTTCCATCACTAGTTCCGCGGGCGCATGTTGGTCGGCAGCCGCTTCCGGCAGGAATCCAGTGCCTACCGAGGCTTCAAGATCGGCAACAAATTCATCCAGCGACTCGGTGGTGGATTCGTGCACTGACTGCGGTTCCACATCTTCGAACGCAGGTACCGTCGCTACCGGCTCCGCATCTTCGATCTGCGGTATCTCCGCCGCTTCCGGCGAAGTTTCTTCGACTACTTCGGGCTCTTCAACAGGAGGCACAACTTGTCCGGCTGCAATCTCTTCACGCAGCGCCGCAAGTACTGAAGCATTCGGATTCAGTTGCTCGAGTTTGGCGTAGGTTGTCGCTGCCTGCTCGTTCATGCCGTGAGCAAGATAAAAACGGATTTCCCCCGCCATCTCGGCAACTGCCTCATTGTCCGCGAGAGTCGGTTCCGCTGTCGGAGTCGAGCCCCGTTCGCCGGTGCTTTCCTCCCACTCCGCTGAAAGGTCAATTTCGGAGTCTTGCCTCGACTCTGTGTGTATTTCAAATTCGCTCGCAGGCGTCTGCGTGCTTTCGGGCACCTCAGCTGCCGGAGTGTGAAAGAAAAGTCCGCTGGCAGGAGTTGTGGGCGAAGCTTGGCTTGGGGAAGTGGCCTCAGTTTCTGCCTCTGCATCAGCCACCTGAAATTCGGATACTTGAAATTCCGCGATGCCATGGGTGGGCGCAAGCTCGGCGACTCCCGCTTCTACCCCAGCGGTTGGAGCAAAGTTTATGCTGGCGGCAACCACGCGATCTTCATACTTTTGCGCTAGCTCACCGTAGCGGCTGGCTTCATCCGGATGCCCCGCATCGTGATAGATACTCTCCAGCGTGCGGCAGCAGACGCCTGCCTCTTCAAACCGTCCGGCACGGCTGTGTAAGGCGGCCAGTCGCTGGTTTAGGCGCAGATCTCTGGGTGCCTGTGGTAACGCGGCGAGCAATGGCACCAGGCCTTTTTCCGGCATGTTGTAGGAGATAAAAAGTTCGGCGTCAGTCAAAGCAGCCCGAAGTTCGAGTGCCAGGTCGTCGCGATAACGTTGTTCGACAAACGGAGCCGTGGCCTCAAGCTCCTCCACCAACACGCTGCCTTCTTCCGGAGTGATCAGGCGCGCCGACGTATCAGACAGCTTATTCATCAGCTGCTGATAGTTCGAGGCATGCAACTGGTTCTGAGGCTCTAACTGGGTGAGCTTTAGATAGTACTGGCGAGATTTTTCCAAATCTCCGGCGGCTGCATGCGCGTGCGCCAGCAACTCGTAAACTTCGGCGTTGTGAGTGCTCTCTCCCGCTTTATTGAAAAGCTCGATCAGAATTTCCAACGCGACGGGGTTGTCACGCACGTGTCCGATGACCGAGTGCAGGCTCTCGAGAATCTTTTCCGTGTCAGCGGAGAGCAAGCTGTCAGCATGCTGCTGATAAACTCGCAACCCATCTTCGTAGTGCCCGGCAGAAATCAGTGCGCTGGCGTAACTCTTCAACGGAGCCGGGTCGTTGTGTACCGCCAGCAGCTTTGCTGCCAGCGTTCCGGCTTCGGGCAGTCGTCCACTCTGCAGGTATGCCTGAAACAAAGCACGCAAGCCATCCGGATGGCTATCGAGGTCTGAAACTTTCTCAAGATTTTCAATGGCCGCCGGAAGATCTCCGGAATCGAGCGCGGTGCGCCCACGCAGCAGCAGCACGTAGCCATTACCCGGATCCAGCGTTAACATGCGTTGCAGAATTTCTTCCGCCGGAGCGAGCTGACCCTTGGCGCGCAAGCTTTCTGCTGCCGCAATGAATATCTGCCACGCTTCCGTTTTCTTTCCCAGCCGAACATAAACTTCCGCCAGCCGTTTGCGCATGGCCACGTTCTCTGGATCCATCTCCAACGTTTTCTGAAAAATTCTTACAGCCTGTTCCAATTCTCCTGAGCGCAAAAATTCTTCCGCAACTTGCAAATACTGCGCGCGCGAATCATTGAACAAACCCTGTTGCGTATAAAGTTCCGCCAGCCGCAATGAGCCTTCGAGCGAAGGTCTGATCTTCGCAAGCTTTTTGTACATCGCGATCGCTTTTACTGTGAAGCCCTGCCCAGCGTAGGCGTCGCCGACGTTCTTGAAACATTCGATGGCTTTATCGTTCTGGCCAAGACGGGCGTACAAATCGCCCACCGTATTCATCACCGTCAAGTCCTTGGGATCGGCCTTGAGGACTTTTTCATACTCAGAAATTGCATTCGGCAATTTGCCCTGCTGGACGTGCTTCTCCGCAGCGCTGAGGACCTTCTGTTTGTTGAACCCAAATCCAAACGCCATATAAGTGCGGACTCCAGCTCCGGTGTTTTCCTCCCTCTCCGGGAGGTTTTGCACTCGAGTTGACCATTTATCTTGGGCAATTTGCCCGCTTCAAATGGTCTGTCAACAGGGTGATTGTACGGCTGGTTACCCGAATTCGTATGGTTACTAACGATTACCGAAAGGGAGTGTACGACCGCGTAGAGGACAGAAATGGGAACTTCCCTCAGCACTGTCATCCCGAGCGACGCAAAAAAGCGCTCCGCTTTGAGCAGTCGAGGGACCTGCTTTACCCATCGGAGGTGGCAACGGCCGGATAAACCCGGAATGGCACAGTTTCAACAGCTATTCCACAGCGAAAGGCCTGCGTAGTACCTGGAGTAGCAAGATTTCCTACATGATTCGCTGTATGGACTTCGTACGACATCAGTGGCGAAGACTACCGACGCGTTTTAGCTTTGCCTCGAAAGACAGCCGAAAATAGCGGAGCTCCCCAAGCTCCCAAAGCCAGCAACGAACCAAACAAGATCACTGCATCGAAGCTGGATCGCCCCTCCCGAGAGAAGTAGACGTCTTTTAGATTCAGCCAAAGCGCAAATTCGTCTAGAGTAAGGGCAGCGCCTACACCGTAAAGCAGCGACATTAGCCGGCTCGCAAGAATGGACGACGATCCCGTCCCGGTGCCGATCTCAATCAGCCATCCATAGCCCACCAGCAGCAGGATAATAATCCCAAAGACCAAATGATGAATGTGACGGCCGCTCATTGTCACGTAGTGAAAGGGTGGGATATGGTGCTCAACTCCGTAAACCACTCCGCGAACGCCGGCGAACGTGAGGAAAAAACTGAGCGAAGCTAGAAAGAGCCGCCGCCGCGGGCGATCAGAAATGTGCTCGTGGATTAACGATCCAAAACGCGTGTGATGCAAAAGCAGCAGCAGGACTACGATTCCCGCTGCCGCCACGAGTAGAATCGCCCAGGCTGTTGTCATGAACTGTAGTTTAGAAAAATTCTCCCATCGCAGGAGCGGTGCTGGCAGCCCCCGGATAATTCGCCACATTCGGCACTCCGAGTCCTTCGAGAATCAAGCGCAGCGTGCTCTGGTGTTGATAGAGCGTGGTTGACTTGTAGTCCTGCTTCGCCTTCGGACTGATAATCACTTCGGCCACATGCCCGCCACCATTGGTGGAATCGTTGGTGTCGGCCTCGTCAAACAAAATAATCAGCAATCCATTCTGCTGAAACGACGGACTTGAAATCACCGGGGCAAGATACTGTTGCAGCCACTGGTCGGCAAGCTGAAGCGTTCCATCATGTCCATCGTCGAGCAAATTCGGTACCAGGAAAGAAAAGTTTGGAAGCTGTCCGTTCGCCTCGTCCTGATTGAATACCGTCAGCGATTGCAGGTTGTTGACCTCGGTGCTGCTGTTGACAACATCAGTAATGTAGGCAAAAGGATTGTGGCGCTTGGCATAAGGGTACGAATCTCCGCCCGTATATCCGGGATGAGGAATGCTCTCCGCATACGACTTCCAGGTCTTACCTGCCGTAATCAAATGGCGAACGATATTGTCCACGCTGACAGTTCCCCCGAATGAATCATCATTCGAGACCAGCTGTCCAGTAGTCAGCTCGAAGTAGTTGCCGATTGACGGATGCGTAGTCGCATAATATTTCGTTGCCAGTCCATATTGCGTTGTCAGGCTGTTCAGGTAGGGCATCTGCGAATTGCCAATCACCTCGGAGTAGCTGTGGTTCTCCTCCATCACAACAATGACTTGCGAAAAAACCGGCACCACGCCTGACGGAGGAGGCGCGCCATTATTCGGACGCGGCGCGCTAGCGGACGACATCGAACAGCCCAAAGTCGCTGCTAATAAAAGACTTAACACGAACAAAGATACAAGTTGAAAGGCTGTGAATTTAAGTTGAGGGAATGATTTCATGCCAATTGGATGCCAGAACAGCCTAATGCGTCGGCAAAGCCCATGTGGCACAGCCGGTGTAGCGGGACACTCCTGTCCACGAAAGGTTGGCAGTAGGGGTGGTGTGGCTCGGGAGAGGAATTTACCGCCGAAAGCGGCTGACGAAGTACAGCAAAGCCGACAACACCACACTCACCACAATGGACGTCATCAGAGGGAAATAAACGGTTGAATTCTTGCCGCGATAAACAATGTCTCCGGGAAGACGTCCGAGCGGGACATTGGTTCGCCCCAGCAGCATGAACACGCCTCCAGCAACAACAATAAGAATGCCGAGGACAACGAGCCCTTTTCCAATCTCCGTCATGGGGACAGTTTAGCGCAAGAAAAAAGAGGTCTCGGTTGAGTCCTCTTTTTGAAGTTGTAGCACCCCGTCAAGGTCAAGATAATTATCATCTCTTGCTAACTCAAAATCAAGCAATCTTCAAGGAGAGCCGTACCCCGTCCACAAGACCCTCCCATTCTGAAATCCGCTCGGCTCAGAATCTCCGAAGGAATGGACCTGACGGGAATCGAACCCGCACCAGCGACCGTGACGGGGTGCTGTGCTCCGTTACACCACAGGCCCACGCAAGAAAGAATAAATGCGCGTGAGTCGAATTACGCGTTCACTCGTCACAGCCTTCGTGTGACTTCTAACCTGTCGCTCCCGGCCCGCCTGCGCAAGTTTTTATTTGCACTCTCATTGTCCCTCTGATATAACTAAACAGGTCGAGAGCAGTTTGTGGCTAGCCGGACAGATTTTGAAACTCTCGTGGGCGTCCGGCATCTAAAACACTACAGGCAAAGAAACCTGGGAATTTAACTCCGGCCACGGAGTTGCATTCGGGGACAGAGTGCTCCGAAGGGTTGAGCGCGTTTTTCGCAAAAACCTCCAAACGATCTTTTATCTGATGTAACGTCTTCCGCCGACTCCTTGCGTTGAAAAAGGCGTGCTGCTGGCATCACTGCCAAGGGCATAGCGTGGGTTTTCGCAGGTCAAGTCAGAAAGGAAGATTCGTTCTGTTGCGTGTCTGCAATTAAGAAGCAGAAGCTACGGACAAGAGTATCCGCACCACGCAAGCCAGTCCTCAATGTGCAAAAGCAGTGAATTTCCTGTGAGCATGGCGAGTTGACAGGGCAACAGCAGGACTAGTAGTTTAAACGGGTTTTCCCGTAAAAGTTTCGAGGACAGTCGGTCAGGTTTCTGCTTGATCGCCTGGACTGAAAACGCGTCGCTCAGGCGGAAATGCGAATCGGTCTTTGACAACTAGGTTGAACGTGCCAGTCGTGAGATGGATGTATCGGAGTTCGAATCCGAGCGATCTCACAAGATAGACCGCTAGGTTTTTCGCCATTCTTCGGAGTGGAGAGAAACAATAGCGGCGCCATCCCGTGTTTCGAGCACGGCGATGGCAGTCTGCCAACTACCCGTCGGCAGACAACAGGTTTCAAATGAGAGTTTGATCCTGGCTCAGAATC
>JALYIM010000136.1 GCA_030775785.1 Acidobacteriota bacterium
AGTTGTCTCAAATAGTCAGTTTCGAGACTGCACTTTTCACCGCGCAAGCGAGAGATAAAGCTGCCGGTGATTTATCTGCCAAAGGGGCATCCGGCGGGCCGGCTCTATTGACTACACAGCCTTTTTACATTGGTATTAATGATCCTCTTGGATTCAATCCGACGGGGACACCCCCCTTTAACCCGGTAGCTTTCACCGTTTACGATGCTTGGAATAATTTAACTGGCGCAGATGCTCAGACTGCTGCGCGACAATCGGTAGCGCGAGGCCAGGCGCTCTTCAACACCTTGCCCATCATTATCACTGGCGTGCCCGGTCTGAATGATCTGCCAGGTCTTTCCACGGTTACGGGTACATGTACCACCTGCCATGATGCCCCCAATGCCGGCGATCATTCCGTTTCCCAGCCGCTAAATATTGGCGTGACGGATTATCCAGGCCCGGCTGGATTAGACATTGCCGGCTTACCGGTTTATACAATCCATTGCAATACCGCCAGCCCCCCTAAAGTGATTCAGACCACCGATCCAGGACGAGCAATGATATCCGGGAAATGCGCGGACATCGGGAAAACGAAGGGTCCAATCCTTCGAGGCCTGACAGCGCGAGCGCCTTACTTCCATAATGGTTCGGGAACAACTCTAAGCGATGTGATTAAGTTCTATAACCAGCGCTTTAATTTAGGGTTGACAACTCAGCAGCAAGCAGATTTCGTTGCGTTTCTCCAGACCTTATAGCTCAATGGCACGAAAGTCATGGCAACCTGCTCGCCTAACGTCAGCGTGACGGCATGTGGACTTTGCGGGTTGAAGTCCTTGATTGTAAGGTTTCCGTTTCGTACTCCGGCTGTTCTTAAATTACCCGCAATCTATTGAGATTGGAACTATGTTCGCCCGCAGTGGTTCTCTTCAGTTTGGAAATCTAATCCCGCAGGAGGCAATATGAGAGGTTCAATTTTTCTAGGGATGTTACTCATTGCCACGTCATTTGCAGTCATTGCGCAGGACTCCGAGAAGTCGGGGACGCCAAGCCCTGCCGATGGATATACCGTCCATGTTACGGCGAAGCACCTGGTAAATGGCCATGAGATGGGTCCCTTTCATCAATACTGTAAAGTACTGACGGATGACCCCGTGATCGTGTGCCAAATCTATGACTCTGCTGATCCAAAGGCCATGATGAGCCAAGTGGAATTTATCGTCGCGAAAAAATTGAGTCGCATGGTAGTACCACGCGCTCAATGGAATAAGAACTGGCACGATCACGGGGTGGAAATTCAAAGCGGCAATGTGAAGGTGCTCGACGTTCCCGAGGAGAAGGCGAAGCAGATCGCGAATCTCGTGGCGACAACGGACGGTATCATCTACAGTTTCGAATTCGATAAAACTGGGAAGGTTCCGACTGGCAAAATATTCCATGCCCAAGCGGTGGGCCATAAACCCCTCGCAGCCGAGGAATACAAGAAGACGCAAGCCCCCTGAGCCCTCAAACCTGGAAGGTGAACCCTTTTGACACCTCTCGCGGTGGTTCAAGCCGTTATAGCCAGGACTCCGGGCCGGTTTAATGGGTAGCGCTCTTTTTTGTCGAGTGAAATTGCCTGATTTCAACAATTACCCTTGGATCGCACGTGTAGACCGACAGATGAGTTGTCTCCGCGGCCAGTACGGAAGATCACTCCGATTGTTCGGGGCCGTCATCCCACATGTGAACCTGAATCCTCCACGAGCCGTCCGACAGCTTTTTCATTACGTTGAGGTAGGTTCCGGAATGAGAGTGACGGTGCGTCGTACCATTTTCGGTAACGGTCCAAGTGACTTCGTCCAATCCTCGCGCATATCCTAGCGTTCGATTCCCGCTGACCTGATCGACCGTGATGTTAAGTTCCGTGATGGTTGTCGGGGGCCCTCCCAGCGTGAACCAATATTTTCTGATCGCATCGATTCCTATCACGGCGGTTGCTCCGTGTGCAGGCAGGAGCACCGCGTCATCGGTAAACACCTTCAGTACGCCTTTGGCATCATTTGCTAGCCACGCGCTTCGATAGGCGTTAATTGTAGCCCTGATTGCATGTTCGTCTGAGGGAGACAGTCCGCTGGCCTGCCCCTGCGAATCAGAGGAGAGGCCAAGAGCAGCAACGATGAGAAAACCGACGGCAGCGCACCTATGAATAGTCCTAGGATTTTTCATCGGACACGACCCCTTTGTTTCACATAGACTTGGCCACCGGGTAAACGTGAGCACTGGGCTCCTTGCCGCAAAAAATGCCTAATGAAAATGAGGTAATCGGCTGATTACAACAGTTAGGCTCCATCGAAATGGCACAATGGGAGGCAGCATGAGATACCGTGTTCTGGCTATGCTGGCCCGCGATGTTGGCCGTGAAACTGAACTTTTTTAAATTCGTTTTTGCTAATGGTGACGCACCATATCGAATACGACGTTACTGACCAGCTTTCCATCATGAAAACCATATTCGCCACAGGAGTGACACTCTGGCAAATCCGTAACTCTGACCTCCTCGTTTCGACCTCATTAAAACCGTGACAGGCGAGAACGCCTTCTTGGCTGGCGATCGAAATCAAATCGTTTTTGTGTGAGCTGGTTGCGGCTGGGGACTAGATTGTATTTGGCAAGATGACGATCGTCGGTTATGAGCGTCTTATCGAATGATTATGCAACTGCCGCAGAACGTCAGACAAACCGTTTGCTGCACAGTAGTAAACTGTAGTAAATCTATATTCATAACTGTGCATATTAAGGCAGAACCACTCAAGACGTCACGCTCGCAAGTGGTTGGAAAGTATAGTAAAGTAGAAAATTTTCATAACGGTTCAGAATCCACTTGGGTACTCAAAATCCGCCGACCTTCATGATTAGGACCTCAGGCCTGGGCGAGGAACTCTTTCACTGCGCTTTGCGATTGCAGATCGAGCACTTCCCCTAGCTGGGCGAGATCATGGATCAGTAAGGAAGTAACCAAATGGTGCATGTTCTCCTCAGCTAACATAAAAAAGCAGCGGCGGATGAGATTGTAATCCTCAAGCACGGTTTCAACGGAAGATCCTTGCCCATGCCGTATACGTCCGTGTTGCACCGAAGCCTTTAACCTGAGATGTGGCATCTCCTTGACGCTATATTTCATCACTCTAACCGCTTCCTGCACCAAGGGAGGGATAGGAGCTAAACGATTATGGACAGGGATGCGTTTGAGACCCGGATCAGCTTGCGACTCTTGTGTCCATTGCTTCCGCAACCATTCATCATTGCGTGAGATAAAGAACCGAAGCCGTTTGCGGCTATCGGCATCTGGCGAAGACTTGCGCGTGACGCTAAGATGATCGCCTCCCACCTTCTTATTGATCTGATCAATCTCGTTGCGCAGAGCCGACTCGACCGGCTGCGAATGCCGCTCTCCTCTGGCCACACGACTAACAAACGAGGGATCTACTCGAAGCTTCTGGGACACTCTGACATAGAGACCGCGATACAAAGTTTGGGGAGAAAGCGAGCCCGGCTGCATTGCTCTGGGATTGTCACGGTACATGTCGGCCTTTCGTGTCAACTTGTCGACGAATAATGCCATTGTTTATAATGGTTTAACATTTCTGTTAAAGATTGTAGCAGTGCTCTATGAGCAAAACAAGAAGAGCGCAAGGGACGGAATGGGCGAGTCGCATCGTCAATCTCCGTCATCGGCTTAAGCTGAGCCAGTCCGAATTAGGAACCAGACTCAATGCCTCCGCTATGGCTGTGTCCAGGTGGGAACGGGCAGTACAAGAACCTCCCGCCAACATTTACATTCAATTAGGTAATCTCACTGGTCATCCCGAATGCTGGTATTTCTGGGGACGCAGTGGGTTGCATAGCTCGGATTTGATGCGGGTGTTGCCTGCCATCCGCGCGAGATTGCAAAAACAGCGGCTGCCCGAAATGCATATCGTGCAAGCCAGCGCACATCAAACATCTACTCTTAAAGGACAGCAGCTGATTGCAATTCCGCTGCTCGATGTTACGGCCGCCACGCACGGTGGCAAGGGCGATCCTGTAACCTCCCTTGAGCAGGCCCGCCCCGAATCCATGATGGCAGCACCCACCGAGTGGTGTCCCAACCCCGCCTACACCAACTGCCTTAGGGTTCGGGGACGCTCTATGATGCCTT
>JALYIM010000137.1 GCA_030775785.1 Acidobacteriota bacterium
GCCTCAACCTGCTCCCGGGTGGCATCTTTCAAGGTCTTGGTCCCGCAGAAATCCACTGCGTAGGCTTTTACCAGAGTTGGGTCGAGTTGGTGTTGGCGAATCAGCTGACACAAACGATCCCGCACCAGCGGTTGGCTACAGAAGCCTTTGCCATTTGCAGACTGAGGCGAAGGCTCATGCGTAGGCTGCAAAGAACCATCAGCAGAACCGATTTCTTCGGCCGAGCAAACACCGATTCCGTATGCCTTGCGAAGAGCCCGATTGACGGCGCGAGTCTCCGCAATGCGCATCTCGGCCCCCATGACCAGACGAGACACATTTGACGGATCAGCGTCGCCATAGCCAACAAAGCCTTTGCAGCTTTTCGATTTGTAAACCGTGGCCTCGAATATCCAGCGATTCGAAGATGGGATCGAAAATTCGTTTACGGGACGCACGTGAATGCCAGCGCATCTTTTGCGACGAGCCATATCTAATAATCCCGAATGGGTCGCATACCATCTTCTGTCAAGAAGCAGAAGACCCCCGTCCGAGATTGCAAATTGGAATGTTCGCGTGTAGCGCCGGAGCGACTCTATAAGCAAACGATCCAGGTCCGGTCCCCATCGAAGACGAGCCGCCTTCAGATTTCGGCGAAACAAGTTACTTAGTGTTTTTCTCATACAAGTTAATACATTGTATGAGAAATTACGAGTTCTGTCAATAATTTTGTTTCCTTACTCTCATTTTTTCTTACAATCTGAACGTGAAGAAAAACGCCCCTCTGGCATTTCGAATTCCGGGTGAGTTAAAGAAGACCCTCCAGCAAATTGCGGACCGCGAGGCCCGCAGTATCTCCCAGATTTGTGAGATGTTGCTGTCGATCGGCAGCGACGCCTATAAAAAGGAAGGACCGAGGTATTTGAGTAAGTTTACCGCCGGTGCACAAGACACTTGAGCCTGCACCTGCGGTCAAAATTTCGAAAAATCCATTGACTGGCTAACAGGGAAGGATCCTGTCTGAGATGGGATCCACAACTCGGACCTCAGAAAGAAAACGCGGGAGCCCCTCGCGTCCCAAGCACGTAGGGTCCTAAGTCCTTGAAGCTCGTTGTCCCCTACTTTAATCCGCTATTGACAGCCGCACGTTTTCGGACTTCGATCGGCAACGGCCTTTATCATCTGGTCGAGTTCACACCTGTTTTCCGAAGTGTGAAAACATTATCGTATTGTAGTGTGCCGAGCAATTGACACCAAAATCGTCAACGGTCAGGCTGCGGGTTTCCGCCGTCCGGATACTTCATGGAAACTGTACGTGTGAACTGACGTTGGAAGGAACTAAGTGGAACCGGGGTAGCCACCGGTAGGCACGAGGTTTGAGCGTGCTATAATTTAATCCAAATTCAGCCCTCGGGCGAGACCGCCCGAGCATCTCATCTTCACTCGACAACCTCGAGATCAGAGATCTCACAAGCGCCGCTCACTTAGTGCTAGCTCACAGTTCGCATGCCGTGACATAGTGCGTTCCTGGCGCCGTTACGCCAATGTTGAGTCCCAAACCTGAATTACAAATAAAATCTTCTCCTACGACCGGCCAGATTTTTACCGCCGGAGAGCGGTTTAACGATGGCGTCATTTTTGATTTGGTCCAAAATCCGAAAGACGGCCAACTCGAACTGCTTCGCTGGAGTAGGGGCAAATCTTTCGTCGCACCCCAGATAAAGTTCGGCGGCAGAACCTATTCTCCCCTCCTTCTTGATCCCACTGTGCTGCGCGCCATCAGGTGGCCGCTCAATGTCTGCGATTACGGTTCGAGTAAGGGCTTATTCGAGAGCCTTGCGAATGTCATCTCTCGCTTCACCAACCTTCCCGTTCATGATGCGCAGTTGATCTCATATTTTGTCCTGAGCACCTGGTTGGCTGATGCGTTGACGATGGTGCCGAATCTGGCCATTTTGGGGACTTACACAGCAGACGCAATCCAGTTGTTGAGGCTGCTCAGCTGCCTATGCAGGCGCCCAATTGTGCTCGCGAACGTATCCCATACTAGCCTCTTATCCTTTCCGGTTTCCCTAAATCCCACTTTGCTGCTAGATCGTCCAAGGCTGACGCCGACACTACAGCATCTGTTAGCTTGCTCAAACAGGCCAGCAGTCGGATTAATAAAATCAGGTACGGTAGTAAATGGTGCCTGCCCGAAAGTCATTTTCCTCCGCACGGGTGATATGCCAGAAATCATGAGCGGGAGCACAGTTCAGATTTCTCTTCCGGTACCGAATTTGGCTACACCCCTTTTGAACAGTGTCGCAATAAATGAAATTTCGGCCGAATTTCAGCCCAGACTCTTGTCTTACCGCTTGAACAACTATCACAAATTATCTCCGACCGCCATTTTGCCTAACGGATGCAACTTCGAGCCCAACACGAGGGAGCTCGCGACCATTTTAGCAGCCTGTGTAATTGACGATCCGGCGATCGCCGCTGCAGTGTTTCCGCTCCTCCAGCAACAAAGTGATTCAGCACGAGGAAGTCAAGATTCGGAGTTTGTT
>JALYIM010000138.1 GCA_030775785.1 Acidobacteriota bacterium
TGGTGGCGGCGGTAGGACTCGAACCTACGACCTACGGATTATGAGACCGTCGCTCTAACCACCTGAGCTACGCCGCCAAAGGTTTCATCACAACTGCATCTGCGCGGAGGGCTTGAAAGCCATCTCCGGAGCATGCATCCTCGATATTACCAGACCGAAGTTCTTCGCTTTTCTCAATGCCGACAAGGATCATGTAACCGTCCTTATCTCTGCAAGACAACATTTGTTCAATTCTTTGACTGCCAGTTATACCAAGTGATACATGGGCTGAGCTTTGCTCGTCGCGATAATTAATGTTCGCTATAGTTAAAACAGGCGAAAAACGCCAAAAAGAAATAAACGCGCGAAAAGGAGATCCGATGAAAACGTTAGACGTATTGGCGGCTGTTCTGCTGGTGGTAGGGGGCCTCAACTGGGGCTTGGTGGGAGTGGCGCATTTCGACCTAGTTGCGGCAATCTTCGGAATGAAATTTGGAGAGACTTCCGCTTTGAGTTCAGCCGTGTACGTTCTGGTAGGATTGTCTGCGCTTTACCAGGCAGTGTCGTTCAAAGTTATCCAAAGGCGCTGGGCGCATCAATCCGCTTTCGCAGCTCGCTAACTTGTAACCCGCGCCGGGGGACGCGTAGCAAATCCCCTCTTATTTCCTTCCAGCTATCAACCTTGCGTTCAATAACCTTTTCGTAGCAATCCCGTCGCGATACAGCGGAAAGAATTTGCTTTCTCTCGCTCCGAAAGAGGAACTTGAAGATACAATGATCTTCGTCCCAACATTTCTTGGTTTAAGATTTAGGAGCTTTAATGAAACCCAGAACCTCCAGTTTGATCGGGTTCATCGCTTGCGGCTTGTTGGCTTGCTCAGGTGCCGCTCAAAACTTGCCGAAATTAAAGCCTTACAGCACGGTTATTCCTGCTCCAGGCTTCGACTTTGCGGATGCTGAAACTACGGCAATCACGGGTTCGGGTTTGCAGGTGTGGACGACAACTCTGAAGGCGACCAAAAACGGCAAATCTTATCCGGTGACCATGGTGGGACACAGCCCGTTCTCCTCGACCACGACTACGAATATTCCAGTAGCGATTGTTCCCGTCATCATCAACATCAATGGCACGGTTTTCAATCCTACAGTCGCGGATACCAAGTGCATGGTTGCGCCCAATAACGTTCCGCTGACAGTCTTTCGTCAGTCTCCACTGTTCGGTAACGCAACGTACACTATGGGAGGCGTGAACGTCGGCACTACCCAATACACTGATGCTTATCAGAGGGCAAACTTCTGGAAGGTGATTTCTCCGACCTATCACACCCGCCTATCCACGATAACTGTCAAAACCGCACAGACATACAAAGCGCCGACGGGTTCGGGAGCGGTTTATTCCACATCCACTTTCGGCAACGGAGGCTGCGGCCCCAAGAAGAATCCCCTCGGTCAGTTTGGAATCATTGATATCAACGCGTTCGACGCATGGGTCAACGGCACAGCACTTCTGAAAGCGGCAGCCACTTCGAACGAGCTCGTAATTCTGCTTATTTATAACGTGGTCATGTCTAATGGCGCTCCTGTCACCGCGAATTGCTGCATTCTTGGCTATCACGGCGCCACCGCCGGACCTCCGAACGGACAAACTTATTCCCCGATGGAATTTGATCAAACTGGGATTTTCGGCACAACTGTTTCCGACACATCTATCGCCGCTCATGAAATCGGCGAATGGATGGACGATCCTTATGGCCGAAATGCTGTTCCAGCTTGGGGCGGAATCGGACAAGTCAGCGCATGCCAGTCAAATCTCGAGAACGGTGATCCATTAAGCGGTTCATTGGCGCCCTCGGTCAAGATGAGCAACAACTACATCTACCACTTGCAGGAGTTAGCGTATTTTGGATGGTTCTTCAACGCGAAAACTACTCCGTCCATTTCAGCTGGAGGCAAGTTCTCGAATGCCGGAAAGTTTACGGGCCCGGCGAAGGTGTGTCCTCCCGGAGGGACTTTCTAGGAACATAATGCAGAGCGGTAATTTCGCGCGCTGGGTTCAAAACTCATCGCGCGAATTTCATTTGTAGTATCGGATTGGGATTAACTACTGCTGTTGTTGGTGCTGGGCGTGTTTCAGCTGCGACTGCTGGTCTTCGTGAATGAACTGGGACCATTCTTCATCCGCCGCAAATTCCTCGTCAGGAGGAAGCACGGCTTCTGAGGGTGTAACCCGCACTCTCACCTGCAATTCGGTGTCGGATTTTCCCTTCATAGTTCCCATGGTTGGCGGCACGTCCGCATAGTCTCGTCCGACCGCAGTACGGATGTGGCGTTCGCCTGCGACAAGATTATTCGTGGGATCGAATCCCACCCATCCCAAGCTCGGAAGCAATGCTTCCACCCACGCGTGGGTTGCTCCGTCCGCCGACCGATCATTGGTTTCGCCACCGTGATAGAGGTATCCACTCACATAGCGACATGGAATCTGCGCATTGCGAATCAACGCGATCGCGATATGCGCGAAATCCTGACATACGCCCTGCCGTGACCGAAGAGCCAATTCGATGGGTGAATTTACTGACGTGCTCTTCTTTACATAGGTAAAACTTCTATACACGCCGGATACCAGATCGTGGAGAAATGCCAGCGGACTGCGCCCCTCGCGTTGATTCACTCCGATCTCGCTCGCCAACTCTTCCAGTTCCGGCGAAGTGCGCGCAAAATGACTGGGCATGAGCATGTCCCAGTAATCCTTTTGCTCAATCTGTTTTTCAAGTTCGTCCCAAGCCGAATATTCCATGGACTCCACAAGTGGTTGCTGAGCGTCAATATTTACCAGCGCGTCCGAGACAATAGTGAGTTGGCGATGTTGAGATGGCAGATCGAAGTGATGCACCAGATTCCCACGGCAGTCGGTGTAGGAAAAAATTCTGGCGCGCGGATTTACCGACAACTGAAATATGAAACAGCGCTGGATGCCTTCGCTCCTGGGATGCATGCGCACCTCCATCATGCTCTGCCAGACAGGGCGGCTGTAGCGATAGCGCGTGAAATGTCGGACGGCGTAGAACATCAGGACTCGAAAGCGACCTCAATGGGATATTCGATATAAACTTCATTCACCGCTGCATGCAGGTCGCGGCACTGCTCGATAATTCCTGCAAGATATTTGTGCAAGTCTCCGCGGATGACGTCGGCGATCTGCACATAGGCGACCGCGGACCGCAGGCGTCCGATCAATCTTTCGATTTTTCCCGTCCTGCGGCTCAGAGAAAGATTGCCGATTGAAGTGAGTGCCTGGTGCATTCTGTCGAGCGAGTAGCGAACTGAAAATGGAAACTCCGGCTGTAACAGAATGAAATCGGCTATACGCTCGGGTTTGAGTTCCGCGGTACACGCCTTGCAGTATGCTTCAAAGGCGGCGCAACTGGTCAAAAGACCGACCCAATCGAGGTCATCGGCGTGCTTATCGAGGGAAAAATAAGCATCAAGAAGAATGCAGAGATTGCAGGCGCGCTCGATAAATTTGCCCAGTTGGATAAAATGCCATCCTTCACCGTGATTCATGGTGGTATCGGTGATTCCGTGAAACCGGTAGGATCCCTGCCTCACCAAACTCACTAACTGCATTGCGCCGGCATCATCTTGGGCCTGAAGGTCGCTTCCGGTCACATCATGGAATAGGCGATTGAGGTGCTCCCACATTTCGGAACTAATTTCTTCGCGCACTTGGCGGGCATTTTCGCGCGCACCCCCGATACATTTGACAATCGAAAATGTTCCCTCGGGATCGGCCACTAGTAGAAACAACGCATGTTGCGGGTCAACGTTTTCGGATGCGGCGCCCGGAGCCAGCGAAGTGACCGCTCGAAACCATCTTTCTTCTGTAGAAAACTTTGCCGGATTCAGAATGAGCCCATAGGTAGCTTCCAGCACGCGTGATGCATTGTCGGCTCGTTCGAAGTAGCGGCTCATCCAGTAGAGGCTGTCGGCAACGCGTGAAAGCATGAAGAGCTCATCTCCGATTAGTTTTGCAGAACCCAGGTATCTTTGGAACCGCCACCCTGCGAAGAATTCACTACCAGGGATCCCTTGCGCAATGCAACGCGGGTAAGGCCGCCTGGGACAATCGTGATATTTTCCCCATACAAAACATAAGGACGCAGGTCCACATGGCGCGGCTCAATGGTGCCGTCAACAAAACACGGGGCGGTTGAGAGATTAATGGTGGGCTGTGCAATATAGTTGCGCGGCTCCGCGAGGATTTTTTCTTTAAACTCGTTACGCTGTTCTTGCGTGCTGTGAGGACCGATCAACATGCCGTAGCCGCCAGACTCGCCCACCGCTTTGACCACGTACTGATCCAGTCGGTCGCAAACGTGGTCGCGCTGCGCCCGGTCTGACATCAGTAGAGTCTCAACATTTTCAAGGACCGGATCCTGATCGAGGTAATAGCGGATGATCTGGGGAACATAAGAGTAGATAGCCTTGTCGTCCGCGACGCCGGTTCCAAGCGCGTTGGCGAAAGCGATGTTTCCAGCGCGATAAGCGTTAAAAAGGCCGACGGCTCCCAGTGCGGAGCCACTCTCAAATGTTAGCGGATCAAGATAGTCGTCATCAATACGACGGTAGATGACGTCCACTCGTTGGAGGCCGAACGTGGTCCGCATATAAACAACGTTGTCATGGACCAGCAAGTCGCGGCCTTCGACAAGTTCAATTCCCATCTGGCGCGCGAGGTAGGTGTGCTCGAAATACGCAGAATTGTAAGCGCCGGGCGTCAGTAAAACCACCGTCGGCTCGGAACGTCCATCAGGTGCTAACGAACGCAAAGTGGAGAGCAACGCCTGGCCGTATTGTTCGATGGGACGCACCCGGCACTTGCGAAACAGCGCAGGAAAAATCTGCTTCATCACCCTGCGGCTGGTCAGCATATAAGACACTCCGCTCGGGACGCGCAAATTGTCTTCTAAAACCACGAAGTTTCCATCTGGGCTGCGGATTAAATCCGTGCCAACGACAGTGACATAAACGTCACGCGGCACTTTGATTCCACGCATCTCGCGGCGGTAATGCCTGCAGGTGTAGATAATGCTGGCCGGCACAACGCCATCTTCGATTATCTTGCCTTCGTGATAAACGTCTTTCAGGAAAAGGTTGAGGGCTGTAATGCGCTGAGTCAGTCCGCGCTCGATGGTTTCCCATTCCGCTGCAGTGATGATTCTGGGCAGCAGGTCGTGAGGAAAAATCCGCTCGGTCCCTTTGTCATTACCGTAAACCGTGAACGTAATTCCCTGATTAAAAAATGATTGATCGGCTTCATGCTTGCTGCGGCGAAGTTCTCCGCCGCCCAGGCTGAGGAGTTGGGTATACAGTTGGCGGTATTGTTTTCGAGGATGGTCTACGGTGCGGAACATTTCATCGTAGGCACCGTTAAATTCATATTTGCGGAAGGCTTCCTGTGCGCTTTGTTCGGAGGCATCCGTCTCAATAATCATAGGTTCCAACGGTCAAAAACGTTCGGCGATGGAACTCCGGGGGGACCGGTTCTTGCGCGGTTCAAGAATACCGCATCGCGGTAAGCTCGAAGATCAGGAAAAGCGATGCTCCCTATCGCGAAGTCCCGTGACTGTGATTCTAGCTACCGTCCGGACCGCGCGGCTTCTGTGACGCTTGCCGTCGAGTTTCCGTTGCTTGCGGCCTTAAATTCAATGTCCGGCAACTGCTCCACTGCGCGCCGGAGCGACTGTTCCCAACTGGAGTGAATCAGTCCTAAGTCCTTATCGCTAGCAGAAACTCGTCGGTAGCGGTCCACTTTCAAACTGTCTTTTGTGTACAAGAGTAAGTCGAAGGGAGGTCCGACCGTCACGTTCGATCGCATGGTTGCATCCAGCGACAAGAGCGCATACTTGGCCGCCACTTCGAGGGAGGTTGTCGCCTGAATGCCACGATCTAAGATTGGACGCCCATATTTGCACTCTCCCAACTGCAGATAGAGAGAATCTTCTGTCGCCGCCAGCGGATTTCCCTGGGGATAGATCAGATAGAGATTAGGCTCTTGCCCTTTTACCTGCCCGCCGAGCAGCAAGTGGACATTGAAGCTGAACGAATCGCGTTCCAGTGAGGCACGATCAATGTCAGAAACGCGGCGAACGCAGTCGCCCACGATGCGGGCGGCATCATAGAGCGAATTAGCCTGGCCGAGGCCACGTCCAGCGTCGAAATCAGCATGCAGTAAGGTGATCACCGATTGGCTTATGGATAAGCTTCCGCTACACAGAATTACGAACACACGTTCGCCAGGTTGAACGAAAGTATGCATTTTGCGGCACACATTCACCTGATCAAAGCCTGCATTGGTTCGCGAATCGGAGGCCAGTACCAACCCCTGTTGCGTCATAATTCCCAGGCAATATGTCACTCTTTACCCCGTTGTTTAGAGTATGAAGCTCGAAGTTTGAATCTAACGAATGATACACCGATTGTGTAGGCTGAACTTATGATAAGGTGCACGCAAAAAGAGTGTAGAGCAAACAACTAAAAGCATGATAGCTTCGGCATCTCATGACTGAATTAGGAATAGTTTCGAACTTATGTTGATTCGACTTGGTTACGATATCCACTTCGAGACCACGTCCGAAGTGCCGATTGTCACTCTTCTGAACGTACATCCATCGCGAACCATATATTTACGAGAGCCCGACTACCTGAGAACCGACCCGGTTGTGAACATCGAGAATTATCAGGATGGGTTCGGCAATCATGGGTGCCGTCTGGTGGCGCCGGCGGGCAGGATTCGCCTTCATAATTCAACCCTGATTGAGGATTCGGGCGAGCCTGATGTGCAGAATCTCGATGCCAGAGAGATTCCCATCGAAAACCTGCCGGTGGAAGTTTTGCCTTATCTGATGAACAGCCGTTACTGCGAGGTTGATTTGTTGTCGAACACAGCCTCGGAACTTTTCGGCGGCGCTCCCAAAGGATTTCGGCGTGTACAGGCGGTGTGCACCTGGGTGCACAGCAAAGTTACATTCGGATATCATTTCGCTAATCCCATTCGCACAGCTTTGGGCGTGTACACCGAGCGGGTGGGCGTCTGTCGCGACTTCCAGCACCTTGCCATCACGTTTTGCCGGGCGCTGAATATCCCCGCGCGCTATGCCACCGGATACTTGGGAGATATCGGCGTGATTGTTGCGCCGAGTCCGATGGATTTCAGCGCCTGGTTCGAAGTCTATCTGGAAGATCGTTGGTGGACGTTCGACGCCAGACATAACATCCCACGGATAGGACGGGTGCTGATGGCAGTCGGGAGAGACGCGACGGACTGTGCCATCACAACTTCGTTTGGACGGGCACAACTAAAGAGCTTTTTCGTAGTCAGTGACGAGGTGAAGGGGTAAGTCCGACGAAACAGTTTTTTCACCATCGGCCACGGCTTAAATGGGAACTGGGACAGTCTCCACAATTTCTTGAATGACCTGTTCGGCCTGTTCGGACTTCTTCAGCGTGGAAGAATAGAGCCCATTCACCACTACGCGGTGAGCAAAAATTGGCACTACCAAGGGCTTGAAATCTTCTGGAACGCAGAAGGTACGTCCATCAAGAAAAGCCATGGCTTGGGCAGCGCGATACAACATTTGCGATCCGCGAGGAGAAACACCCAAAGCAAAGTGTTTTGAGTCGCGAGTTTTGTCTACGATGGCCAATGCATAGTTGACCAGCGAATCATCCACCCGCACCTGTGTGACCGCGTGCTGCATTTCGAGCACATCGGCCCCGGTGATGACTGGTTCCAGGAGTTGTAGCTGCGAAGTCCCGGCCTTGGAACGCAAAATTTCTCGCTCGGCGGCGTTATCGGGGTAGCCCATCCGCACCCGCATGAGAAAACGGTCAAGCTGCGACTCCGGCAACGGATACGTGCCGTGGTGCTCAACAGGATTCTGCGTTGCGATTACGAGAAATGGTTGCGGCAGAGGATGGGAATGAGAGTCTACTGTAACCTGGCCCTCGTTCATCGCCTCAAGCAAAGCGGACTGCGTCTTGGGCGTAGTGCGATTTATCTCGTCGGCCAGCAAAATGTTGGTGAACACCGGTCCGCGCTTGAATTCGAATTCTTGTACCAGCGATGAATAGATCGAAATTCCGACGACATCGGACGGAAGCATGTCGCTGGTGAACTGAATCCGCTGAAAAGTGCAATCGAGGGCACGCGCCAGAGCCTGCGCGAGGGTTGTCTTCCCGACTCCCGGCACACCTTCAATCAGCAAATGCCCGCGCGCCATCATCGAAACGAGAGCGAGGCGGATTACCTCATCCTTGCCACGAATGACTTTGCGGAGAGCATTTTCGAGAAGGATTGCGCGATGACATGCTGCAGTGGCGATTTCAGGAGACATCCCAGTGATTTTACTATGGGGCGGCTAGGTTCCCGCGATTAGGCAGCATTACGAACGTCACCGCTCTAATAGCTTCGTCCCTGGACTTCCCCAAATTCTGCCGGTCGTCCTGTGAGGCGTTCAATTCGCTTAGCAATGGGAGGATGGGTGGAGAAAAGGCTGCCAAAATTCATTCCAAGAAATGGCTGAATGATGAATAAGTGAGCAGTAGAAGGCGTTGCCAGCATTGGCACTCTTCGGGAATAAGCTTCGAGTTTTGCCAATGCACTGGCCAAGGCGTAGGGATTACCAGTGAAATGCGCACCGGTAGCGTCAGCCTGATATTCGCGCGAACGGGAAACCGCTAACTGGATAAGCATCGCCGCCAGCGGAGCCAGAATCAACATGAGTAGACCGCCGAACGCTCCACCTTCACGTTCTTCACGACTGCTCGAGCCTCCGAAGAAAAAGCCAAATCGAGAAACAAAGGTTACGGCTCCTGCAATTGTGGCGGCGATTGAACTGATCAAAATGTCGCGATTGTTAACATGGCCAAGTTCGTGCGCTAACACGCCTTCAAGTTCGTCGTCACCGAGCAGATCGAGCACACCTTGGGTAACAGCCACCGACGCGTGTTGAGGATTACGTCCAGTGGCAAAAGCATTGGGAGAATCGGTTGGGATGAGATAAACCCTGGCATCGGAAGCCCGATTTTCTGCGTCAGGCGTTCGACAATGTTGTAAGCGCGCGGTAGTTGCTCGCGAGTAACTGGTTGAGCGCGGTAAGTCGCCAGCGCAATTTTGTCGGAAAAGAAATAGGCAATGAAATTGGTTACGGCCGCGATCCCCAAAGCCAGAAGCATGCCGTTTTCTCCGCCGAAGACACGGCCAAGCCCCATCAGGAGCACAGTTAGCGCAGTGAGCAAAAGAGCGGTTTTAAAGGCGTTTCCCATAAGGCACCTGCCACAGTAGATGGTGGTGACAGGTTGCGGGATTCATCCCATTCAAAGCGGGATTTCGGGGTGAACCAGACTTATGGTGTTAGCGGAACGGGTTCACCGGGAGAGCGAACAGCGCAGAACCACGATCAATCGGGATTGTGCGTAAACAGATTGCGTGCGGAGCAATTTACAACGCTTCAGCAAAATCCCCCGAAACGCTCAAGCGCCCGGGGGGTAGTAGTGCTAGCAATGCCCGTATTACTGCTTGTCTCCATTTCCACCGAGGTGGCCGAGACGATAACCGATGGTGAAAGACGTCGAGTTGTCGGCATACGTGATGCTGCGATTGTAGGAGAAATCCAGATCTATGCGCCTGGAAGGGTTGATTGAGAAATCTGCCGTAAGCCCATGGTCGCTGACTAAGCTTGCCGAGCCCTGCGTAAAAAAGTTCTGGTCGAATGGCCGGTTGTGTTTGGAGCCTGATAAGCCGGAAACACCTTTAGGAACGTGATGGCTATACACCTTCTGACTGCCATATCCCGCGTCGTCATAGAAGGAGCCTTCGAAGCTCAAGCCTTTTGGCAGATCGAGGCCGGCCCCGCCACGAAACTCTGAAACTGCGCCCAGGGTGGTAAATGCGCGGCGATATTTGAAGTGCTAGTCAAGCTGTTGCCGATGCTCGCTGCAGCAAATGGTGTGACCATGTTAAAGCTACGTTCGATACGGTTGCTCCAGTTGACGGTGGCATGACCGGTACTTATGCCAGTGCTCGTGTCTCCCGTAGGCACCGTGCCTCCGAGGGAAGTCGAGTAGTTCAGTATGGATGATCCTTTGTTCGCATTTACCCGTAAGGAAACATCGCCAAGGGAGCCATAATTGCTCGACGTCGTCTGCGTTCCGGTCAAGCTGGTTTGGGTAGTTGTAGTCAGTAGATAAAAAGGAATTCCCAAGCTAAGGCCAAAATGCCTGGTGAAGTCATAACCAATGGCGGAGTCCATTTCACTAGACCATCCGCCGGAGGAGTCGTGGCTCGCGCCGAAGGAAGTGTACTCGTAAAGACCGAAGTCGTTCGTTTTAGTGGCTACCGAATTCGGGTTCGACTGAGCGAATGCGCACCCAGCCATAATTAGAAACAATAGTGCCGAGCGACATGAATAATGCATGACTATTTTTTTCCTGGAGTAAGAAGGTCGAAGTAGTGATCAGCATAGATAGTGCCAAGAGATCGTGCAAAGTACTTCAGAGCAGGGCCTCTAGTAATAAAAAAAGGCGGGCCACAGGCCCGCCTCACATGGTGAAATCCTCGTTCTATGTTATCGCTGGCAGGTTTCACTGACCATTTGGACGTCAGTGATCTTCAGGTGGCCGTGTTCATTGTTGCTCTTCTTCATGCCACTATCTTTTGCGGCATCTTTGGCGTCTTCCTTCATGTTGTGCATCTTGGAATTCGAGACAACACCGGTCGCGGCGACCGTATGCCCGACATGATCTCCGAGCGACACAGCGCTGCTTCGAACTTCCCATGTGCTTCCATCATTACCCGTGAGCATGAACTCGTCCGCGCTATCACCTTTGCTGACGCAGCCGGTGATGGTGCGAACATCAGACTTGGAGTCTGACACGGTAGTGGAATCCTGGGCGAGCATCCAAGATGTTGCCAGTCCGGCAAACAGTGTACAAACCACCAACTTCAGGACACTTTTCTTCATATTCCTCCTTAAGGAGCGTGATTTACCAATTCACTTCGCTGCTTAGATGAATCGCAGCGATTCGCGTTGTGTATGGGGCGAGATTCTTTACAAACCTTTTAGTCTCGTGTGTGCAAGCATTTGCGGATACGGCAGTTCCACGCACTCACACCGATAGTGACGCCATTGTTGAAAACACTGGCAGGGCACCGTACACTAGCGATTGCGAAGGCCGCCGCCATCTCTTGAAAGAGATGCGTATTCTGGGCAAGTTTATGGTTGCAATGGCTTTCCAGGGAGCCGAAGAAGCGGAATCTTGTATTTCCACAAATGATTTATGGCAGCTCGGTTAAATCGTAAGCAACAACCACCAGCGCTGTATCTTTACGGAATCACGAAGCACTCAGCGACCATCGGCGCGATCGAGGGCGTCGGTGGCAAGACAGCTGAAATGGTTCCATGTGCTGGACTAGTGTGCTGGGTGGGGAGAGTTGGGCGGGAAGAATTCGCCGACAATCTGTCTGCGAATATGGAAAATCTAGACTGGTTGACGGATGCCAGTGTGTGCCATCAGAAAGTAGTGGCCGCGATTGCGGAAGTCACCGAGATTCTGCCGGCGCGTTTTGGCACTGTGTTTTCAAGCGACGCTTCGTTGGAATCGCACATTCGCGAAAAGAAGAAGATATTGGAAGCGGACCTGCGAAAAATCAAGGGCTGCGACGAGTGGGGGGTAAAGGTGTTCAGCGTTCCTCGCAGGCCATCAGTGGTGGCCACGCCCGCCAAAACCGGCAGAGATTATCTGCAGGCTAAGGCTGCATTAAGGATCCAGCGCCCGGCAGCTACGGACGACGGACAACTCGCGGACTTTTCCAACCAACTGAAACGCATTGCAGTGGACATCGCGGAGGTAGGCAAGGTCAGCCAGGGCCAGCGCGGTTTGCAGTGGCAAACCTCCGTGCTGTTAAAGCGACAGGAACTGAAAAAGTTCCGTGCCCTTCTTAAGAAGACTTCTGCATCATGGTCGGACGAAAAAAGAATTGAAAGCAGCGGACCATGGCCCCCGTATTCCTTTGTTTCCCGCATTCCTCGCGGGGAAGGCTCTGGCGCTTAGACGACTATGCCAAGCGCGGGCAGCAATGTAGCTTTGATTTCGAGCACGCCCGACGACGAAGTGTCGCTAGTGGAAATCCTCGATCATGTTCTGAACTCAGGCGTGGTAATTCGCGGGAGTCTGATCATTTCTCTGGCTGGGGTAGATCTTATTTATCTAGGCATGGATGTGATTCTTACTTCCGTGGAAACCGCCATGAGCCACATTGGCGTCGCCTCTCCGCGAAACGAATAGCCCTTTTTAGATTGCCCTCATGGCCATGCTCGCCTACTGCGTAACTGAAGCCGCCGGCCGCTTAAATGTCCCGGGAAGCTGTTTCGCAAGTAGACAAGTCTCTGTCATCGAACATGGCGGGTTGCAATGTCTGGTTGCCGCGCTTGCAAGTGCGGACACTGGAGCGGGTCTGGCGGCGCGCGAAGAAGCGCTGGCTTTCCACGCTGTCCTGCAAGACGTATTGCGGCAACGGGCGCTCATTCCATTTCGATTTCCCACCGTCTTCGGCGATGAAGACGAGGTCCGCGATCACCTGAAGAAGAACGGAAAGAAATATCGCGATGGGTTGATGGTTGTGAGCAACGCGGTGCAGATGGAAGTGCAAATTTCGTTTCTTAATTCGGCCGCAGACTCAAAAGTGCCACACGACCGTGACGAAAAACCTTCCGGTACCGCATATCTTCAATCGCGACTGGTTGCGCAGAAGAGACTCGAAGAACAGGCAATCGCTATTCACGAGGCCGTCGCGCCGTTGATTAGAGACTGGCGACAACGAAATTCGGCCCAGTCGGTACGAACCTTCGCGCTTGTTGATCGAGATATTTTGTCAGAATTCGAACAAGCGATAACTGCTCTGAAAGTCCCTGAAAAGTTTAAGATGAGGGCCAGCGGACCGTGGCCAGCGACAGAGTTTCTCGAAAGTAAAGCGCCAAAAGTTTAGACCCCACTCGAGTTTCTCCGTGGATTGGAAATGAAATGCAAAAAACCTCCAGACCCTCTACAACCGAGCCGGATTTTGAGCAACCGGCCGATGAACAAGTCAAGCCGGACGCAGCATCCGGCACTAGCCTGCGCCTTGATTGCTCTCCCGAGAACCTCGAACAGGGTCTGGCCAAATTAGTGTTGGGTTTGGTTGAAATGTTGCGCCAGCTTCTCGAGCGGCAGGCAATTCGCCGTATGGAGGGTGGAAGTTTGAAAGACGAACAAGTTGAAAAAATGGGAGAGGCGCTGATGAACTTGGAAGTCAAGATCCAGGAATTAGCTCGCGATTTTGGACTCACGCCCGCCGATTTAAATATTGACCTTGGCCCACTGGGACATTTGCTGGACAAATGAATTTGTACGAGACAACTTTTTGTTGCACAGCGGAATCTCAGCAGCACACTCTTCGTGCAAACCTTATTTTTTTTGGAAACGTTTGACATGGGTTGACTAAGCAATTAGCATCAGCCCGCAGCTCAAGGAAGTTTTGTGATTTGTAACAGAGCCAATTTATGGACCGAGTAGCGACAGCCTCGAGTACAACCAACCTTCTTGATATTTTGGATCGCGTCCTCGACAAGGGTCTGGTCATTGCGGGCGACATTCGTGTCTCGCTGGCGAATGTGGAGTTGCTGACCATTCGGATCCGATTATTGGTGTGCTCGGTGGACAAAGCGGAGCAGATTGGCATGAACTGGTGGAAATACGATCCCCATCTCACTATGCAATCTCCCGTCATTCCGGCCGCGTTGCCGCCCGCTAAGCGTATGCCGCGCAAAGCGCCAGCAGGCCGGCCGGTGAGAAACAATCGAAGAGCGTAGTTAACTTCAGGAGGGTCTGTTCATGGCTGTCGAACGGGTATCTGGCGGTTCAAGCCTCATTGACGTACTTGACCGTGTTCTTGATAAAGGAATCGTAATTGACGCTTGGGTGCGCATCTCACTCGTGGGTATTGACCTGATCACGGTTGAAGCGCGTGTGGTCGTAGCTTCAATCGATACTTATTTGAAGTACGCCGACGCGGTTGGCCTCACCGGATTGGTTTCGCGGCCGGTCTTGGCAGAGGTGGAAGAGCCGGAACTTGAGGTGGAGACCACACGGCGAATCTCTCGCGCCCCCGTCCGAAGACCGGTAAGCACCAGAGCGCGCCGCCGCGTCTAGGGAGATTGAGTGAGGGAAGCAGACGGGATGGCCAGCCCACTGCTGCGGCCAAAGCGTGACGAGTTCGTGGACCAGCGTTCTTCCGTCGAGTCTGCTCCGTTGCGTCTGCTTTCGGTTGAGCGCACGGAAGAAATCCTCTCCATCCTCTTAGAGGAAATCGTATTTTTAGGTTTCCCACGCGCAGCAGTTCTGGATCTTGATTTTGAAACCGGCGAATTGCGTCCCACCGCTTCTCTTAATTTCGCAAAGCAACCTCTGCAACGTTTCCAATTCTCGTTTTTCGCCAGCGAAGATCCCGTCATAAAAACCTTGCAGAGTATGCAACCCGGCGTGGTTGAAGTGCGCGGGGCGAAAGCCAGCTCTTTTTATGCCTGCCCCATGATTTTTCGCAGCCGCGTCCGCTGTCGGGAAGCAGAAAGCGAGCGTCGGCAGGATTGTCTGGCGGTCCTGAACTCTCAAGCGGTACGAAAATTGCAAGTTCATGAACAGGTGTGCTCAGCGTGCGGAATGCGCGGCTATGCAAGCCTGGTGATCGCTCAACTTGGACGGGAACGCAGCCAGAATCAGTTGCGCCAGGTCAGGAATCTGGTCGAGCGCGCGAATCGTCAACTTGGCC
The DNA here is from genome assembly GCA_030775785.1 of Acidobacteriota bacterium. Classification (GTDB taxonomy): domain Bacteria; phylum Acidobacteriota; class Terriglobia; order Terriglobales; family Acidobacteriaceae; genus JALYIM01. The sequence continues at coordinate 14,846 of JALYIM010000138.1, forward strand.
GGATGTTCAAGGGCGATCATTACTACAACCGAATGCGGGAAATGGACGTGACTATCTCTCGCATGGGTGCGGTAATGCAAAGCATGGCTGACCCGGTCATCCTCACCGACAATCAACATCGCGTAATCATTCAGAACCGGGCAGCGGAGCGCTTCTTCCGAGTGCCGGAAGGTGTCAGCGAAGGTGGAAGGCGCGCGGTCGAGCTTAACAATTTGCTCTTTTCCGCCGCTCTTTCTTCGATGGTGGTCAGCGCCAGCGATGCTTCCCGCGACCTTACCCTGGTGGATGTGATGGAAGGCGAGGAGGTGTTGTTCGAGGCGGTTTGTGCCCCGACCACGGTCAGAGACGGAACTCGCACCGGCATGGTGACGGTTATGCGCGATGTAACTGACCTGCGCAAGTCGGACGAGGAGGTCAGAGCCAACCTAGATAAGTTGCTCGCCGCAGAGGAAGCCGTTCGCCTGGACCGCGACCGTCTCAATCTGGTTATCGAAAACGTCGGGGACCCAATTGTCGTGGCCGACAATTCCGCCAAGATCGTCATGCTGGATCGTCTCGCCAAAGAACTTTTCGGTTCGGCAGATAAATACCGGGCACCACAGATAGTTAAGAATCTGGCAAAGCTGGATGCTTATCTGACTTCTTTTACATTCTCGTTTGCAGAAAAAGAAAACCGGTCCATGCATCTTTTTCAGCCAACCTCGAACGCAGACATTGAGTATGCCGCGCGCTCTGGCAAAATCTACGATGCTCGGGGGCAGGTGGCTTACACCGTGACCGTCTTAAGAGATTTTTCCACCTGGAAAAAACTGGAGCAACTTCAACTCGAGCGTCGCATGCTCGAAATGGAAAAATTTGCCGCCACTGGCCGGCTCGCGGGAACGATTGCCCATGAGATCAACAATCCCATGGAAGCCATTAAGAATGCCATTTACCTGCTCAAGGGAAAGCTGGATACGGCGTCCGAGCCAATCTATGACGTATTGAAGAATGAGACAGACCGGGTTGCTCGCATCGTTCGGCAGATGCTCGGTCTCTACAGAAATACTGGGCAGGTGGGAACGTTCGACTTGAACAGCGTGGTTGACGATACTCTCACTCTTTTCGCGCGGCCGCTTTCGAAGGCCGGAGTCGAGGTGAATAAAAAGCTGGGCGAGATTCCACCAATGAAGGGTTCGGCGGACCAATTCCGGCAGTTGTTGTCTAACCTGGTGGTGAATGCCCGGGACAGCATGCAGGATGGCGGAGAGCTCACACTCAGAACGAGGTATTCAGCGGCCAAAGATGGAGTGCATGGCTCGGTAGTGATCAGCATTGCCGACAGTGGAAGCGGGATTCCAAAGGCCCTGCGAGATACAATGTTCGAAGCTTTCGTCACCACGAAAGGTGAAAAAGGCACTGGGCTGGGACTTTGGATTGTAAAAGGCATCGTGGAGAACCATACCGGGAAGATTCAGGTGCGAAGCAAAGAAGGGAAAGGCACTTTGTTTAGATTGACTTTCCCCATCTCTAACTGACATTCTCAGCGGGTTGCATTGCAGATCTAAAACCGAAAATACATATGGCCACTAAAACACAGAAAAAGGCCCGCAAAGTAAAGGCTGAAGGAAGAGAAGACCTGCACGTCAAGATAGCCGATCAGCCCCCGCCACCAACCGCTGCTCAGGGAGAGGGCGGTCGTTACGTCTACGGCATTGTAGAGGCGAAAGATCAGACCACATTCGGAAAGATTGGAATCGGCGGCACCGGAGAGCAGGTCTACACCGTCCGCTACCAGGACATAGCTGCCGTGGTTAGCAACACCTCGGTATACATTTTCGACCCTACGCGCGAGAACGCGCTGGCTCATGAACATGTGATCGAAACGGTAATGAAAATCTATACCATTATCCCAATGAGTTTCGGCACCGTTTTTCGCACCGATGACGATATACGCGAAGTCCTAAAGAGCATTTATGCTTCCTTGAAGGACGTCTTGAAACAGATGTCCGGAAAGCTGGAGTTTGGTCTGAAGGTCAATTGGGACCGGGAACAAATCATTGAAGAATTGCAGAGGGAAGACGAAGAGATTAGGCAGTTTCATCAGGAAATCATCCGCAAACACTTGCAGTCTACGTATCTCGCACGGATGCAGTTGGGCCGTATGATAGATAAAGCCATGGCGGAGCGTTCAACGCAATACGTGCGGGAAATTTATGAGGCCTTGCGGAGCGTCTGCGTGGCTTCCCGTGACAATCCACCGATCGGCGACAAGATGATCATGAATGCTGCGTTTCTGGTGGAACGAAAGCGCGAGCCCGAGTTCGACGGCGTTGTGAACAAGATTGCGAAAAAATATGGAAAACGCCTGAAATTTAAATACACAGGCCCGTGGCCGCCTTATAATTTTGTGAACATTCGACTGAAGTTGGAACGGGTCAGCGCGACCTAGGTTTTCGCAGGTGGAGGCGTTTATATGTTGCTCCTGGATGATCTGCTGATGCTTCCGCTCTCTGGACTAGGCTTCGTTTTTCGCACCTTGGCAAAAGTCGCCGAAGAGGAATATACCGACGACGCTCCGATCAAAGAGCGCCTACTGGAGTTGCAGGTGGAACTGGAGTCGGGAGAAATCTCCGAAAAAGAGTACGTCAAGAGAGAGGCCGTAATCATTAAACAGCTGCGTGCAATTGAAAATCACAAACGCGAGCTAGCCGGAGTGCCTACGGAAGAGTCAGAAGGTGGATTGGTATTCAGGCCTGGCAGCGAGGGTGCTTCGTCAGCTTCCGTTACACTCCACCAGGATACAGAGCGAAAGAGTTAACTCAGGTTTCAACTCTGGCTCTTAAGTTTAATGACTTAAGTTTTTTTACGCTTCAAGTTAGGAGCTAAAAGCCAGAGCCAACAGTACAACCAGGGCGGGGCCGAATCCCATCTAATAGGCCACTCAAAGGTGTATTCTGTAAGCGACTTCGATTTATGGGTCAACGTGCTCGAGCCATGGCCAACATTCTATTAGCGGAAGACGAGCCAGGCATTCTCTATACGTTTAAGACGATTTTGGAAGAGGCCGGATTTCAAGTTCAGTCGGCCCCGAACCTGCAGACCGCTCAAAAGTCTATTGAGCAGAATAATTACGATGCCATTATTACTGAGTTCAGTTTGGGACGCGAAGGTCTCGGACTGGAACTAGTACGCCAAGCCAAAAAGCTGGTGCGCGCGCCGGCAGTAGTGATGTATAGCGGTCATCCGACAGTGGAAAGGTTGCGAGCAGCTTTGGCTTTGGGTGTGGATTACTTCGCCTTCAAACCGGTTGACCTCGACGAAATTAAAACGGCCCTTTATCGGCTCGTCGCTCGCAGAGCTGATTCGTAGCCGTTTTTCGCCGTCCTCTGAGTGAAATCCCGCAGTTGGTGGTGCCGCTCTGCTCAAAAGATGCTATATTTTTAGTCTCCTTCCGGAATGCATACCATGGCCCTAAAACGCTCTGTGCTGCTCGTGGATGACGAGAGCAGCATCCTGCAAACATTGCGGCTCGTGTTCGAACGGGAAGGTTATGAAGTGGCCACGGCGCAGTCGTCCGCGGAAGCGATTGATCTCCTGGACCGCAACGGACATTTCGACGCGGTGATAACCGATCTGAACATGGAGAAGGAAGACATTGGCTTGGAAGTTGCGCGCGCTGCCTTGAAATCACAGCCAAAGCCCGCAGTGGTGATATGTACCGGCTTTGCAAGCATGGCAAATTCCCGCGCCGCGCTCGATATGGGCGTGGATTACATGGCGCACAAACCAGTTGAATTGAAAGACTTGATTTCAGCTTTGAACCGGCTGATTTCCAGATGCCGAGATATTGGACCGTTCAAATGATCGCGAAAACAACATCAGGAAAGATGCCTCGGATGGCGTTGCTCGTGCATGTGGATATGGGAATTCTATCCAGATTGCAGTCAGCGCTTGCCGATCAGGGGTTTACCACGATCGTAGCTCGCGATCTTCCTACCGCTCTGCTCGCTATTACTCAGCACCATTTTGACGTGGCAATTGTTTCCTCGCAACTGCTCGAGGCTGGCGATGGATGGCCGTTGGCAGGAGTGTTGCATCTGGTGTTCCCGAAGGCTGTGGTTTCAGTGATGGCGCCCTCGGAGCCTGACGTGTTAACACTGCAAGCGGCAATCAACTACGGAGTTAGAGA